>JBNJFE010000007.1:3797-34752 GCA_051746505.1 Campylobacterota bacterium
TAAAGGCGGCAAAAGCACGGCGATAATAATTAACACAAGCCTGTTCATCTGCTGTCCTTAGTGCAAAAAGTGGCGCACGGTGGAAAAATACAGCGCGATGCCGTGTTCATCGGCTGCTTGGATCACCTCATCATCTCTGACACTGCCGCCTGGTTCGATGATAGCGCCCACGCCGGCTTTGGCCGCGGCGTCGATACTGTCACGGAAAGGAAAAAACGCTTCACTTGCCATCGCGCAGCCGGTAACGTCAAGATTTTGCTCTTTTGCCTTTTTCAGCGCGCACTGGGCCGCGTCAACCCGGCTTGTCATCCCCATGCCCACTGCTACCAGCGCGCTGTCTTTGACGTATGTCACGCAGTTGCTTTTGGTAAGGCCTGCCAGTTTATACGCGATCTCCATATCTTTTTGCTGCTGGGATGAAGCCTGTGTTTTGCTTTTAAGATGCGCGTTTTTAACTTCGTTGTCGCAGATGCAGTCACTGTTTTGATACACAAAGCCGCCTTCGATATGCTTGAAATCATGGCTATCGCGCGCTGGCTGCAAAAAGTCGCTGTTTTGGCTGAAAAGCTTGAGGCGCTTTTTCTTTTCAAACTCTTGCAGCGCGCCCTGCTCAAAGCCCCCGGCGATCACCACTTCCAAAAAGATCTCATTCATCTTTTGCGCCATTTTTTGTGTAACCACACCGTTTACGGCAACCACGCCTCCAAAGGCTGAGAGCGGATCGCATTTGAGCGCCTCGGTATAGCTTGAGAGCAAATCGTTCTTGATCGCAAAACCGCAGGGGTTGCCGTGCTTGACGATACACACGGCGGGCTGGCTGCCAAAGCTGCTTGCGATCTTGACCGCGCCGCTAAGATCGGTGAGGTTATTAAAACTGGCTTCGCCTTTAAGCGTACTAAAGTGCTTGTCAAAATGATTCTCAAACTGATACAGCGCCCCTTTTTGGTGGGGGTTTTCGCCGTATCTGGTATCCTGGACCTTATTGCCTACGACAAACTGCTTATCGCCAAAGCCCTCATTAAAGCGTTCATTCATATAATTTGCGATCATGGCGTCATAGGCTGCGGTATGTTCGTAGGCTTTGATCATCAGGCTTTGTCTAAAATGCAGGTCATCACTTTTATCCCGCAAGCGTTCAAGCACGCCTGTATAATCGTTTTTATCGGTGACAATCAGCACATCAGCAAAATTTTTGGCAGCACTTCGCACCATCGCCGGCCCGCCGATATCGATATTTTCAATGATAGTATCAAAATCATCCGTTTTTGCTATGGTTTCTTTAAAGGGATATAGATTCACACACACCAGGTCGATGCCCTCAATGCCGTGGCTATCTACGGTCTGCTTGTGGTCTTCATTGTCTCTTTTGTACAAAATCCCGCCGTGGACGTAAGGATTCAGCGTCTTAACGCGCCCGTCAAGCATCTCGGGAAACTTGGTCACTTCGCTGATATCAATAGCCTCAATACCCGCTTCACGGACTTTTTTGAGCGTACCGCCCGTGCTGATAATCTCAAATCCAAGGTTTTGCAACCCCTGCGCAAACTCACTCACACCCTCTTTGTCACTGACTGAAATCAATGCTCGCATCTATTTCCTTTAGCTCTGTTTTTTTGTAATTTTATCCAAACTCACCTTGCCAATCCCTTCATGGCAATGGTTTTGATCTCTTTGATGATCTCTTTTTGCCGGTTGTAAATATACTCCAGCAGATAACTCTCATCGGGTTCATCCAGTTCAAAGATGATAACTGCTTTGACATAACGTTCATCAACCTCTTCAAACTTGATCAGATTGCCCTCGATCTGGGCGTTGAAAAAGCCCTCATCCATACTTTCTATGGGGATGCGAAAAAGCACCCACACATCGCCTCGTTCAAACTGTTGTGAAGCCGCTTTTGGAAGCTTGACCGCAATGGATTTGATTGACAAATCCAGTATCTCTCCTGAATGCACCACCCTGTCTTGTTTGATCTTTGCGGGGAAGCGAAAATCGCTCTGGACTCTTGTGGTTTCTCTGTTGTTGGCCGAATATTCCAGCAGTCTGGGATAAGTAAAGATTGCTAACGATTTTTTCAAATCGATATGCACGACTTCCACTTCCAAATCTTTTGGCAGGTTGACCGATTGAATCACCGTACTTTTTTCAACCTGCATCGCGTACAGCTGGACATTTTTGACCTCGGCATAGATGTGGTTGTTTTCGATCTTGGAGATAAAAGCGGTGGTCGAGATATGCACGCCTTTATAAATATTGAGCAGTTTCAGCGGAGCGTTGTTGTACATAATGTTGCTGAGATAGCGATAAATTTTCTGGGTGTCATCCATGGCTTCACTGATCTGAGAAAGCTGAAAATAGTCGTACTGCCGGGCCTGTTCTGCGCTTAGGCCGTCGCTAAAGAAGGTATCAATGATATTGATTGTTTTGTTGACATCTTTTTGACTGTCGATACTGATACTTGCAAATTGTAAAAACGGAATAATCTTATCGGCAAACACTTCCTCGCCGATGGTATTATTAAGCGCCTGCAGCGTTTCATCGATCGCGGCTTTTTTTCTGTTTTCTACCAGCAGTACAAACCCTCCGGCCTGCCACGACGCCAGCAGCGCGGAGTTGTCGACGCTTTGCTGGATATAGCGGCCGATCTGCTTGGAAAACTCAAAGGTTTCGTAACTGCCGTTTTGATCCCTGATCGAATCAAAATTGCTCAGACTTGCCATAACAATACAGAAACTGTTCTGCGTGGCTACCTGCAGATGAGCAATGGCGTTTTTCAACTCTTCGATAAAGCCGATGCGCTCAAGCATACTGTCTTTGTTTTGAAAAAGCGCGGATGGGATGGGAACCAAAGCGGCGATAACACTGTCGTTTTGGATAGAACTTGAACCAAGAAAGGTTTGCGAACCGCTTTTGGCCACATCGATTTCTAACAGTTTTTGGCTCTGTTTGCCAAAAAGCACTTCCAAAAGCGGTGTGTTTTGTTCCATGTACTGCCTGGCAAACTCCTCTTTTGATTCGATACCAAGCAGTTCTTTGGCGTAGTTATTGATAAAAACGGGTTTATTATGCTTGAGCATTATAAGCGCCTGCAACTTTGCGTTTGTAATCATTTCGTGGCGCTTAACCTGCAGCTGTTTTTCATACACTGCCAGGGCTTTTTTGTCAATCAGCGCAAACACTTTCTGCAACGCGCTGCTTTCAAGCCTGTCATTCTCAACAAAACTGACGTTATAACGAAGAGCGTTTTTTAAGAAAGTGAGATTGTTATAAAAGGGAGTAAACACTGCGACGGTGAGATTTAAATTGACAATAGATAAAAACAGCTTTTTGATATCTTTATCTTTAAATACGATAAAAACAATATCAAAATCAATGCTCTCCAGCCGGGCAAGGGTATCAAGATCAAGCACGCGGGTGCTTTTATAGCGCTTTTGAACCTCTTGCAGCAACGCTTCGTTTTCGCCGACAAACCCGGCTTGCAGCGCATTGGACAACTTTTGTGTCTGTTTTTCCATAGGCAGACTTTACACGCTGTTAATGATCATCTTTGTTCAAATACTTTTTGGGATATTCAAAAAGTATTTCACTGCCGCAGGCCTTGCCTACATCTCTCCAGTCGTTGACTTTAAACTCCATCCCGTACACGGCGGCAGTGGGAATATTTTTGATATATTTGCCCGTTAAAAACTCCGCAAGCATATTCAGCCCCGGGTTGTGGCCGACGATAAAAATTTCGTGCAGGGAGTTATCCAGGGCGTGAATAAGCTTAAGCAGGTCTTGGTAGCTTGCTTCGTAAATATTTTCATCGTAGCTGACCACCTTGTCTTCTAACTCCGAAGCGATCTTATCGGCCGTTTTACGCGCCCGTTTTGCGGGCGAGGCGTAGATGACGTCGGGATTGAGCTGTTTTGCTTTAATCAAAGAAGCCATAAAAGGCAGATCCCGCTTGCCTCTTTTGTTCAATCCCCGCTGAAAATCACTGACGGGTTTTTTCCAGCTTGATTTGGCGTGCCTGATAAGGTAAACTGTTTTCATACCATCCCTTTTACCGTACTGCGTTGGGTTTGCTTTAGTATACTCAAATTTCAATTAAAAAGTAAAATCGGGCGATTTTGATTTTTTAAAAGCATTTTTTTAAGAAAATTTTGTTATTTAAAACGCCTAATGCAGGCGCTTCCAAAACTTTTATTAAACATAGCTTAAATAATAGCTTTTTTTTCCACCGTTTTTTGAGTATAATTGCGAAAAAATTTTAGTTTGGATTTACTAAATGAGAGTTTTAGCTGTAGGATTGAGTGAAGAGTTTGTTGAAGATGTCGAGCGTAGCTTTGATGATGATTTTTTCTGCATAATGGATTGTGCGGAAGATACATACGATGCGACCAACTTCACGGATTTTCGTTACTATGAATTGGTCTTGATCGACCAGGCCGACATCACCCTGTCGTTCAAGCGCTTTTTGAGCGAGATCAAGCAAAAGAACAAAGAGACCAAAGTTATTGTTTTAAACGAATCTGAGCGTATGCAGATTGAGTTTTTCAAATTCGGCGTCAGTGACGTGGTGTATACCCACACCGATTCGGCACCGCTGCTTGCGGTGCGCATTCAGTCAAACATGCGCGATCTGTTTGAAAAGCAGATATGTATAAAAAGCTTAACCATTGACATTCCCTCAAAAGAGGTGCTTGGCAACCAAAAGCTTATTTCGCTCAACGGCAAGACGTTTGACATCCTGGCGTACCTGGCGCTGCGAAAGCACCGCGTGTTTTCAAAAGATGAGATCATCAACGCTTTGTGGGACGAACCCGAATATGTTTCTGACAACACCGTCGAAGTTGCGATCAACCAGATCAGAAAACGCCTCAAAAACGCGCTTGGATCGCAGGTGATCCACACAGTCAGGCGCCGCGGCTATAAGTTTTCATTTTAACCACAAAGGCATACAATGGATGAGTCCGTAGAACTGCAGTCCAATGAGGAAAAAGGGTTAAAAACCCACCTTCGTATCAATAACGGCCTCTGCGGCCAGCTGATCAAAATCGAAAAAAACGAAGCCCAGGTCGAACTTGTCACCTCCGAAGAGATGAGCGTGGATTCCCACCATCTGGTTCACGGCGGTTTCACCTTCGGCGCGGCGGATTTTTGCGCGATGGCGGCAGTCAATGACCCCAACGTCGTTCTTGTCAACAGCAACTGCAAATTTCTTTCACCCGTCAAGGTCGGAGACAAAATCCGTTTTAAAGCCAAGCAGCTGCACGAAGAAAGCCGAAAAAGAGAGATTAACGTCACCGGCTACGTCAATGATGTCAAAGTCCTTGAGGGCAAGTTTATGGCCGTGGTCTTAGAAAAACACGTGCTTTCTCTCAAGCTGGCTAAAAACACCGACGATATCGAAAAAATGAACCGCGAACCAGTCGGCGTCCCCGCCTCCGGCGGAAGCGAGGCGCAGAAGAAAAAGTAACCCCTACATCTGCGACAAAATCATCTGCAGTACGGGTTTTTCCGCCGCAAGGGTCGTCTGGGGGCCGTGTCCGGGATAGATTGTCTTTTCCCCGGTGCAGGCAAGAACCTTCTGTACACTCTCTTTCATCAGCCTGGCATCAGAAAGAGGAAAATCGTAGCGGCCCACCGAGTGTTTAAAAATAAAATCCCCGCTAAACCAGTTATCGCCGCATTCAATCACGCTGCATCCGGGAGTATGGCCGGGAAAATGCAAAAAAACAAACTTCTGCCCGCTTATCACAACCTCTTCATCCGGATCGATCCTGTAATCGGGCGTGCTTGGGGGCGTGCCCATACCAAAGGGATCTTGTTCCAGCATAAACGCGTCATCTTTTGGGACGTACAGCGGAATATCAAAATGCTTTTTCACCGCGTCATTGCTCCAGACATGGTCAAAATGGCCGTGCGTATTGATAACGGCTACGGGGTTGTCAGCTTCTTTTTTGATCCACTCCAGGGCTCCGACGCCGGGGTCGATGATAAAGTCTTTGTCCTCAGCGGTTACAATATAGCAGTTTGTCATCAAGTCGCCCATGGGGCGTGTTTTTATCTGCATCAAATCTATCCTTTTTGCCAAATTGTAGCAAAAGCGCTATTATTTTCCAAAGCCGGATGGGTTTTAAGCTGACTTTGATAAAAATTAAAATAAAATAATAATAATTCATTCGAACAAACCAACGGATAATAAAGGCAGCCCAAGATGATGGAAATCCCCTATTACAAACCGATGACTTCCAGGAAACTGGAAGACAATATCAGCGATGCCATTGCCGGCAAATATTCTATGATAAACGCGCTTGAAGAAGAGTTTGCCTCGCATATCGGCGCTTCGGAAGCGATTTCGACCAACGGCGGTACCTCTGCGCTGCATCTGAGCATGTGCGCGCTTGATCTCAAAAGAGGCGACAAGATCATCTGCAGTGTCAACGCGTTTGTCAACGTTCCCGAAGTCGTGCGCCATTTTGACGCCGAACCGATCTTTGTGGATGTAGCCAAAAACAGTTACCTGATGGATCTGGACAAGCTGGAAAAGACGATTGAAGCCAACAAGAGCAAAAAGCTTCGGGCCGTGATCGTTAACCATATCGCGGGCCAAAGCGTCGATCTCGACCGGCTGTACAAGATCGCAAAAGACCACAAGCTCAAAATCATCGAAGATGCCAGCGACGCGCTTGGCGCGACGTTTAAGGGCCAAAAGATCGGCGCCACCGGAGCGGATATGACCACGTTCAGTTTCGCTCCGCACAGATCGGGATCACTGGCAAACGGGGGAATGCTGGTTACTGATGACGAAGATTTGGCCGCCAGGGCCAGGCTGATCAAATCCCACGGTATCAAAACAAAAGGATGGGACGAGTTTGGCAACCTGGATTACCTTTATGATGTCGTCGAACCCGGATGGGGCTATGATATCAGCGAACTCAACGCCGCGTACGGCCGCTACGTCACTTCGGCACTGGATGAAAGCATCAAGCGGCTCAACGCCGTCGCGGCCATCTATGATGAACGCCTGCAGGGACTCAAAGGGGTCAAAACCCCCACAAAAGAGTTTAACCAAAACTTTTTGCAATATATTGTCGAAATCAATACCAACCGTGACAACTTTGCCAGCGAACTCAAAAAGCGCGGGGTCAGTATCGCGCTGCAGTATATTCCGCTGCATATGACCAGCTATTACAAAGCCAAATACGAACTCAAGGTTTACTCGTTTCCAAACGCGCTTGAAAACTACGCCAAGGTGATGTCTCTTCCGTTTTTTGCGCAGATGAGCGACAAAGAAGCCCATTACGTGTGTGACCAGATCGAAGACGTGGTCAAAAAGCGGGGGTGAAACGCCTTCACGACTGGGTCGAGACACTGTTTTTTCGGCCCACCCTCTCAACCCGCATAATCTCTTTTTTTCTTTTACCGCTGTCTTTTCTTTACGGTTTTTATATGCTGGTACGCCGCCTTCTTGCACGCCCCAAAGACTACGGCATTCCCATTGTCAGCATCGGCAACCTGCTTGTCGGCGGCAGCGGCAAAACCCCCTTTATTATCGAACTTGCCAAACGCTATGACAATGTCTGTGTTATCTCCCGCGGATACGGACGCAGATCAAAAGGCATGGTCCTTGTCAGCCAAAACGGCCACATTCGTACCGACGTATTCAGCGCCGGCGATGAAGCGATGCTGATCGCAAAAAGTACAAACGCCACGGTGATTGTCAGCAAAGACCGGGTACAAGCAATCAAGAAGGCAAAAGAACTTGACAGCAGGCTCATCCTGTTAGATGACGGCTTTAACAGGGTCACAATCAAAAAATTCGATCTGCTGCTGTTTCCAAAACATATCCCAAACTCCCTGCCCTTTCCCTCAGGGCCTTTCAGGGAATTTGCTTTCAGCCACAGATTTGCCGACGCGCAGGCTGTAGAAAACAGAGACTTTTTTAGAAAGGTCAGCATAACCAATCAACAAAAAACGATGGTTTTGGTCACGGCCCTGGCCAACCCCCGCAGGCTTGATCCCTACCTCCCTGAAGGGGTCGTTAAAAAGGTTTATTTCAGCGACCACGCTTATTTTGATACAAATTCCCTGCGTTTTCTTTTACAGCAATACAAAGCCGACTCGATCCTGGCCACACAGAAAGACGCGGTCAAAATCGACCCGCGTATTCCGCTTTCAACTCTCAATCTCCGCCTGCGGATCAATGATGACGTATATGAAAAAATAGAGGCGTATCTGCGGGCAAATATGGTATAATACCCTTAAAAACGTTAAGGTGATATATGCAGTTTATTCAAACACGAGGCTGTGAAAAAGACAGAAAAGAAAAAGTCAGTTTTTCAGAAGCGATTTTAAACCCTTCGGCAAGTTTCGGGGGCTTGTATGTACCCGCTTGGCTGCCCCAAATCGATGATGCTTTTTTGCAAAAACATGTACAAAGTTCTTACAAAACATTGGCATATGATTTTTTACTTCATTTTGGCATCGATATTGAACCCGGGGTCATCAAAGAAGCCCTCAGCCGCTATGATGAATTTGACGACAGAAACGATCCCGTTCCCTTACAACAGGTTGAGGACAACGTCTACGTCAGCGAACTCTACCACGGTCCCACAAGAGCGTTTAAGGATATGGCCCTGCAGCCTTTTGGCTATATCCTGTCGCACCTGGCAAAGCAAAGAGACCAGCAGTACCTGATCATGGCAGCCACCAGCGGCGATACCGGACCGGCCACGCTGGAAACCTTTAAAAACCGGCCCGGCGTCAAGGTCGTCTGCCTCTATCCCGAAGGCGGCACCAGCGACGTCCAACGCCTGCAGATGGTGACTGAAGATGCGGACAATCTCAAAGTCATCGGAATAAAGGGCAATTTTGACGATGCGCAAAACGCGCTGAAATCACTGCTGTCCTCAAACGAGTTCAGACAGCAGCTGGGGCGCAAAGATACCCATCTTTCCGCGGCCAATTCAGTCAATTTCGGACGCATCATTTTTCAAATCATTTACCACATCCAAAGCTATACCAAGCTGCTTGGCCAGAGAGTGATTGCATTGAACGAAAAAATCAACCTGGCCGTACCAAGCGGTAATTTCGGCAACGCCCTTGGAGCGTACTACGCGAAAAAAGCGGGTCTGCCCATTAACAAAATCCTTATCAGTTCCAACGAAAACGATGTTTTAACCGATCTGATCACCAAAGGCAGCTACGATTTAACCCGCAAGAAGCTGCATAACACGGCCAGTCCTGCGATGGATATTTTAAAATCCTCCAACGTCGAACGCGTGCTTTTTGACAAATTCGGTCCCCAAAGGACCAAAGAGTTGATGGATGAATTGGCAGACAACAACAGATACGAACTCACCCGGGACGAACTGGCCGCTTTGCGCGAGGATTTTGACGCCGTGGCCAGCTGTGACGCAAAAGAGTTTGCCGTTATCAAGCATTATGCCAAACAGGGGTATATCATGGACCCACACACCGCCACGGGGTTTGAAACGCTAAGCAAAGCGGACAAAGACGCAGTCACCGTCATTTACTCCACCGCGGAGTGGACCAAGTTTGCGCCCAATGTCTGGCAGGCGGTTACCGGCGAAGCCGGCTTAAGTGACCTTGAAGCGCTGCAAAAGATGAAAGAACGCTTTAACATCGCGGTTACGCCCCGTATCAGCGGCCTTTTTGACAAGCCTGCGGCCCAGGACGAAGTCATTGACAAAGATGATATCAAACAAGCCGTTTTAAATTTTTTGTAAGTGAGCGTATATGCATATTGACATTATCAACACCGGCGGCACGTTTAACAAAAAATACGACCCCGTCACGGGCAGTTTTTTGCTTGACGCGTCCAATGAATCGATTTTAACTATTTTAGAAAACACATACGACAATATCAGTTTTTCCATCAGCAACGTTATCAACAAAGATTCCAACGATATGACCGACCACGACCGGATGGAACTGACCGAAACGATCCAAACGTGCAGCCATCCCGTCATCGTCGTCCACGGCACCGATACGATGAAAGCAAGCTGCGCGTTTGTCCACCAACATCTGGAAGTCTTGGACAAAACGATCATCTTTACCGGATCGATGTATCCCTATTACGTCAAGCAGGATGAATCGGTTTTCAACCTTGCCACCTCGATTGCGGCGGTCAAGTTTCTCAAGCAGCCAGGCATCTACATCGCGATGCACGGCATAACGGATTATTACGCCAATGTAGAAAAAGATTACCAAAACGGTAAGTTTCAAAGGATATAGATGGATACTATCACAATAGGGGTTGTCACCACTTCCGACAGGGCCAGCAAGGGCATTTATGAAGATATATCGGGTAAAGCGATCATGGAAACCCTTGGCAGTTACCTGCAAAATGAGCTTCAGTATGAATACCGCTGCATCGCCGACGAGCAGCCGTTGATAGAAAGTACGCTCAAAGAGTTGGCGTATCAAAAACATTGTGACCTGATCGTCACCACAGGCGGCACGGGTCCGGCGTTTCGCGACGTAACGACCGAAGCGACCCAGGCGGTGTGTGACAAACTGCTTCCGGGATTTGGTGAGCAGATGCGCGCGGTCAGTTTGCAGCACGTGCCCACAGCGATTTTGTCCAGACAAAGTGCAGGCATCTGCCACAAATCGCTGATTATCAACCTGCCCGGAAAGCCCAAATCGATCAAAGAGTGCCTGGATGCCGTTTTTGGCGCCGTGCCCTACTGTCTCGATCTTATCGGGGCGGGATATATGCAGGCTGATGAAGAGGTTATCAGCATCTTTCGCCCAAAGGCAAAGTAGATGGATTTTTGCCACAAACGCATCAGCGAGTGCCTGCGGGAGTTGGAAAAAGAAGTAATGGACATTATATCCAACCCCAAAACGGACAAAGCGCGAAAAAACATACTCATAAAACCCTTAAGCGCGAAAAAAAAGATTTTGCAAAACACGATAGATTCGCTTGCACTGGTGGATAAACACAATACAACAAAGGAACAATGATGGATATCGTACAGATAATCATGCTCGCAACCGCCGCGGGTGTTGGCTTTATGATTTACAAACAGATTGACAGCGGCAACTTTCAGCAGGTACGCAAGGACAGTCCCCAAAACAGCGACCGTCCCGCCCCGGCACCCGGCGCGGAGGAAAAGATACAACAAAGCAAAGAAGCCAAACAGCAGTACAAACAGCAGCGCGTGCAGGAACTGCTGGATAAAACCGATGAACTGGTCGCAAATGAAAATTTTACCGAAGCGCAAAAAAGCATTGAAGCGGCTTTGATCCTGGAAGAAAACAGCGACAATTATATGCGACAGGGCTTTATTTTGCAAAACCTGGATAACAAAGAAGCAGCAATCCAATCCTTTGAAAACGCGATAAAATTTGACAGCCAAAACGACCTGGCCTATACATTTATCGGTCAGCTGCAAACGGAGCTTGGTGCGTACGAAAAAGCGCGGGAAGCGTTTGAAAAAGCACTGGAAATTGACAGCGAATATGGAAAAACACATATTGCTTATGCTACAATGTTATTCAAAGCAAAAGAATATGACAAAAGCCGGCAACATTTGCAAAAGGCAAAAGAGTTAGACGGCGAAAATGAAGAAATTGAACAACTTGAACATTCATTAAAGGAAGCAATCGATGAAAAAAATTGAAGCCATTATCAAACCTTTTAAACTCGAAGATGTCAAAGAGAGCCTGATGGAAAACGACATCACGGGACTGACCGTTTCTGAGGTCAAGGGATACGGCAGACAGCAGGGCCACACGGAGATGTACAGGGGAGCCGAGTATGTCGTGGAGTTTAACCCCAAAGTCAAGATCGAACTGGTAGTCAAAAGCAACCAGGTCGATCTGGTTGTCGACATCATCCAGAAAACGGCCAGAACGGGCAAGATCGGGGATGGCAAAATATTTGTCAGCCCTATTGAAAAAGCAGTGCGTATCCGAACCGAAGAGTTTGACGAGGACGCACTCTAAGACCTGCTAAAAGGGGTGGCTATGCAGACAAATCTTGATTCTGCACTTTCTGCTTTTTCTCTGCAAACCTCGCCTGCGCAAAACATCCGCCAGGCTTCGGGCCAAAACGAAACAGAAACAGACAGCCAACCCGAAACGGCTAAAAACGGTACAAAAAGCACCCCTGAAACAAACACGTACGAAGACGATCCAAAAATCAAAGAGATGATAGCCAAACTCCAGGCCAGAGACGCCAAGGTCAGAGCCCACGAAGCCGCCCATATCGCCGCAGGCGGCGGGGTAGTCACCGGCGGGGCCAGTTTTTCCTACCAGCAGGGTCCTGATCAAAAAATGTATGCCATAGGCGGGGAAGTGCCTATTGATACCTCCAAAGAACCCGATCCCGACGCTACAATGCAAAAAGCCCAAAAGATCAAAGCCGCCGCCCTGGCCCCGGCCGATCCCAGTTCAGCCGATCTTAAGATCGCAGCGACCGCATCGATGATGGAATCCAAGGCGATGCAGGAAAAACGCTTGCAAGAACGCGAAAACGGCGATAGCGGCACGAAAAAAGATGACGCTTCTTTGAACGTTTCATAGATTTGGCTACAATGGCACAAATTTGAAACCGGGGACAGATATATGGGAATATTGCTGATCGATGACAGCAGGACAATGCGTAAAATACTGCACAAAAAGCTGAAAGCATTAGGCTATGAACGCTTTTTTCAGGCAGATAACGGAGAGGCCGGTTTATCGGTTTTGCAAGAAAACATCGATGCTATCGATACGATCTTTGTGGATGCGCATATGCCGGTGATGGATGGATTTGAATTTTTGCACGCACTGGAAAAAATCGGCGTATCCGATCAGTTTAACCGCATCATGATATCAAGCCACCTGCCACAGCTTGAAAGCGCTGCGGCTACTTTCAAGAAAGCGTATACCCTGATCAAGCCAATCGATTCAGAGTTGCTTGCGTCATTTATGAAAACACTGCCAAAACAACCCCCTGCAGCTGATAACATGACTTTTGCCACAAAGGCCACTCCCCAGATAGCTATAAACTTTTATTTTTACGACTATGAACGGCAGTTGCAAAAAGCACTGGCTTATAACAAAAGCGCAAAAAACTTTGTGTATCACGAGTTCAAACCTTTTTTACAAAACCTGCACGCACGCTTTGAACAAGCCGATCCGGATTACGCCGGCAAAAGAGTGCAAAACCTGTTTGATCAGTTTTATGAGTATGAACAGTTTTACAGCAGTTTAAGCCTGCTTGACAATGCCGGGATCAGGCAGCTCTCAGAGCGCCTGGTACTTGCCCCTCAGCTTTCATACCAAAAGCACAAGGAGCAAAACAGCGACCAGATAGCACTGGAAGAGCATGAAAGAGCCATGTTTAATACCTTTGAAGCTTTGTACAACCGCACGCGGATTGGATATAAAAAAGCATTTAAAACGATCCTGGAAAACCGGCTCAAAGCGCTTTGCAAAGCTATTTTTGCCGCTGCCAATGAAAGCAGCGCCATTCAAGCAGACTACAAAAGACAGGGATTTTCACTGCCTTTAAAACCAAGAACGTATGTTAAGGAGCTTTTGGCAAAAAGCAATCCAAACTCCGATAACAGCGAGTATAAACACCTGCTTGTAATATCTTCGCTGCTGCAACAGCAAAAGCGAAAACAAGTAAGCATTGTCAATGAAAACTTTGATGAGTTAGAAAAGCTTAAGCGCCTCGTCCTTTCGTACGACAGTGAGCTTGTCGTTCAGGGGTTACGCAGTTTCAAGCAGCTGCTGCTGCATCAAAGCGCTCTCAGTCCCGATCTTATCGTGGCTGATTTTGAAAATGAAACAATGGCTGATTTTGCCGATACGATCAAAGACAAATACGCTCAAAGCGACTTCTTGGTGCTTTTTCGATCCAAATCAAAAGTCGCGTTTGAACAAGCTTTACAAAGCGGGCTGGTTTTTACCGCCAGCAAAAACTACCTTCACGCTCCGGCACACCTGCAGCCTGAAAGCCTGCACGCAAAACTGGAATCGCTGCTTTAAGCCTGTAAAAACGTAAAGTGCTTGATATCTTTGAGCTTTTCCTTGTGCGCATTCATCGAAGTGCTCAAAAACTCCTTTTCAACCCCGAAAACATAGCCGATCTCATAATCGCGCATTGTCTCAAAGTACTGCGTAGAGGTAAACACCTTAAAATCCTTGACATCGTAGTGGTCAATAAAGATCACGCCCCGCAGGCTTTCTTTTTTCTCGTACGCTTTGAAATTGACGTGCAGGTCACTGAAAAAAAGCTTCAGCTGGTGATTGAGCCGTTCTAAAACCACTTTCTTATCCGAATCCGAAAAGATTTGCAGATCGATATGCACGATTTTTTTATTTTGAAAGGCTTCTTTTAAATTCAGCGCATTGACAGAACTCATACTGGAAGTGATCTTTTGGTAGCGCCGGCTTTGACGGGCTGCGGTAACCAACTCTTCGATAAGATCATTCATCGGATTTTGGGCTGTTGCGATAAAG
The DNA here is from genome assembly GCA_051746505.1 of Campylobacterota bacterium. GTDB lineage: Bacteria > Campylobacterota > Campylobacteria > Campylobacterales > Sulfurovaceae > TCS-49. The sequence continues at coordinate 18,270 of JBNJFE010000007.1, forward strand.
AGTATGGGATACTGATGCTTTAAAAGATATTCAAAGATACATTTTTGCGTTATAAAGCGCTGGTTGTGCTTGTTTTCCCCCTCAAGCCACAAACCGTTACTCAGCAGTCTGTGGCTAAACTCGATATCGCTTTGTTCAATCAATGTTTGTACCGGCTTTTTTGAAAAAACAGATTTAATCGAATCAAACATGGCTTTCTCCTTTTGTACAATCCTTGGGCAGCTGCAGAACAAAGCAGCACCCCTCCTGCGTATTATGGGCATCCAGAGTGCCTTTGAGATGTTCATCGGTGATCATTTTGGACATATACAGTCCCAGACCGGTTCCGTTTTGTTCGCTTTTGGTCGTAAAATAGGGTTCAAAAATCCTGTAAAAATGCCGCTTTTCTATTCCTCCGGCGTTATCACACACTGACACCGTGACCTCCTTTTTACTACTTTGGGTTTTGATAAGAATCTGGCCCTGCGCAACCTCTCTGTGCAGGATCGCCTCTTTGGCGTTTTTGATAATATTTAAAAGCACCTGCAGCACCTCCCTGTCATAGGTTCGGATGCGATCTTTGGCGTTGAGATCTGTTTGCAGTTCAATGGCGTTGTTGACAATGCTTTTTTGCACGATCTGCAGCGTTTGGTGTACGCAATCATCAAGTGTGGTATATATCGGCTTTTTTTCGGGTTTGAAAAAATCCTTGAAATCATCAATGGTCTGAGAAAGATGCGACGTCTGCAGCAAAATGTCATTGAGTTGTTCTTTGAGCACTTCTTGCGAAAGCTGTTCCAGTTCGATATCGGCCAGGATATTGTTCACTCCCATAGATATCGTGCTGATGGGCTGACGCCACTGGTGCGCGATCATTCCGATCATTTCGCCCATGGCTGCGCTTCTGGACTGGGCCAGCATCATCTTCTCTTTTTGTTCCAGTTGGTATTTGAGCTTTGTTTCTCCCTCCAGCTGCTGCTTGATACCGATATAGTGCGTGATAGCGTCATCTTCAAAAATCGCGGCAATCGTATTGTATTCCTCATACGTCGTGCCATCTTTCCTGCGCATTTCAAACACCCCTTTCCAGACGCCTCCTGATGCAGTGGTTTTGTTTACTTCCTGCACTTTTTGGGGATCATTGTTTTCTGAGATGAAATCTTCAATGGGCTGCCTGTTTAATTCCCACGCTTCATAACCGGTCAACTTTTCAAGCCAACTGTTGTGGTACTGGATACGCCCCTGCTTATCGGTGATCACGATACCGATTGGACTTTTATCCAGCGCGTTTTGCAGCAGTTCAATCTCGTTTTGCTGCAGCTTCAAATCGGTAATATCACTTTGCGTTCCCACGATACGCACAGCTTTGCCGCTCTTGTCATAAATAATCTTAGCGCGGATAAAAACCCATATATAGCGGCCGCTTTTGTGTTTGAGCCTGTGGACGTTTTCCAGCATCGGTTCGCCGTACTTTTCTGCCGTGTCAAGAATCCTTTTGACTTCTTCCGTATCATCGGGGTGGATACGGCTCCACCACTCATCCGCGTCATCGCCGATCTCACGCTCGTCATAGCCCAGCATATGCTTCCAGCGCGGCGAATAGTAAACTTTTTTGCGCACCATGTCCGCATCCCACAACCCGTCGCTGCTGCCTTCCAGGGCAAACTGATAGCGCAGTTTGAGGTTTTCATCCTCGGTTATATCACTGAGCAGTACTACGACTTTTTGGATATTGTTGCTCATAAACGCTTTGGCCCGGATGGCAAAAACATAACGTTTGCCTCGGCGTTGCATCATGACCTTATGGCCTTTGCCCGGATGTCGCAAGACTTCATTGAGCCACCCCTCATCCGTCGCGCTTGGGTAAAGATACCCCTGCTGGTTAACAAACAGTTCGCAGATACAGCCGTGGTCTTTATTAAAATCTTTCAGCGTTTCATATCCCGTAAAATCCAGGAAGGCTTGATTGGCTCTTTCAATATGCCTGTTGTCGGTAATGACCAGTATCTCGGGCTGGGCTTGAAACACCGCTTCCAGATACGTCCTGCTTTGCTCCAGGGCTCTTTCATTGGCTTTTGCCTTTGTCAAATCAACAAAGGTAACTAAAAAGCCTCCGCTGTTTTCAAATTCGTCGGCACTGATACTAAAAAGCGCCTCAACGATCTGAGCACTTTTTGTCTGCAGGTGCAGCAGCCCTTCTGCCTGTTGCTGCAGCGCGGCGCTGGCAAATACGTCTTCATACATCCACTGCCAGCCTGGAGGCGCAAAATCGCTTAACCCTTTCTGAAGCATTTCGTTTTTGTCATACCCAAGAACGCTGCACATGCGCTCATTGACCTGCGTAATACGCCCGTTGGAACCGACAATGCACGCAGGTACCGCTATTTGATGGAAAAAGCTTTCATAGCGCTTTTTCTGGCGGTCAAGCTGGCTGCGGGTTTGTTGAAAAATACGCAAGAGGTCTTTTTTATAAGTGTTAAGCTGCACCATAAACAGTGAAACCACCAGCACCAGTATCGCAAACACGAGTAAGAACAGGGTCAAATAGATTTTTTTACTCTCTTTGTTGAAGTTTTGCACATCGTTATACACCATCAAAGAAAGCCCGGCTGGGTTGTAAATGTCACCCGGGGTGAAAAAATAACGCATATAACTGCTTGCTGAGGCAGAGTTTTTGGCGACATACTGCTTATTCCCGCACATGTCGTAGTGGGCACTCTTGTCAAAAATCTGCAGAAAAAACGGATCGGGCGGACTTTGAAGACTAAAGCCCTCATAACTGTACGTATCCTCTGTTTTTTGGTCTTTCCTAAAGCAGTACGCATGCTGGCCAAGCAGCCTTTTGACCGGTTCTAAAAGAAGCCGGGGCGAATAATCGGCCACGATGTAAGCTTTGCCGTTGTTTGCCCGGATTGCTACGGCAAAAACCCCGTTGCCCCGCGCATCTTTGACAAACCCGCTCTTGACGCCCTGCCGGGTTGTGGGACGCAGCTGCGGGGCAAGGATGTCAACTTCCGTCTTGCCTTCAAGATCAAATAAAAGCCCGCCGTTTTGACCGTAAAAGCGCACGTTTTGCAAATGCGGCTGCGAAGAGGCAAATATGATAGCACTGTTTAGCAGGGCTTGCGAATTTCTGGCATGCACAAAGGCTTCTTGCAGCAAATGTTTTTTTTGGTTTTGTTTTTCGCTGATGACGTGGGATACGCTGTGGCTGATGCGATCTTGCATACGGGTTGTAAGCTTGCCGTACTGCGAACTTTGCAGATAGCACAGAAACACTACAAATACGACCGCAAACAAAACCGCTACGGATACCAGGAGTTTGTAATTGTTTTTTTTATACCCTTCAAGCTTGCCTGCAAGATCTGTCTTGGCCATGGCTTAGTCCATCAGATCGGTGCCGCAGGAAAGTTCCTGCAGCCACTGCAGAAACAGCTGCACGTGCGCACCGGACATACACGCCCCGTGCTGGGGCGCGATCATGGAAACATCTAGTTTTTTAACCCGTGAAGTCCAAAGCCGGCACGCTTTATTGCTTGCCATATAGCGGCTGTGGAAGGGATGCAAAGCCTCTTTGTGATGGTCAAACTCTTTCACACTCGTTTCATCCAGCGCTTTTTGCGAAACGATCGCGGCGCCGATATCCCCTGAAAAAAGGATTTTTGACCTGGAATCATACAGGGAAAAGTTTCCCGGTGAGTGCAGGAAATGGGCGGGAACGAATTTCAGGTAATCATGCCCGAAATCGATCTTGGCCCCGCTATCTTCCAAAGCCACCAGCCGGTTGTAATCCATAAACCCGTAGTGACTCAAAAACCGCACCCACAGCTTGGAAATGATAATCTTGGCGTCGGTGGCAATACTCCACTGCGTAATAGCCGAAGCGACGTCGGGGTCTTGATGGGAAAAAAAGATATATTTGATCTTGTCAAGAGTGATATAGCTTTCAATCTCCTCTTTTAACTCTTCAAAGCCGGCGTCACTTCCCGGGTCGATCAGGACAGCGCTGCCGCCCTGGATCAAAAGAAACTGATTGACCGAAAGAAAGGATTCGCCCACCTCTTCGCTGTCGATACTGAACATAATGCATTTGTGGACTTTATCCTCGTATAATACCTGTGATCGCTGCATGGCTTGCTCCTTACATATTTTTAAATTCCCTGATAAGTTCCATCTGGCGTTTGGCCACGTAATCAAAGATGCTTTTTTTGCCCTGTATAATATCGGTGTATTCAAGGACGACTTCATAACGCAGGTTTTGGTTGCGGATTTTGAGTACCTTGGCCTCGGTTCTGAGAGAAAACTGCACCTGCGGGTCCTGCGTTTTTGTTCTTTTGCCGTAAAAGCTGATTGAAAATTCGATCTCTTTTTCAGGCTGCACGCCTGCAGGCAGTGAAAAAAGCACGATACGCGCGGCACTGATACTGATATCTTCGACCCCGTCGACTTTAAACTCTTTGTCATTGATATACAGCTGCGCGCTGTAATTGCTGTCTGGCTCTACGCGGATACTTTTTCTTTTGCGCGGGGAACTCTCTATCAGCCGGTAGCGTTTCATAACGGTAGTGTTTTCCCGGCGGTTGACGCTTTCAACCTCTTCGCACAAAACATCCCCGGGCAAAAGATCTGAAGAGATCACAACCTTATTTTCCTTATTGATCGCGCGCTGCTGGTTGGGTCTGGTTTTGACCCCGATACGGTCTTTGCTGACAAAAACAACCTGCCCGGCGTTGGTGATGGTTAAGCCTTTGTAAAAATTAAGCAGGTTAATACTGGAACCCTGCTGTTTGATATAGTCTAAAATTTCCAAAACCGCCTTTTGGTTCTGGGCGTAAGAGTTTTTATACTCCGCGTTACCAAGCAGATTCAGCGCCGTTACGTCATTGGCTACAAACACATACGCCGTTTGGGCGAAGATACTGTTTTTGATACGGTGGGCTTTTAATATCCAGTGGCGTACCTCTCCGTCGTGACGGTGCAGCAACACCTGAACCGAAGCGTCAAGATGGTGGATCAATTTGTCATACCACGAAATAGAGGTGGTGTAAAGAAACTTTTCATGTTTTAAAAACAGATCATCGATATGTTCAAAGCGCTGGTTAAACTGCGATTCGCTTTCTACCGCAAAAAAGTTTAAGAAGTTATCATTGGCGACCTTGAGTTTTTTATCCTCAAAGATAAAGACGAAATTATCATCGGTACTGTATTTTTTCAGCAGTTCGATCGTGAGTTCGTGCTTGGTTGATTCGACCAAATCCAGCAGTACCTGCGAAAAGTTTTCCAAATCCACCGGCTTTTTGACAAAACGAAAGACGCCGATATCGATCGCTTCGTATAAAAAGGGTTTATCATCATAGGCTGAGAGAATAATGATTTTTTTTCCCGGATCCAAAAACTTGATACGGCGCGCCAAATGCATACCGTCAAGTTTAGGCATCTTGATGTCGGTAATGATAAAATCGGGGTTTTTATCTTTAAACTGTTTAATCGCATCCATTCCGTCCTCAGCGACATACACACTGCCAAAAAAACGCTGCAAAAACTTGACGACGTTTGCCCGCAAAGCGGGATCGTCTTCTGCATAAAGAACGCTGAAAGAAGATGCGATATGAGAGAGTTTTTGCAAAGTGCTCATAAAATGCGCCCTTCAGAATAGACTTTGCAAATATTATAGCCAAATAAAACCCCCAAGCAAAGGGCTAAAAACTAGTATTTATCCCTTTTTACACCGCGGATATAAAAATACGCCAGCAGCGCCAGCAAAATCAGTAACGCAATGATAATAATATGCAGATACTGCTTGATCAGCGCTTCCTGCCCGCCGATATAATACCCAAGCAGCGCCAGGATAGCTACCCATATTCCCGCCCCAAAAGAGGTGTAAATACTAAACTGGGCCAAGTCCATCTTCGCAAGTCCGGCGGGAAAGGAGATATATTGGCGCACCCCCGGAATCAGACGGCCCGAAAAGGTGGAGATATGCCCGTGGTCGCTGAAAAAGCGCTCCATCTTCGCGAGCTTTTGGGGGTTGATAAACATATACCTGCCCCAGCGAAGCATAAACGCCCTGCCCCAGCGCGCGGCGATATAGTAATTGACAAGCGCGCCAAAAAGCGATCCGCCGATACCGCTTATAAGCACCAAAAACATATTCATCTCGCCTTTATACACCAGATACCCGGCAGGGACCATTACCACTTCGCTGGGAAAGGGGAAAAACGAACTCTCCAGGGCCATCAGGAAAAAGATACCCCAGTATCCCATACCCGAAACCGATTCCAGGATAAAATCTACCACAGGCTGCAGCACGCTGTTACACTTTTACCAAATCTTCATACGTGGTCGCTTTTGGTTTTTCGTTGACCAAATGCTTGCTGAATACTTCCACATAATCCCAGAAAGTCTGCTTTGCCTCGTCGCTGATATCAAGGCCTTGCAAAATCTCTTTCATGCACCCAAGCCACTCAAGACGGGCCTTTTCGGGGATGGAAAACTCTTCATGCATTTTAACCATATCCACATGACCCATTTCACGCGAATATACCGGCGTTCCGCCGCACACTTCGATAAAAAATTTGGTATTGTGCTTTTTTACCTGTTCCAGAAGGGCTTCATCCTGGGGAAAGAAGTTGGCGATATCGCTTTCTATGACAAGATCGTAAAAATCGCTCATGAGTTTGTAAAAGCCCTCCTCTGTCACTTCTTGCAAAAAGATGGGATCGGGATTTTTATACTCGGGACGCTGTCCGAAAACGGTCGGGGTTACTTTGTAATCTACCATGGTTCTGTGCTCCTGCTTTTTAAAAGAAGATTTTACAATAAAACCTGTCTTAAAAAGAGTTTTTTTCTCCTTTTAAGACTCGGTTGTGTGGATTTGAAACATTTACGAAGTGATTGTCTTGATATAAAGCGTAAGCAGCTGGATATTTTTGTCGATAGAATAGATTTTTTTATCCAGGCGCTTAATCTGCAGGGAGTTTCGCATCGTTTGCAGGTCGTAACTGGTTTGATTGCCCGCATATACCTGATCTTTTGTCTGTTCAAGCAGGTTTTCGTACAGATTCGCATCTTCAGCGCTGAGCGAAATCTTTTCTTCGATCAATTCTATCTTTTGCAAAACATCGTCATACTCTTTATCCAGCGAACGCTTTTCATCGCCTACCTGCGCGCCTGAGACCAGATGATCGTACCTGGCCCGCTGATAATCGTCGTAACTGTTGATACTCAAAGGCATGGATACCGAAACCCCGTATGTTGTCTGTTCCTGCGGCTGGGTGCTTGGCGCCCCTCCTTCTGTTTCCCGGTCGGTGTACTCGGCGTTTACCGATACGCTTGGCAGATACTGCGAAAGCGTCATATTTCTGCTGTAACGCTTTGCACGGACTTCACTCTTGCTGGCAAGCAGATCGATATTGTTATTGACGTAACTGTCCTTGTCCACCAGATCAAATGTCGGGGTATCGGCGGTTTTGATATCAAGATCGCTGACTTTTGCAAAATCGGCTTTTATCTCTGAAAGGCTTTGTTTCAACTCCAGCAGCTGCGTAGCGTTGGTGTTTTTATCCAGGATCGCTCTGTCCAAATCGCTGCTGCTGATCAGTCCGGCAAGATACTGCTCTTTTTTGCGCTGTATCTCGATTTCGTTATTTTGTATCAGCAGCTGCTGCTTTTGGATTTGATAGCGGGTTTTATTGTAGCTATACAGCAGGTTCAGCGCCTGAGAGACAAGATCGCGCCGCTGGCTTTCAATACTTTTGTACGAACTCTTTCTGGTTGCATCAGCGTATTTAACCGCGTTGTAAATTCCGCCTGATTTAAAAACGGGTTGACTGATGGAGACGCTTTTTGTCGTCGTGGTTACGTCGGTATCTTCATTCTCACTGCGCGAATACCGCAGCTGAACCGGTTCGATCCAGTTTTTCTTCAAATAATCCGCGTCATAGACGGCCTTTTGTTCCTGCAGCTGCAGCAGTTGCCGTTTGTCGCTAGAAAGGATCGAATCATCTGCGCCAAAAACAGCCGTTACGCAGAGACTACAGCTTAGCAATAGCTTTTTCAAAACGTTCAAACCCCCTGTCGATTTCTTCTTTTGTAATAGTCAGCACCGGCAGAAACCGCACGGTGTTGCGACCTGATTTAAGCACGATCACACCCTGATCAAGACAGTTTGCAAACACATCTTTGACGATATCGGCGTTTTTGGCCCGAAGCCCGCGCATCAGTCCCATGCCCACGCTTTTTTCAAACAGGTTGGTATACTTTTGCGCAATAGTATCAAGCTTTTGGCTGAAATATAAAAAATGCTCATCAAGTCTGCCGCTTTGTTCATACTCGTGCAAAATATCCAGCACCGTCAAGCCCGCCTGCGTGCTGAGGTAGTTCCCTCCAAAGGTCGAACCGTGGTCTCCGGGTGCGAAGATATCTTTCAACCCCGTCATTACCGCGCCAATAGGTACGCCGCCGCCAAGTCCTTTTGCCAGCGTCACTACATCGGGTTGGATTTCGTACAGGTTGCTTGCCAGCAGCTCTCCGGTGCGATAAATCCCTGTCTGCACTTCATCCACGATCAGCAAAATATCTTTTTGTCGCAATGCTTTGGAAAGTTCCTGGACCTTTGCTTTGGAAAGGGGTTCGATGCCGCCCTCGCCCTGAACCAGTTCAATCATCACCGCGACGGTGTGATCATCGATTTTGTTGTAAATATCATCAATATCGGCTGCATAATCAAAGCCGTCGGGATAAGGGCCGAAGTAGTTGTGCATACTTTCCTGCCCGGTGGCTTTGAGCGTTGAGATAGAACGCCCGTGGAACGAGTGCTGCAAGGTAACGATTTTATACCGCTTGGGTTCTCCGCCTTCCTCGCCGTAGCGCCGGGCGATCTTGATCGCGGCTTCATTGGCTTCAGCCCCGCTGTTGGCAAAAAAGGTACGCATATCAAACCCGCTGCGTTCACACAGCTTTTGGGCCAGTTGCGCCTGGGGTTTGATGCTAAAAAGATTGGAAGTGTGAATCAGGTTTTGCGCCTGGGTGCATATGGCATCGGCTAAACGTTTATTGCCGTGCCCCACGCTGCTGACGGCGATCCCGCTGCCAAAATCGATATAATCCCTGCCCTCTTGGTCATAAAGTACGGCGTTGTGTCCTTTTGTAAAATTGATATCTTGTCTTGCGTATGTGTGCAAAACGTATTCTTCATCCAACTGCTTTGTATCCATTATTTCACCTCTACTTGTACGATTTGGCCGAGCTTTTTATCATAGGACGTAAGAATAATCTCGGCTTTATAAGCTGATATATGGGTTTCATCCGTTGTTTCCCAGATACGGTCAAACCCCTTTTCATACTCTTTGCCGTCGATATAAACCTTGGGATTTTGCGTTTCCTGCTTGCTTAAAAACAGCGTCAATTTTGCTTTGCTGATATCCTGAACGCTAAGAACCTGCGTACCGGCATTGATAAAGTCGCCCTCTTTAACCGATATATCATAGATATACCCCTTCGGGGCAAAGCTTTTTTTGTCGATGACATCTTCTAAATTGGCGATATTGTACCGTGTGGTTTCGATGCGTTCTTTTAAAGAAGAGATTTTTTCCCGTGTACCCATATACTGGTTTTGCGCAGCCGCGTAATCATAAAACGCGTTGTCTTTTTCTGTTTTTGAAGCCGTGGTTAATGACTGGATGCGTTCATAATACTCTTTTTTCTTCTGCATCGTTTTTTTATTGTTTTGCAAAACCTCTTTGTTGATCTCAAGCTGCGCCCTGGCTTCTTCCAGCGCTGCTTTTTGTGATCGTAGCTGTACTTTATCCACCTGTGAATCCAGCGAAACGATCTTTTTGCCACGGTTGAGAGTACCTTTGGTATCAACTGCCACGTCGGTAACAAGCCCGCTGACGGCGGCTTTGAGATTATAGGTTTCATACGGTTCGAGTTTGGCGTAATGCACGTCTGCGAAAGCCGATGCGGCAAAAAGCAGGGTTATAAAAAATTTTTTCATCGGTAATATCTGCCTTTATGATTGTATATTTTTGTTATAATTTTACCAAAAGTTGGTTAATGAAAGTTATACGTTTTATTTTTTTATGCGCCTTTTTATTCGTAGCCGCCGATGCGGCAGAGCCGTGGCTGCTGCAGGGACGCAAAAACTTTGTTTTATACTTTGCCTACGGCAGTTACAGCCTTACGTGCAAACCTTACGGGGTTTTTGGTATTTACGATCTGCTGGAAAGCAGTGCGGGCAGCGAGTGCAAAACACGGCTGCAAAAAGCCCTGCCCTCCATCAAACGCCGCTGGGAATCAAAGGTCAACAGGCGGCTGCATATCCAGCAGGGATATATGCTGGACTCTTTTGAGGGCCGGTGTATCGTGCATTTTAGCAACGCCAAGAATTATTCGCAGCTGGTTTTGGAAAACGGGCTGGGGATGATAGCAAGTTCTTTTGCAACCGATGACCTGCGTTATGGCGCCAAGCTCAAAGCCGCCCAGAAAACGGCCAGAGTCAACAACAGGGGTATTTGGAACGATGAAGCCCTGCGTCAGTGTTTTCATATGTCAAAGTGATCGCTGCCCAGTCGGAACCGTTCGATAAACTCGATAGCTTCCTGCAAATCGTCAGTAATGAGATAACTTTTCATATCACCTTTGTCGATATACCCGTATTCAAGCATCTTTTCAAAAAAGCCCTCCAGGGGTTTGTAAAACTCGCTGCCAAACAGTACGATGGGAAAGCGCCCCATGCGTCCGGTCTGCACCAGCGTCAGCGCTTCGGAGAGTTCATCCAGCGTACCGAAACCTCCCGGCATCACGACAAAAGCGACCGAGTATTTAATAAAGGTGACCTTTCTGGTAAAAAAGTATTTAAACTTTAAAGCAAGGTTGACAAAGCGGTTCATCGACTGTTCGTGGGGCAGATCGATATTGAGTCCCACCGAAACCTTGGCGCCTTTGTTGCCCGCTTCCATGACACCGCCGCCTCCGCCGGTAATGATGGAATACCCCTTTTGCGAAAGTTTTTGGGAAAGTTCGTACGCTTTGGCGTAATAAAAATCATCTTCGTTTGTCCTGGCACTGCCAAAAATCGACACCGCAGGCGGCAGGGAGTTAAGCTCTTCAAACGCTTCGGTGAAATCCGACATCACCCGAAACATTCTCCAAACGTCTTTATCCCTGTTTTTATTGTCTAAAAACTCTTTTTCCAAATCGTGCATTATAAACCTTTAAGTACTAAATTATACAGATATTGTATATCATGATCACGCAGATGCAGCGTCCGTTTGCTTTGAAAAAGGGTAAAAACCGCTTTCTTGTCAAACTCGCTGGCATACACGCACTCTTTGTGCGTAGGAATAAAGCTGCGCATCAGTGTCACCTCATCGCCAAGAGGCTGGTGGCAGATATAGCAGTCGTTATTCAGATGCAGTCTTCCCTCATGTTCTAAAAGCCGCATATAGCTTTCGACCACGACCCTTTTGGGGTTTTGCAGGCTGATTCGCCCGGCCGCATCGCGCAGCAGATCAAAATAAAACGGTTCCAGATAGCTCGTATCTTTCAAATGCGCATAAAACAGCGCGACAAACTGCTGCCACACATAAACGCGTCTTCTGTCCATGAGCCAGTCAAATCCAAGATGCATCAAATCCTTGAGCCTTGGCAGAAAGTGGGCGTTTTTTTCGATATCAAAGTTGACCATATTGCCAAGACCCACGATGGGGTGCCTGGCCCCGTAAAAACGGTAGGTTGTCAACAGTTCCGTGCTTGTGAGAATGCTTACGATCATATCTTCGTTTTTTGCCGGAGTCACTTTGATAATAAAGCCTTCGATTCAAAACTCCTCTTGATAATCTAACGTGAAATTTTGGGCGTATTATAACGAAAAAACCCCCTTTGGGGGAAAGGGGGTAAGGAGAGTTATCTGTTTGAGGTATGGGGTTTGGGTTCTTTTAACTTATCTTGATATTCAATGGAGGTAACATTGAGTGCATCAAGATGCACGATTGTTATCTTATTGCCTTTTCTGGGCAAATCTGCTGCCTTTTGTTCCTCTTTGATCAGTCCCATCTGGTATTCATACTCTTGAAACTTGGGAAGCATGAAAAAAGACATCACAAATCCCGGAACCCGGCTGACGTCACTTAAAAGTACCGCATCGTTTTGCTGCAGGTAGCCTTTGTTTTGGCGCATAAATTTGTCTATATCCTGCCCGCTTTGCTTATCGTAAACAATGATGACTTTTTGCGTCTCCCGCGTTACGGTAAGCGGTTTTTCAAATTGATCGCTAAAACTTGTATAGGGGATTGTATCACCGACGTCAAAAGACGCGGCAAAGACGGACACCGCCGCCGCTGCCGCTAAAAAAAGTTTTCGCATTACACTTATTTTTTGACGATCTCATCAAGGGTGATATAATCACCGACGCGTCCTGTCATAGGCTCTTCGTCAGTATTGACCGGAAGTGTTTTTCCGCCCGGCTCCCAGCCTGCAGGGCAAACTTCGCCTGTTTTTGTCGCGTGCTGCCAAGCTTTTACCTGTCGTAAAAATTCGTTGACGTTTCTGCCCACCATCGGTGCCTGTACCTCTTGGGCGACACAAATGCCTTCGGGGTTAAACAGGAATCTGCCTCTAAGAGCAAGACCGGCTTCTTCCATCAATACGCCGAAATCTTCTGATACTCTGCCAGAGGGATCGGCACCGATTGTCATTTTAAGGCCCTCTAGTATAGGCTCTGTTTCGACAAATCTTTTGTGTGAATGGTGCGTATCCGTTGAAACCGCAAGCAGTTCTACGCCAAGTTCGGCAAACTCATCGTATTTCGCGTTCATCGCAGCGATTTCTGTGGGGCAAACGAATGTAAAATCTGCGGGGTAGAAGCAGACGACTGTCCATTTGCCCTCGTAATCGCTTGATTTAACCTGTTTAAAATGACCTGATTTTGCGTCATATGCCGTCATTTCAAATTCGGGCATTCTTTGTTGTACTAATGTTGAACTCATTTTTTTCTCCTCTTGTTGTGGGTTTTGTTCTGTTTGTGGTGCTTTTTTTGTTACTTTTCTCTCTTTTGCACCTGAACTGCAAGACATGTTGCGCTCCTAATTTGTTTTGTGATTCTTCGCCTGTTTCTTGTGAGGCTTGATGAAATTATAGCAGAAAAAGATAAATATTTTCTTAATAGATAATTTTTTTCTCTTGGGATGCGTTATCAATATTACACATTGTCATCATTCAAACGAAAACTCTCCGTACAGCGGATTGTGATCAGATACCCGCGCGTTTATGGCATTGCATTGTTGCAGCCCCAACCCGCGGTACAAAATATAATCGATGGGTTTTTGCATCCAAGTTTTGACAAAATGCCTGTTATCGGGCTTGGCCACCAGTAGTCCGTGTTTGTGCGCAAAAGCGTCCAAAAGCTTTGTGCGTCCGCTGTTCCATGAGTTGAAATCTCCGCATATGATCAAGGGGTCTTGCAGTTTCTGAATAATCCCCTCAAGCTGCGTTAACTGTTTCTGATACGCAGAGGTTAAAACAAAATTGATCGCGTGCAGATTGATTACGTGCAGCGTTTTATTCTTTAGGGTATAAGAAGTAAGCAGCGCGTTTTTGGATGTCGTACAATACAACTCTTTGTGCGCGGCGGGATAGATGCAGTGGCGCTGCAGGGCGAACCTGCTTTGTGTCATCGTTCCAAAAGCGCTCTTTCTGCCCAGCAAATTGGGCGCAAACACACGGCTAAAAGGCATTTTTTGCCCACTGGCCTGATGCATTCTGTACTCTTGAAAACACAAAATATCACAACTGTAACTGCCCGTTATCTGATCAAAAACGCGCGCAAATTTTGCCGAATCGTTTTGCTTGTGTACGTTCCAGCAAAGCAGACCGAAGGTTGCCATATTCTACACCTGTGCCGCAAAAATGCGCATAAAATTTTCAAATACCCGCCGCAGGCGCCCGGCCCTTTTAATTCCGCTTTCAGACTGCGCGCCGAGCTTAGCAATCCAAATTTGCATCTGGCGGATATGGCTTTTGTCATAAGAGATGGTAACCACTTCATAATTTAAAAGCAGGCTGCGGTAATCAAAGTTCAGTGACCCGATCATGACCGCTTTGTCATCAAAAACAGCGGCTTTGGCGTGCAGCATCGGATGGGAAAAAAACAGCGTCGAGATCCCCCACTCGCGAAGCTGACGGATAAAACTGCTGCGAATAATATCGGCAAAGAAATGATTTGAGCGTTTTGCGGTCAGGATTTGCACAAACACCCCTTTTTGCGAAGCCACGTGCAAAGCCTGTAAGATCGATTCGTCGGGAATAAAATAAGGCGTTACGATCCGGATACTTTGCTTGGCGTTGTATATGCTGTCAAGCAGCACTTCCAGCAAAACGTCTCCTTGCACATCGGGCCCTGATGGTACCACCTGAAGCTTGTGGGCGCTGCTTTTACTGCTGCAGTGGTGCAGTGAAGGCAGCGTTTGGGCTGCGGTATAGGCAAGGTCTGAGGCAAAGATTTCATAATAGCGCCTGACCGCCTCGCCTCTTGCTTCATACATCAGATCGATCCACCTGTTTTTATCTTCCTGCGGTCCCATATACTCATCGGCCAGATTCATCCCCCCGCTAAAAAGCACCTCATTGTCGATGATATAGATTTTTCGGTGATAGCGAAGATTAAAGCGGCTGTAGGCGCGAAACTTTAGCAGCGGCATAAAAAAGTGTACGTCCACACCGCTTTGCCGCAGCTTCTTTAGCAGGTACTGACGAAAATACAATCCCAAAGAACCGACCGTATCGGTCAGAATGATCACTTTAACCCCGGCTTGTGCCTTTTGCTGCAGCAGGTCAAAAAGCTTTTTGGTCATCACGTCGTATTTGAGTACGTAGGTACTGATATAGATGCTGCTGCGCGCGTTTTGCAACGCGTCCATAAAAGCCTCATACGCCTGCTTGCTTTGGGTATAAAGGCGCAGGTCGTTGTCGCTGCTGGCTCCTGCTATACCGTATGCCCCAAGCAGCGTCTGAATACCGGAAGCATCGGCTTTGCTGGGAACAAAACCGGGATTGAGGTGTTTTTTAGAGATGATATTTTTGCGCTTTCGGCTGCCAAAAAGAAAATACAAAACCACAAAAATATAGGGAGCCAGCACGCTTAAAAGCAGCCATACGGAGATAGAGGCGGGGGAGCGGCGTTTATAAAGCATATGGATCAACGCTGCGAGTATAAGTATCCCGCCGCCTAAATAAAAGCCGTAAAACCAGACAATTTCGCGCAAATCCATAGCACTCCTTTAAAAAATATTGTATCATATTTGCAAAAAAATAAAACAGGAGAGAAAAGTGGCTAAAATTTTAATCACGGGATCTTCAAGCGGACTGGGAAAAGCACTGTGCCAACTGTACCTGCAAAAAGGATACGATGTGTACGCTCTTGGGAAAAACGATCCGGGCTTTACGCAGCCAAATTTTGAGTTCACCCCCTGCGATCTAAGCCAGCTGGAGCGCATCGGTATCCGCGCTCGCAGGCTGATCGGGCAAAACACATTTGACGCGGTCTGGCTCAACGCCGGGATGCTTGGCCCCATCGCCGACGCCCCCGCGATCAGTCTTCAAGCGTTTGAGGAGGTAATGGATCTGAACGTATGGGCTAATAAAGTGCTTTTGGACCTGCTGGTACAAAACGAACCGGATTTTATCGGCGCCATCTCTTCGGGTGCTTCGCAAAACGGGTCAAAGGGCTGGGGACCGTATTCGGTCTCAAAAGCCGCGCTGAATATGCTGGTCAAAACATACGCGCACCATTTTACCAAAGCCAAGCTTCTGGCCCTTGCCCCGGGAGTGGTTCAAACCCCCATGGTCAAGCATATTATCAACCAGGTCGATGACGCCCGCTACCCCTCGGCCAAAAAGCTCAAAAACGGCCCGATTCAGACACCCCAAGACGCCGCGATGAGACTGTATGAAGTCTTTAAAGACCATGCCAAGCTGCAAAACGGAACCTTTGTTGACATAAGAAACTTGTGATTTAGTCAATTTTAAGAAAACTTTGCTACAATTTCAATCCTGGTCCGGGGTGTAGCGCAGCCTGGTAGCGCGCTACCTTGGGGTGGTAGAGGTCGTGGGTTCAAATCCCGCCACTCCGACCATTGTAAATCCCTTTACTTAGGGCTTTACGCAAGTTGACGCTTTTGGACGTTTTCAGAGGTGTGCCAAAAGTGTGCCAACTTTTATCCAAAATTAAGTTTATTCTCCGACCTATTTTTATGGGGTCCGACCCTTTATCAAAAAAATGAATCATAAACCCATAAATCCGTCTTAGCGTCTTTTTTTGCCATCCAAGTTCCTTGTAGTTTCTGTAATTTATTATTTGTCTATCCATTTAAAAATATCAAGGAGCACTATCACACCCTTATCCTCATCAATAAGATAAGGAATCGTATATCCTTTAAAGATAAAATCCCTGATATTTAGACTATCGTAATAATACGATTGTCTAAATTTATATGGCATATTTGCA
>JBNJFE010000008.1:0-3394 GCA_051746505.1 Campylobacterota bacterium
CTGGCAACTTCGGCCATATGCAGCGCAAAGGAGGGAGTACAGGCCAAAACGGTAGCTTTAAAATCACGCATCAGCATCAGCTGGCGCTCGGTAAACCCGCCGCTTGCGGGCACGATCGTGGCACCAATCTTCTGGGCGCCGTTGTGAAAGCCAAGGCCGCCGGTAAAAAGCCCGTAGCCGTAGCCGTTGTGCACGATATCTTCGCTTGCGGCTCCGCTCATGGTAAACACCCGCGCCATTACTTCATCCCAGACATCCATATCGCTTTGGGTATAGCCAACCACGGTGGGTTTGCCCGTGGTTCCGCTGCTGCTGTGGACCCGGACCACTTCGCTCATGGGTACGGTAAAAAGACCAAAGGGGTAATGGTCGCGCAGATTCTGCTTTTTGGTAAAGGGCAGTTTGTCCAGATCCCGTAAACTCTTAATATCTTCGGGTGCGATGCCTGCTTCATCAAACTTGTTTTTGTAAAAGGGCGTCAGGGCGTAGACCCGCTTGAGGGTATCTTGAAGCCGCTGCAGTTGTATCTGCTCTATCGTTTCACGGGGGGCCGATTCGATCTTATTGTATATCATTGCTACTCTCCTTTATGACTGCATCTTTTTTTCTGTATACCATACCGTTAAAATCCGCGATCAGGGTACCGCTGTCATCGTAGACTTTGACGTTATAGCTTGCGAGTTTGTAATTTTTGCTTATCTCTGTCGCTTCGGCTCTGAGCTGTCCGCTTTTTGCCGAAGCGATAAAGTTTACTGAAGTGTTCACTCCCAGACTGACTCTGTTGTGCGAATTGGATGCCGCGGCAAAGGCAAAATCGGCCAGGGTAAAGATAGCCCCGCCGTGTACCACACCCGCGGCGTTGCAGTGAAAATCTCGCACGTGCATTACCGCCGTGGCGGCACCGGGGCTCATTTTTTCAAGCGTTATACCGCTGTGGGCGGCAAAACGGTCGTTTTTGGCAAAAAACGCGCGAAGCTTATTTAGCATCGTTGTATCCCTGCATCAATACCTCTATATTTTGATCGGCTATCTTGGCGTTAAAATCCCTCAAAGCCTGTTTCACCTCCTCCAAAGAAAAGGGAAAAGCGTGCTCTTTTGCCATCGCTACGCCAAGCATATAAACATTGAGCCCCTGGATGGGGAAAGCCCCCTGTTTTGCTTTGGCAAAGGCGTCAATCTGGGTCAAATTGCAATAGATATCTTTTTGATCTACCCCGGTGCCGTTTACGACCATACGGGCATTATCACTCAGATAAGAAAGATTGCGCAGCGCCTCGTTTTCCTCCAGTCCTATCAACAGATCGGCCTGATGGGGATCGATGACGGGGTTGGCAAATTCGCCCAGCTTGATAAAGCAGCTTACAGCGCCGCCTCTTTGGCTCATCCCGTGGTTTTCGGTACCTAAGCACTTGATACCTTTATTGCCCGCACACAGGGCCAGCAGCTTGACCAAAAACACCGCGCCCTGCCCGCCGAAACCGGCTATTACGACCTGATATCTCATTTTTTACTCCTTGACTCATCCAGTACAAACGCGTCGGTGGGACACACCACGTCCAGACACGCTCCGCACCCGATACATAAAAAGGGATCGATCTCGATCTTGTCGTTTTCATTATAATGCATCGGCGGACATTTAAATTTGGTTACGCACTGATCGCACGCGACGCAGTCTTCTTCATTCACCATCGCAAACTGCCCTGGCAGATTTTGATCGGCCATCTCTTTATCCAGGACGCAAAACTCCCGTACCACGGCCACGACCGGCCCGTCTGCCCTGTCGTATTCTTCTTTCATCTGCTTGAAAAAATCGGCGGTTTTATTCAGATCGTTGCTATAGCGGTAATCAAACACCGTTGCCCCGCATCCCTGGGCCACCTTGGCGATATCGACCTCTTTGTTCTGGCGCTGGGGCGGTTCCTGGCGTCCGGTCATGGCAACTACGGAGTTATCAAGCACGACCAGCAAGAATTTGTGCTTTTGATACACCGCGTTGATCAAAGGCGGGATTCCTCCGTGTAAAAAGGTACTGTCGCCGATGGTTGCGACGGTGTATTTGTCCGGATCGGCCAGGGCAAACCCGCTTGCCATCGATACCGAACCACCCATGCAAAGGACCGTATCGATGGCGTTTTGGTTGATAGCCAGCGTATAACAGCCGATATCGGAAGGATAGATCGATTTTTTGGGTTTAAATACCTTCATGATCGAATAATAAACATCCCGGTGGGGACAGCCCGGGCACAGGTTTGGCGGACGGGCGGGGATGGGGTCTTTAAACTCCTGCTTGGGATACAGGTCTTTGCCGCTGTAAAGACCCATCTTTTGCAACGCGCTTTGGATGTGGACCTTGCTCATCTCATCGATTTGGTGCATCGTTTTATCGATACGGCCGCGAACCTTTTCATGCATCACCTGTTCTTCGATACAGGGCATGGGTTCTTCTACTACAAGCACTTGTTCATACCCTGCAAACTGCTCTTTGATACGCTCAAAGGGCAGCGGATATGGCATGGTGATTTTTACCACGTCTGCTTGTACGCTTAAATCCTCCAGCGCTTCCTTGACAAAACCATGCCCCGTACCGCCTGCCAGTATCAGTAATTTACCGCCTTTGCACCGGTCAAATTCGGGTTTTAGCAGATGCTGCCAATTATACTCTTTGATCATCTCGACCCGTTCAAGCAGCTGCTGGCCCTGCTTGAAGCGTCCGTCTCTTGGCACGCCCGCCCAGCGGCCGATATCTCTTTGAAATTCGCCTTTACGCGGAGTAAAGTCGTGCTCGTCTTTGATCTCTATGATCTCTCGTGCGTGGCACACGCGCATCACCGGCCGCAGCATCACCGGAATTTCAAATTCGCGCGAAAGTGAGGCGGCGTACTGCGTCAAATCATACGCATCCTGAGGCGTGGCCGGATCAAGCACCGGAATCTTGGCAAATTTGGCAAAGACACGGCTGTCCTGTTCGGTCTGGGAAGAGTGAAAGCCCGGATCATCGGCGCTGACTAAGACCATGCTGCCCAGATTACCGATATAGCTGGCACTCATCAGCGCGTCACTGGCCACGTTCAAGCCTACCTGCTTCATCGTAGCAGCGGTGTTTTTACCCGCTATCGCTCCGGCATACGCCACTTCAAAACCGACCTTTTCATTGGTCGCCCACTGCGCGTACAGCGGCAGGTTCTGCTTTTTTTGCAACTTTTGTACGCTTGTTAGTATTTCGCTTGAAGGGGTCCCGGGGTAGCCTGAGACCATATCGATATCGCTGTGGACCATGCCAAGCGCGATCGCTTCGTTCCCCATCATCGTTTGTTTCATCGCTTTTTTCCTAATTATTGTGATTTTGATGCATATAGCCAGTATTCTAATGGATTTTTTATAACTATTTGATGAA
>JBNJFE010000008.1:3494-34183 GCA_051746505.1 Campylobacterota bacterium
ACAATCCCCCTGGGCCCTTTTCAAAGCATGGGATCGCTGCTGCAGACCGGGCTTGAGTAATATGCTATAATTTTGGCAAAAAAGGATTTGCTATGCTTCAAATCGGAGACAAAGCCCCGCAGTTTTGCCTGCCAAATCAGGATGAAACCGAAATCTGTCTGCGTGACCTGGCCGGCAGCTGGGTGGTGCTGTATTTTTACCCAAAAGACAATACCCCCGGATGCACCACCCAAGCGTGTGACTTTACCGAAGCGAAAAAAAGCTTTGAGGATTTGGACGCGGTGGTACTTGGCTGCAGTCCCGACAGTCCCAAAAAACACAGAAATTTCATCCAAAAACAGAATGTAAATATAACGCTTTTAAGTGATCCAGATAAAGAGACACTCAAAGCGTACGGCGCGTTTGGCTTGAAAAAAAGTTTCGGAAAAGAGGTTGAGGGCGTGATCAGATCAACCGTGATCATCGACCCAGACGGCCATGTCGTAGAGGTTTATCGAAACGTCAGGGTCAAAGACCACAGCGCAGAAGTCAAAGCAAAGCTGCAGGGGTTGCAAACGCTCAAAAAGCTCTGGTCTTAAGTCTTGGGCAGCTTTGCTGCCTTTTTGTAAAACAGTTTCAACGCCCGTTTTTCTTCATAGCCTATTTCGTATTTGATAAATTTCAAATACCAAAGCAGCTGCCTGGCATCGATCCCTCTTTTTTTCGCTTCGCTTTTTAATATGTACTGGGGGATTTTTGTTTTTTGACGCAGGAACTTTCTCTCAAAATGTTTGTCATACCCTTTGTTGTAACAAAGTCTGGCAAAGACAAAAGGCAGCCCCGTTTGTTCCTGCCACGCCTCTGCCAGATCGATTAAGCCCTGTTCCCCGCTCAGATAGCGTTTGAGCGCCTTATCCCCGATGAGAACTTCGCCCTGTATGCCCAAAACTCCGGCTAACGCATTAGAGGTTTCACTCTCGGCGTCATTGTGGGGCAATCCCTTTTTGACAAAAACGCTTTTCACACTGCCCTGTGCCGCGATCCCAAGCCCGTAGCAGCGGCAGTTTTGCGCCCGTATACTGGAGATAAAGGCCGCGTCGATGCGCCTGTGCATAAACTCCCTGTTCAAATGCGAAGGAACGCCCTTTTTATAATGCATCAGCGCGCTTCTGGGGAAATGCTTTTTATAAAAAACCCGAAAAGGCAGTAGATTCAAATACTCAATAGAACCAAATATCATTTCAATCCTCTTGTATATAGCCGTTTTTTTGCAGCCAGTTGTAAATCCTTGTGACGATCGGGCCGGCGGTGGACCCGCCATGGCCGCCGTGTTCGACCATAACCGTGACGATATACTGAGGGTCCTTGTAGGGACCGTACGTACTCAGCCACGCGTGCGAGCGATGGTAATACTCCAGCTCGCTTTCTTTCATCCGCTCTTTTTGATCCTGGGGGATGCTGACAACCTGCGCGGTCCCCGTTTTAGCCGCCAGCTTAACCTTGCTGTTTCGCAGATACCAGCGCGCGGTGCCCTTTGGATCGTTTGCCACCTCCTGCATTCCTTCCCTGATAGCGCGCATCGCTTCGGGATTTTGTTTGACCACTTCGGGCGTATACGCGCTTTGGTTGTTTTCAGCAGAGGAAACATAATGGGGCGTAGGCAGTTTGTCAGTCGCCAGCAGCGCGGTATGTCTTGCCATCTGCATCGGGGTTGCGAGCATATACCCCTGACCGATTGAAGAGATAATGGTTTCGCCCCTGTACCAGCGCTGGTTGTGGCGGCGGTGTTTCCAGGGGATATCAGGTACGGTGCCGTAAGATTCGTTTGGCAGGTCAATGCCCGTTTTTTCCCCGAGACCGGTATTTCGAAGCACTGCTGCGATTTTGTTGATTCCGGTTTTGATACTGTTTTTATAAAAATAATCATCGCAGCTTTCGCGGATAGCTTTGTTAAAATCCACGCGTCCGTGGCCGTCATTTTTCCAGCACCGAAACTGGTGCCCGCCCACTTCGTATGATCCGTTGCAGTAGGTTGTGGTACGGGTATTGATATCCCCGGCGTCAAACATCGCCAATCCCACGCCCATTTTAATAATCGACCCGGGAGGATACATACCGTTGATGAATTTGTTGGTAAAGGGGCTGTCAAAATCCAGCCTGATCTCATCCCATTTTTTTTGGCTGATGCCTGTGACAAACATATTGGGATCATACGCGGGATAACTCACGCTTGCCAGAATTTCCCCGTTTGGCCGCATCACCACGGCGGCGCCGGCCTGATCTTTAAACATATTATGCACCATCGTCTGCAGCCGGCTGTCGATGCTGATGGGCAGCTTATCGTTTTCTAAGGGTTGTTTTCTTTCCAGTACGCGCAACTGTTCGTTTCGGGCATTGACCTGAATGAGATTATACCCCAAAGCTCCCTGCAGATAACTGTTATAGGCCCCCTCCAAACCGTTTTTGCCGATAACGCCGACTTTCCTTGCCACTTCACTGTCTTCTTTGAGGGCTTTGCCCACGTAACCGATCACATGTGCTGTGGCGTTTGCAAAAGGGTAATGGCGCAGGGTGGCGGGTTTGATTCTGATAAATCGCGACCGTTCCAGTACCGCCAGATGGGGCAGCATCCTGTCATACTGCACAAAGTCTTTGACCGTAATATCATCCTGGTTGTAAAAAGAGTTCTTGCTGTTATAACGGTTTTGCAACGTTGTTTTGTCCAGATCAAACCTGGATACGATCTTATCCAGCGTAGTCTCTACCTGAGCGCTGCTTAAATGCGGAGCTATATTGATGGAAAACCCGATTTTGTTAATCGCAAGCGGCCGCTGGTTTCGGTCTACGATTTCTGCGCGGATAGGCAGAACCCACTCTTTTTTGACTACGTTTTCCTTGGCCAGAAACTCATAATGTTCCCCGTGCCCGATGGCGATTTGAAAAACCCGTCCAAGCAGTACCAACCAGACAATGGAAAAAAGTATTAAAACAATCTTATAACGCATCACAACAACACCAAAAATGCAAATTCAAACAAAATATTATACAGCAGTTTCATGCTGATCGCGATAGTTTCATCATGAAAAAGATATTCATAACTTACCACCAGCCCGAATAAAACGCCATTATATAAAAGAATGGTTAACACCCGCAAACAGTTCACGCATCCGGTGTAAAAACGAAGCCTGGGCAGTATAAGGTAATAATACAAGCCTAATGCGATCACGGTAACAAACATGGGTAGTGAAAAATTGATTTCAAGATTAAAAAGATAGATCAGTGCCATGTAGAGCATAAAACGGTTCTGTTTTTCATATCCGCGTATTGCAAAGATCGCGGCTATGGACGTTAAAGGAGGCAGGTAGTAATAAATGCCTGCAAAAACGGGATACAAAAAGACAATAAGAACAACGGTGATTTTATTCATAGATCAAGGCATACTCGCTGCAGGAACTTGGAAAATGAATACACTTGATACAATCAGCCCATATCTTTTGCTGCGGAATCTCTTGCTTGTTGACTTCATGGAATCCGTGGCCGTAAAAAAACTCCAGCAGGTTTTGGTAGGTCAGCGTTAAGATACGTGTTATGCCAAGGGCGGCAGCTTCTTTTTTCGCTGCATCCACCAGCGCGCTGCCGATTCCTTTGCCCCGGTACTCTTCTGAGACGATAAAACTACGGATCTCGGCCAGAGAGGTGGTATGAATATGCAGCGCAAGATAACCGATGATCGCATCGCCTTCCTTGGCCGCGATATAACTTCTGATATTGGTAGCCACCTCATCATTATCTCGTTGCAATATCGTGCCGTCGGCGACATATGCGGCCACCATCTGCTGCATAGCTTCAATATCACCGAGGGTGGGTTTAACATACGCTATCATCAATCTATCCTGTACAAAGAATCAAAAATCATGCGGTTTAATTTCTCAGTCCCGCTGTTTTTTGTATTGGAAACCAAAATCCCGCCGCGGTTTTGCAGCTTTGTTCTTTGGCTCTGGTTGAGTTTGTCGGCTTTGGTATATACGCTCAGATAGCACTGGTCGGGACGCAGGATCGATTGTATGTATTCGCTGACGGCTTTGTCGATGGCCAGGTCGCACTGTCTTGCGTCAATGAGGTGCACAAATGTTCTGATGGATACGCGGTTGGTAATATATTCATTCAAATACTGCTGCCACAGCTGTTTTTGATCTTTTGATACCTTGGCGTAACCAAAACCGGGCAAGTCGACAAAACGGGCGGCATACTTTTGCTCCCGGTGTTTATAAGTAATGTCAAAAAAGTTGATCAGCCGTGTTTTGCCTGGCGTAGCGGAACTTTTTGCCAAATTCTTGCGGTTGCAAAGGCGGTTGAGTGTTGAACTTTTGCCCACGTTACTGCGGCCCATGAATACCACTTCGCTGACGCCTTCAGGCAGCGCTTCTTTGAGCGAGGGAGCGGATTTGACAAAGGCGGCGTTAATTATTGTCGGTTGCATTATTGTCTTTTGTCTCAAAAATAAATTTCGCGGGTTCCTCTTTACTTCCGGCGACGCGGGCCTGCCCGCTGATGGTATCCACATGGACTTCCCGGCCTGAAATAAAACGGTCGTTGGTAATATCATACAACTGTACCGCTTCATAAAACTCGTACCTGCTCTGGCGTGGGAAATAGATCAACCTGCCGCACTCGCCTTTGTAATTGCTTTGTTCCTGGTCGATATAAAAAGAAACATCCCCGACCGCTTCATAACGCTTGGCGTTTTTATCGCTGTCAAAAAAGACCGTCACCTTGGAGGCATTGAGTTCGTTACCGGCATTGATCACATTCACGTTTCCCGTAAACAGACTGTAGCCTTCCTTTTCGTCACCTTCAAAGTTTTCTGCAGTAATCTCGATATTTTGCGCAAACACCGGCAGTATGCATACGAAAAAAGTGATTAACAGTTTCATGATTGTCACCCTTGTTTTATAATTGTTCTAACCTCTTGAGCCCTGATGACGCCGTCTTGATAGAAAAACTGATTCCCGTAAAACTCGTGCTCTCCCCAATACGCTTCAAAGGGCACGACAGAGCGGAAAAAAGCGTTTTTGCTGTCATACAATGCGCTCTGGGTCAAAAACAGCGCATTGTCCGGAGTTGTGATTATAACATCTTTGTTTAAAAATATTTGATCATCCACCATCTTGGCGTCTTTGGCCCGGGCGGTGTTGTCTTCTCTGTCTATAGCGTGAAAATTTTGAACTTGCAAATGAGTGGAGTATTTCAACCCTTTGGTACCCGTGATCTTGCTTTTAAACCCTTTGCTGTCACGCTGATAGAGCGTGAAATCACTGAATTTGGCTTCCAGGTACCGTTTTTGTTGTTCCTGGTTGCTGCTGACATAGGGCGTTAATCCGTACCCTATCGCCGCTGCAGCAAGAAACATGATAAAAAACAGGTATTCAAATCTCATAACCATTCATTCACAAAGGCTTCATACATATTTTGTCTGCGCAGAATATACTCGATAAATTCGCGCACCGCCCCCCGGCCGCCTGCGTTTTGCAACACAAGATCAACCATGCCTCTAACCTGCACACTGCCATCAGCAGGTGTGGCGCTCAACCCTGCTTTTTGCAGCATGGCCGCGTCATTAAGGTCATCTCCGATCGCGGCGACTTCGTCCCACGTAAGGTTTTGCTGTTTCAAAACGGATGCAAGCGTGTCTTGTTTTTCTTTGACCCCCTGGTAGAGGTGGTCGATTTCTAACTCTTTGGCCCGTCTTGCCACAACCTCGGAATCCCTGCCGGTAATTATAGCCGTTTGCAGGCCCAGGCGCCGGACACTTTTTATCGCCAAACCGTCTTTGACGTTAAAAGCTTTGGTTTCCAAGCCGCCGGAAGTGTAGATTATACTTCCGTCTGTCATACACCCGTCAACGTCTAAAACAAGCAGTTTTATCACAGGACGCCCTTGGTACTTGGCGTAGCCATGCGTTCATTATACGCAACCGCCCGGCGAAAACTCAGCGCAAAGGCTTTAAACGCCGCTTCGGCGATATGGTGTTTGTTTCTGCCTCTGTTGCAAACCAGATGCATCGTCAGCGGCATGTTAAAAGCGACAGATTTAAAAAACTCTTCAACCAGTTCACACTCAAAACTGCCGATTTTTCCCTCCAGCCCCAGATCATAATGCAGGTACGCCCGGTTACTCAAATCGATATCGCAGCTGACGCTGGCTTCATCCATCACTGCCGCAGCATTACCAAAACGCTCCATGTTTTTTACCGGATAGATCGCTTGGCCAAGCGCGCGGGCTATAACGATACCCACATCTTCGACGCTGTGGTGATCATCGATATGCGTATCACCTGTACACGTCACAAATAGATCGATCAGGGCGTGTTTGGCAAAACTTTCCAGCATGTGGTCAAAAAAGCCCACCCCCGTATCAATCCGGCTGTTACCGCTTCCCAGAAGCGTTAAGCCCACTGAAATATCCGTTTCCTTTGTTTTTCTGCTTTGTTCTATCACCTTTGCTCCCTTACTAAAAACGCCCCGTCAAACTTTGCGTTTTGCATAAACTTTCTGGCTTTTCCTTCATTCTTAAACGTTCCCACATACACTTTATACAGTCCGTTTTTTTCTTCCACTTTCGATCCGATACTCAGAGGCAGTTTCATATGTTCTTGCTGAAAATTTACCGCCGCTTCCAAAGAACTGAAAGAGGCAACCTGGACATAATACATCGCTTTTGCATCGCTTTTTTCCAACGCCTTGGATCCAAACGTCGTCGAATCAGCCGCCGTTGAGCCGGTGCTTGTGCCGTATTTGGCTGTTTTTGGCCAGTTGCCGCCATCTGTTCGCAAAACCGTTACCCGCACCTTTGCCGTACCGTTTTTATGCATTCCGATACGCCGTCCCGCCGCGTAACTGAGGTCAATAATACGGTTTTTGACAAAGGGTCCGCGGTCGTTGATACGCACGATCACACTTTTGCTATTCTCCAAATTATGGACTTTAACCACCGTATGCATCGGCCAGGTTTTGTGCGCGGCAGTCAGCGAATGCATATCATAGATTTCGCCGCTGCTTGTTTTGCCCCCGTGAAAATCGGGCCCGTACCAGCTGGCAACGCCTTCCATCTGCTCGCCCTTTTTGATAAGATGGGGCGTATACCTGACGCCAAACACGCTGTAGGGCTTCAGCGTCGCCCTGTGCACGGCTTGCAGTTTTGTCGTACTTTGGTTTTCATACGAAGTGGTGGTGTACGAACTTGGCGTGGTGGAATATTTTGAACTGCACCCGCTAAAAAACACCGCAAAAAGCAGCAGTGCAAAAAGGCTATTTTTGGACAACGATACGGTCTCCCAGATAGATCGTATTATCAGAGATATCGTTTAACTCTTTTAAGCGTGCCACGCTGATATCGAATTTGCGCGCTATCTTTGAGAGTGTATCGCCCAAACGCACTTCATATACCCGCTGCAACACTTTATTGTAATTTTTCTTCGCCACCGGAACGACCAGCTGCTGCTTTGGATGGATGATATGACTGTGAAGATTGTTAAAATCTTTAATCATGGAAACATCCACGCCGTAACGGTCGGCGATGGCACCCAGGGTATCACCGTTTTGCACCGTATGCATCGCGTAATAGCTTTTCATATCCTTGCTGTTATAAGCCGCTTTAAAATCAGCCAGGTTCATATACGGAATATATACGCTGTACTCTTTGGTATCAATCGGCGTAATTCCGTGGCGCAGGTGGGGATTATACAGATACAGCTGCGATTTTGAAACTTGAATAATCCTGGAAACCCTGTCCAAACTCTCACCGCCTGGGACTTTGACTTCAGCCAGCGAGTACGCCTGTCCGCGGTTGAGCATATAATCAAAATTGCTTTGCAGCATCAACTCTTTGTTTTGCGCCATCAGGGCAAGGTGCACAATCTTTTTAATATAGCGCCTGGTTTCTCGGGGCAGATAGCGTTTTTTTTCATCGATCAATACCATCAGTTCATCACTGCCGGCTTTTTTTATCGCGCGCTGCACCCTGCCTTCACCCGCGTTGTACGCAAGGGCGGCCAAATACCATTTGTCAAACATGGCGTGCAGATAATGCAGGTACTTGATCGCCGCGCGGGTGGATTTGACCGGATCACGCCGTTCGTCGACGTAGTTATCAACCCGCAGTCCAAAGCGCTTTGCGGTAAAGGGCATAAACTGCCACAGTCCCGAAGCTCTGGCGCTGGAATAGGCTTTGAGTTTAAAACCCGATTCGGCCATCGCCATATACAAAAACACATCGGGAATCCCGGCGTCCTGGATTTCCTGCTTGACAAAGGGAACAAACGAAAATCCACGCTCCATCGCGGCAAAGAAGTTGCGCTGCGTTCTTTCTTTCAACGGGTCTTCGAAGTTTCTGTACGTGCTGCTGTGGATAAAACTGGAGTCAATATCCAGCGTTTCAAGTACTTTTGATTTATCATAATGGGTTCTGGTTTCGATAAAGGCGAACACCGAAGAAAACGCCAATAAAAATGTAATAATGATTTTCACTTACGATCCTATTTGTTTTTTAACTGTTATTATAGCTAAACTACCTGTTGTAGTTCTTTAAAAAGCCGCACACTGTTTTGGAGCAAAATCTCCTGCATCCGTTGGTCTTCAATATCCAGCAGTTGGCTGAGTTTTTGCTGTACCAGCGGGATATAACTGGGTTCGTTGCGTTTTCCCCTGTAGGGATGGGGCGTCAGGTAGGGCATGTCGGTTTCAATCACGATTTTATCAAGCGGCAGCCTGGGTACGATCTGTTTAATCTTTTTTGCGTTTTTAAACGTTACCACGCCCCCTATTCCAAAATAAAACCCGTGATCGGCCAGATCGATCAAGTGTTCACTGGCGTTAAAGCAGTGCAGCACCCCGTTTTTGGCGCCGTTTTCCAAAAGCGTCTGCTTTGAGGCATCCGTTGCTTCTCGTATATGCACGATCAGGGGCTTGTCGTATTCGTTGGCCAACCCGATCTGGGCGGCAAAGACCTCTTTTTGGCGCAGCTTGATCTTTTCGCTTTGGTCTTTATCTTCAGGCATCCGCACAAAATCCATACCGCATTCGCCCACGGCGATACATTTTTCATCATCCAAAAAGCTTCTGAGGAAGGCTTCATCATATTCATCGGCGTGATCGGGATGAACCCCGGCGGCAAAAAAGACGTTGTCATGTCCGTGGGCTATTGTTTGCGCCTTTTTCAAATCCTTCGGGTCGGCCGCGGGGATGATAAAAGCTTTGACTCCCGCATCTTCGGCCCTTTGCATGACCGTGTCAAAATCATCTTTTATCGCTTTGTTATCCAAATGGCAGTGGGTATCAATCAACACGTTTATTCTCCTTTTTGTACCGGCAGGTATATCTTTGTACGCAACTCTTCATACTCTTTTTTCCAGTCTGAATCGATCGTAATGCCCCCGCCGCTTTTAAAATACAAGCTGTTGTTTTTTTTCTCAATATAGCGAATCAATACGCAGCTGTCAACGCTTTTGCCGTCATAGACGCCAAAAATCCCCGTAAAAAAGCCTCTGTTATACCCTTCGATCTCTTTAATAAGCTGCGTAGTTTTGTTTTTGGGCGTTCCGGTAATACTGCCTGCGGGAGTGATGGCGTCAAAGATCGCACTGAGGTTTTGACGCCACCTGGGCACATACGCACTGATATGGCTGCTTACCTGCAACAATCCGCCGATATCTTCCACGTAACGAAAACGCTCAACCCTTACATCACGGCCGATCATTCCCAGATCGTTTCGCAGCAGATCCACGATCATGGTATGTTCAGCCTTTTCTTTGGGATCACGCAAAATCTTTTCTCTGGCATTTTTAATCGAAGCGTCGATAGTCCCTTTCATCGGATAGGTGTGGATACGGTCACCTTGTATCTGCACGAAGGTTTCGGGAGAAAAGGCGACAAATCGGTCTTTTAGCATCACTTTGTACTTCGCTTTTGCGCGGGTATAAAGATGAGACAACTCTTGACTGGTCTGCAGTTTTGTGGGGGCTGTGAGGTTAAACAGATACGTGTTGCCCTGACGTATCTGTTTTTGCACCTTTGCAAATGCTTCTTTATACGCTTCTACATTGCCCGCATGGCTTGGCAGGGGGTGTTTTTGAAACTCCTGGCCCCCGTGGATGGAAAAGCTGATATCATGCAGCGCGTCAAGGGGTTCGACAATGCATTTGCTTTTGTCAAAATCAAGGACAAAGGCAAACGGCCTGTTTTGCTTTGCGTAAGCACTCAACCGTTTCATTTAACCGATAACGGTATGTTGCAGCACCGCCATTCGCACCGCCACGCCGTTTTTGACCTGTTCTAACACTTTGCACCGGCTATCTTCCATCATCGCATCGTCAATATCGACGTTTCGGTGCACCGGTCCTGGGTGCAGTAAAATAATATCGCGGTCGCCGATGAGTTCTTTGGTGATGCAGTAATCAGCGGCGTAATCTTTGAGACTGCCGTAAATCGGGCTGTCGTGGCGCTCGGTCTGAGTACGAAGGCTCATGATGATATCAACCTCATCAATCACTTCATGCAGCGTATACGCACTTTGCAGGGTCGTACTTGGTAAAAAGTGCGGCGGAGCGACCAAAATCACCTCCAGCCCCATCCGCGTCAACAGCCTGATATTGCTTCCGGCCACCCGGGAATTTTTGATATCACCGACAATAGCGATCTTTTTTCCCGCGGGGTTTGGAAAATGGCGCGTTATCGTAAAAAAATCCAGCAGCGCCTGGGTGGGATGGGCATGGGCCCCGTCTCCGGCATTTAAAATCGGGGTATGAATCATATTGGCAAGCAGTTCGGGGGTTCCGGAGTGTTTATGCCTGACAATAATCGCATCAGGCCCCATAATAGCAAGGTTTCTGGCCGTATCTTTAAGCGTTTCACCCTTTTTTGTAGAACTTTTTGCCACGTCAAGATGGACCATTTCCGCACCCAGCCGCTTTGCCGCTACTTCAAAGCTGCTTCTGGTTCTGGTGGAGTTTTCAAAAAAAAGCGTCAGTATCAGCTTATCCTGCAGCAGTTTTGTTTTTGGGTTGCGCAGATAATACGCGGCGTCGTTAAAGATGCGATCGATTTGAGCGACACTCAGGTCGGTTGTATCAAGCAGGTGTCTCATGCTGTCCTCTTATTGCCAGGTTGTATTAAAACTATTGGCGACCCTGCCGCCAAAACGCAGTGTCTGATCCTTTTGTTCAAGCAGCAGTTCCTCGCCGCTGAGAGGATATGCTTTGATCCGATCCTGGTCTAGTCCCTTGGTTTTTGCATGGACAAAACATGCGGCCATGCCCGTTCCGCAGGCTTGTGTCTCATCTTCAACCCCGCGTTCGTATGTACGCACGTGCATTGTACTGCCCTGCAGCAGGTAAATGTTTACATTGGCGTTATATTCTTCCCGAAGCTTGCGCGCAGCCTGCAGGTCAAAATCGGAAATATCTTCCCGGAAGCTGACCAGATGGGGTACGCCCGTATCGATCAGATCCCATGCGGCCCCGTAGGCAGCGATATTTTCTTTCATGATACGCGGCCGTGTAAGATCGCTGATGACAAAATCACCCGAGACGTGCGCGCTGATCTGTCCGGCTCCTGTTAAAAACGTGCAGTTTTCACCTGCCAGGTTGTGGCTGTAAGCATAATGCGCCACCGCCCGCGTCGCGTTGCCACACATCTGTGCTACCGATCCGTCGCTGTTGTAAAATTCCCATATAAAGTCATGCGTGTCACCGGGCAAAAGTACGACAAAACCGTCAGCCCCCACTCCGCTGTGGCGGTCACAGATCGCTACGGCAAGATCGCTTCGGTCAGCGGAGGCAAAAGCGTGGGTAATAACAAAATCGTTACCGCTTGCGTTATATTTGGCTACAAACATTTACTTCCTTTCAAAATATCCCAAGATATCTTTTTTAAACTGTTCGCACTCCCGGTGCAGATGGGCAAGATCGCCGCTGTTATCAATAACAAAATCGCCCCTTTGCTTCTTTTGTTCAATATCCATCTGCAAATCCATCTTTTTCTGGGCCTGCTGCAAGCTTAGCCCCTCCCGCTGCATCAACCGCGTGCGCTGCAGATGCTGCGGCGTATAAACGACAACTGAAACGTCGATAGGATAACTGTTTTTTTCAAAAAATAACGGAATATCGATCAGATAGGGTTTGGCAAACGCATCAAGCTTTTCACTTTCGTTTTTAATACGCTCATAAATCAAAGGATGGATAAAAGCTTCAAGCTTCTGTTTTTGCTCTTTTTCTGAAAAAACCAGTTTTCCCAACTCTTTTCTGTTGACTCTGCCTGCGCTGACATAAGCGCTGCCAAACATCGCCGCTATCGTGTCAGCGTGCATATCAAGCAGCTCATGGGTTATCGCATCCGCGTCGATAACGCGAAACCCAAGCAGCTTAAGCATACTGCACGCCGTGCTTTTGCCTGTCCCGATGCCTCCGGTCAGCGCCACAGCATAGGCAAAAGCCATTAGTTTAAAATCATCCCTGCAAAACGCTGTTTGATTACATTGGGCTGGGCGAAGGAGGCCAGGTGGATATCGCAGTTGTAATACTGCAGATTTTCAAGCAAATCTCCTCTTTGCAAAATTAGATCAGCGGTTGGGTGGTACTTTTTACTGGCTACAACCAGATTATCAACGCCTTGCTGCTGCATGAAAAATGAAGGCATTATGATTTTATAATGCGCAGCCAGTTTAACCAGCAGGTCTTCAAACGTTGCGGCTTCACGCACCGCGTTTGCACCGTGCATCACAAACACGCCGTCATCTTGAAGTACCCGGTTGATCAACCCTAAAAAGACCGTATCAAAAAGCGGATCGCCCAGATCCTGGGTGACAATCACCACGTCATAACTGTTTTGCTCGGCATCGCTTAAAAACGAAACGCTTTCGCGGGTTACAAGCGTACAGTTTTCATGGCCGCTCACATCGATTTCACACGCCCTGCTTTGCAGCAGCGTAATCGTTTCGATATCGACGTGGCGCGCCAGTTCGTCTGTTACCGAAGCGTCAAAATCTCCGATAACCAGAACATGCTGTGGAAGCTTATGCGTATTGGCACCCACGTGGGCTAGCATTTCGCTGACTATTGTTTTATCTTCAATCATACAATGACCTTTTTTCTTAGTTTCTGCTGCCGGGTTTGACCGCGGTTGACCCCTCTTTGCACAGGGGACAGTCATTGGGATCATACATGGCAAATTCAAAATTTTCAAGGGCAAAAAGCGGCGTATCTGCGGGCAGCCTGCACGCAGGCTTTGGCTTGGCTTCATCGCCTTGCTTGACGCAAAAGCCCCTGTTGGCAAGTGCGGCAAAAGCTTTGATGTCACCGCCGTGATCGGCGGCGATATTTGCTGCTTCCATCGCTGATCCGCCTGTGGTGATAATATCTTCGCAAATGATGATTTTTTCACCCTTTGCAATCTCAAATCCCCGCCGAAGCTGCATCGTTCCCTCTTTTCGCTCGACAAAGATAAAGCGCGCGTCAAGGGCTCTTGCCAATTCGTATCCCGCAAGAACGCCGCCAAGGGCGGGAGAACAGATGGTGTCGACTTTAATCCCGGCCTGTTTGATCTTATCAGCCAGCGCTCGCGCCAGTGTTTGGGCGGTTTTGGGCTCTTCTAAAACCTTGGCCGATTGCAGATACCTGGCCGAGTGGTTGCCGCTGCTGAGGATAAAGTGGCCCTCAAGCAGCGCGCCGGCGTCTTTGTATATCGCTTCTACGTCCAGGGCCATATTATACTTTCATGATTTCTTCGCTTTTATCTTTGAGCAGCGATTCGATTTTGTCAATATGTTCATCTGTCATCTTTTGGATCGTGTCATGGGCTGCTTTTGACTCATCCTGGGTGATCTCTTTTTCTTTTTCCAACTCTTTGACGGTATTGTTGGAATCTTTTCTGATATTTCGCACCGCGACCTTGGCTTTTTCCGCCATCTGCTTAGCCTGCTTGACCACACCCTCTCTCTGATCGGTCGTCATCGGAGGAAAATACAGCTTCACGCTTTCGCCGTCGTTGTTTGGATGCACGCCTACGTTGGCTTCGGCAATCGCTTTTTCAATCGGTCCGACCATGCTTTTTTCCCACGGGTTGATCGAAATCGTCGTCGCATCGGTTGCCAGTATGTTGGCCGCCTGGTTCAGGGGTGTGGGCACACCGTAGTAATCAACCTTGACGTTGTCTAAAATCGCTGTGGAAACCTTGCCCGTTCGAAGGGTTTTGAAATCTCTTCGCATCGATTCGATGCTTTTATCCATATGTTCTTTGGTATCGTCATAAATCTCATTTAGCATAAATATCCCCTTTTGTTAATGTTATTGAATGGAATCTGCTGTGTTCATCTTTAACAAACACGCGCACCCGGTCTCTATCAAGCTCGTGACCAAGCTTTGTGGTCGCTTTGCCCTCTTTTGGGTACACCCAGTCGCTCCAGCCGTGGCCGCTGACAAAAAACTGCACCGGGTCACTGCTGCTAACGTTGATACTGACGCGGTCGATTATACCGTCTTTTGGATAATGCAGCGGTTCATTCCAGGAAGCGTCCATATACTTCCAGCCAAACTTGCTTTCAAAATTATCCACATTGCCCACAAGCGCCATACGAAAAAGGTTGTGCGGATCGCTTTTGGCGTTGACCGACCCGTTTGACTGGTTTAAAACCGCTTCAAAACCAACGCTTTTGATTACCTCTTTGACTTCGGGATTGTACTCACCGTACGGATAGGCGTAATACTTTGGCTTGCTGCCTAAAAGATCGGTTAAAATCTCTTGGCATTTTTGCGTATCTTCTTTGATAAAGTCGCGCGTTTTTGTGGGCATATGGGCGTGTGAATGCGAATGACAGCCGATATCGCCGTACTTGGCGGCTTCTTTGACCATTGCCTTGTCCATATACATCTGTGAATCATACGTCAGGGTTTTACTTTGGACAAAAAGGGTAAAGGGGTAGTCGTATTCTTTAAAAACGGGCAGTCCGTTTTCATAAAAACTCTTGTAACTGTCATCAATGGTCAGCACCACCCAGCTATCGGGAATCTGCCTGCCTTGCTTCATGGCGCTGAGCAGCCGATCAAGCGGGATTACTTCATATCCGTTTTCCTGAAAATACGCAAACTCTTTTTGAAGCTCCTGCATCGGCGTATTGGTCGTAGGATAGCGGTCATCGCCGAAGCGGTGATAGACAAAAATCGTCGCATCGGCCAGGACGTATACGCTCAGGGCGAAAAAAAGAAGAACACGTTTCATAATCTACTCGGCCGGAACGCTTGGTACGCTCTTTTCATTGCTTTGCGGAATGCTTTCAGATTCCGCCGGGGCGCTGTTTTCAACCTTTACCGAATCCATAACAGAATCGGAAAACTCGGTATTGTAGGCATATCCAAGTGCCAGCGTATTGACAACAAACGCGATTGCCAGCGTAAAAGTCAACTTGGTCATAAAGCCGCCGCTTCCTTTTTGACCAAATACCGAATCGTTACTGCCGCTGTAGGCGCCAAGTCCGATACTGGAACTTTTCTGCATCAGCACGGCTGCGATAATAAGCAGGGCTAAAACAATCTGTATAATTAAAAATGTACCTGTCAATGTATATCCTTGAGATAGAGTTATTTGCGATTATATCTAATACAGCATTAAAAAAAGTTGATGAAGATGGTATAATTGCGATTAAAAAAGAGGATCATGGACCACATCCGCCAATTTGACAAGATGGCTAAATATTACGGCAGTTATAATATCATCCAGAAAAAAGCGGCTCTTGATCTGCTGAAGCTGCTTAGATCACGCCCGGAATATATCGTGGATTTGGGATGTGGCAACGGTACGCTTTATGATCTTATCAGCTGGCCGCTTCAAGCTTATATCGCCTGCGACAAAAGCGCGCAGATGCTGCATCTGCATCCAGAGTGCAGCCAAAAACTGTGCTGTGATTTTGATGCGTTTGATTATGCAACATACAGGGAGTATTTTTTTCTCTCCTCCGGGGCTTTGCAGTGGGCAGAGGATTTAACCAGCGTCTTTTCCAAGCTGTGCGGGAAGGATTTCGCACTCAGCCTGTTTACGGCCAATACGTTTGCGTCGCTGCACAAGGTTGCTGAAATCACATCACCCATTTACACCAAAGAGGCAATACTCGCCTCGGCCCGGGCGGTTTTTGGCAACAATGTCACGATAAAGATACAAAATTATTCCTTGAAATTTGAAGACACAATGAGTATGCTTCGGTATATAAAACGCTCCGGCGTCAGCGGAGGGAAAAAAAATTTACGTTACAAACAGATACAAAACGTGTTGAGAAATTATGATAAAAATTACCTGGAGTTTGAAGTAGTCTTTTTGACCTCTCCCCAGATCCCTGCGGCACACGACAAATAAAGGTGTGCTGCTGTCTTCCGACCCTGACACGGTGCCTTTAAATGCCGTTGCACAGGTCTGAAAAGAGGCATTCAAAGCAAGAACCCTTGCTCTCAGTGCCTCTTTTGCAAACTCGTGGCGAAATTATACCACACTGAAGTAAAATCTCGCTTAAACCCATCACTGTACAAGGTAGGGATGCACTTCTTCTTTTGCGGCAAAGGGTTGGACCTGATACCTGTTATCTCCAATAAAAACCGTAACGGTTTTGCCTTCGTTTTTGGCATAGGTCGCAACAATCCTGGCCGCAAGTTCCCTGTCCGCTTCTCCCGCGTCTTTTTGCAGCAGACTGAAAGGACCGACCACGTTTTGCGTTACCGGGCGGTATGTATCGTTTTGGATCGCTTCTAATTTTTCATTATCTTCCTTATCTCGGCCCACGACCAGTTTCGCACCCCCGGGCAGCCGCATGTGGCGTCCGGCTTTGAGCAGATCGATATCTTGTGTTTGCAATGAGTTATATTTGATAAATTCCCGCAAACGGTTGCTAAAGCCCACATCAGTCAGCAGGCAGCCTCCCGCGGGGCTTTCATATTCGCCAATCCCGTACTCTCTGGCCAGTGCCAGCTGGCGTGAGCGGCCCCTGCCGCTAAAATCAAGCAGCTCCTCGCGCCGCACCCAGCCTTGACGTTCTGCCAGCGTGGGCTCCATCAGCTTCGCACTCAGCGGGCGAAGCAGCAGGTCATCGGTGTCTGAAATATTAAGAACTGAGCGCATGGCCCCTTTGTTCTGGCTCATGGGGCGCTGGCCCATCACTTCTCCGCTGATCAAAAATTTTGCGTCATACGCATCCATCAACTCTTTTGCCAGCGCAAACATAAAACCGTGGCAGTCGATACAGGGGTTGAAATTCTTACCGTAACCGTATTTTGGAGCAAACAGTACTTCATCCAAAAACGCTTTTTGCGCATCCACGATCTCAAGCCGGGCATCGGCGGCTGCCGCCATCTTTTGCAGGTGCGCCTTTTTATCCCCCATGCCCCCAAAACCGATATCAACATGCAAAGCGATCACCTCAATGCCCTGCCGCGCTATTGTTTTAGCCGCCAGGGTACTGTCAAGTCCGCCGCTAAAAAGTGCCAGGGCTTTCATCAAACTTTTCCTTTAACTCTTTTTTTGCCGCCTGCTTGATATAAGCATCGGCATCGGCATCGGTGTTTTCAAGTTCTTCCTGTTCTATAAACAGCACCTGGGCCATATGAGCCAGTGCGGTAACAAACTTTTTGGCATACGCGCTGTCGTTCATGATCGACGTGGCGATCAGGGGATCGATCTTTCTTTCATGGACCAGCTGTTCAAACGCGTGGTTTTGGGTCAAATCAAACTTTCTTGCTTCCTGCTGCAGCATCTCCAGCTTCACCAGCTTTTGGGTTGGGTCGCTTTCTTTTCTGATCTGCTTGACGATGGAAAACATTTTCTGCAAACTTTGCTTGATATGGCTGTATTCGTTGGCCACGTAAAAATTGTCGTCTCTGAGGTAGTTGCGAAAGTTTTTCTGCATATGTTTTAAACTCTTCATCGCTTCGATAATATCGATTGAGGCGCTTTTATATTCAGCCAGTTTGGCAAGCTGCTTTTCATCCATGTTTTTCTGAGCTTTGATCGAAAAGATGACGATATTGGAATACAACTGTTTGATCTTGTCTTTGTAGTTGGTATCGATATTGACATCAATATCATTGAGCACTTTCATCATCTCTTTTTTGGAAAGTTTATACAACCGCTGCGTTTCATTGCGGATGGCTTCCAGGGCCGCTTCTGAAACCTCCACGACATCATCATTCAGGTATTTTGGCTCCATTGCCCCGGCGGTAAAGCGCTTGGAAAGATACGAAACCATCGGCTTGGAAAAAGGAACCACCGCCAGGACCCCCAGAATATTAAAAAAGGTATGAAACAGCGCAAGCTTCATAGCCGGGTCTTCAAACGACAGCGCCCTGGCACTAATCTCAACCATCTGCGCAAGTACGGGCATCAGCACGATGGCTAAAACGGCGGTAACGACGTTAAAAATCACGTGGGCCAACGCCAGCCGTTTGCCGTCGCTGTTTGAAGCGATTGAAGCTAAAATCGCTGTGATGGTGGTCCCGATATTTGCCCCGATAGCCAGAGAAAGGGCGTCATAGTACATAATCTGCCCTGTCGCCAGCGCGGTGACGGCCAGGGCCATCGTGGCGGAACTGGACTGAACCAGTACCGTGATCCCCACGCCTATGGCAAGATACATCAGTATACCAAGGATACCCTCTTTGGAAAATTCTGTCAGATCAATTGTATCCTTGATCCCTTCAAAGCCTTCCTTCATATAATCAATACCCAAAAAGATAAAGCCAAGGCCGATCAAAACGTTGCCAAATCCTTTAAGCGCGTCGCTTTTTAAAAAGCGAAACATCACCCCAAAAACGACCATGGGCATGGCAAAAACAGCGATCTTGATCTTAACGCCCAGGGCCGCTACGATCCAGGTGGTCGCCGTTGTCCCCAGATTGGAACCAAATACGATCCCCACGCCGCCAAGCAGTCCCATAAGGTTGGCCGAGAGAAAGGAGATGGCAATCACAACGACCAAAGATGAACTCTGCACGATCGCGGTGGCGAAAAAACCGCTGAGGATCGCTTTGTAGATATTGGACGTGGTTTTTTTCAAAATTCTCTGCAGCGTGCCGCCGGCAAACATTTTAAACCCGTCTTCCATGAAAAACATTCCGATCAAAAAGACCGCAATGCCAAAAACGATGCCTTTAAACATCGAATCACCGATAGTCAGATACGCGGCGGTAAAGAAAAACGCGATCAGGGGCAGTTTTTTAAACAGCCTGATACCAAGGGAGGGAGCGGCTTGGATCTTACTCATTGTCTTTTGCTTCCTTTTTTTCTTTATCGATATTCATCTCATTGGCGTTGGGATCGGTGATGGCCGGGCCGTAGACGCTTTTATCCATCATCTCTATCTCGCTGAGGCCGTCATTGACCCGCTTTTTACGCGGTTTGAGATGCTTTTTGCTGATCTTATCGGGATAATCCACATGTCTTAAGATATGCTTGATGCACTCCAGCCTGGCTTTTTTCTTATTATCTGACCGGATGATCGTCCAGGGAGAAGCGTCGGTGTGCGATGCAAGCAGCATGGAGTACTTGGCTGATGTGTATTCCTCCCACAAATCCTGGGATTTCTGGTCTACAGGAGAGAGTTTATACTGCTTCAGCGGATCATTTTCACGCTTTAAAAACCGTTTTCTCTGCTCCTTTTTGGAAACGGAGAAGTAAAACTTGAACAAAATAATCCCCGAATCGATCAGCATCCGCTCAAACTGCGGTACGGTACGCAAGAATTCACTGTGCTGTTTTGGCGTACAAAACCCCATGACCGGTTCGACCCCGGCCCTGTTGTACCAACTCCGATCAAACAGGACGATCTCGCCCGCACTGGGCAGATGCTGCACGTAGCGCTGAAAATACCACTGGGTCTGTTCGGTATCGCTTGGCTTGCCAAGGGCAACGACCCTGGCCCCTCTTGGGTTGATATGTTCGGTAATGCGCTTGATGGTTCCGCCCTTGCCGGCCGCATCACGCC
Organism: Campylobacterota bacterium; assembly: GCA_051746505.1. GTDB lineage: Bacteria > Campylobacterota > Campylobacteria > Campylobacterales > Sulfurovaceae > TCS-49. Next base: position 23,481 of record JBNJFE010000008.1, read on the forward strand.
CCTCAAACAGCACCAGTAGTTTTTTACCCTCGTCTTTGATATGATTTTGCATCTTCAAAAGCTCAATCTGCAGGCGTTTGAGCTCTTCTTCATATTTTATCGTGGATTTTTTGATCCATACGGGCAGTTTTTTGCCCTGTTTGCTGCGTTTTTCGTAATCTTTGGTCAATTCGCCGTTGTTGCGGCGGTCTTCGTGGATATTTTCCTCGATCTGCTTTTTTACGTCTTTGATCGTATCAAACTCATCTTCGATCAAATCTCTTTTTATACTCATGGCGGGGTCCTTGGATTACAAAATGTAATAACTTCTTTTAATCATATCAAAAAAATCATTGCTTAAAACTTTATGACCGTCGCGCCTACTCCGCCCTGTTTGGGTCCGGCGTCTTCACAGGAGGTAATTCGCGGGTGGTTTTTGCAAAATTCGCGCACCATCCTCGCCAGCGCGCCGCTGCCCACGCCGTGGTAGACAAAAACTTCTTCAAAGCTGTGCAACAAAGCGTTTGAGACAAAGCGGTCCAGTTCGTCCCTGGCTTCTTCCCAGCGCATACCGTGCAGATCCAGCTTGACAAAGCCCGCTTCTTTTTGCACCGCCACATCCACGCTTGCGCCTTCTTTTGGCTTGGCAACGGGTGTGAGTTTTTCTTTTTTTACCTGCAGGGTCATACCGTTGATTTCCACAAACGCTTTTTTGTTTGAAAGCTTGGTAATCACGCCTTTGGAATTGTTATAGCGCACCCACTGGCCGACTTTGAGCTGTGGGGCTTTTGGCGCGGCTTTGTTTTTGGTTTTGACACCGCTTCGTTCCAAATTCTTTTGGGTTTTATCCGCGGTATTGAGGGCTCTGTGCTTTGTCTTGGTATCTTTGTTGATAGCTTGCTTGAGTTCTTTCCTTGCCGCTTCGTACCCTCTTTTAAGCTGCGCAGTCTGTGCATCGTAATCCAAGGCCAGTTTTTGTTTGTACTGATCAAGTTCTTGCTGCTGCTTTTGCAGATATGAAAGATTTTTATCAGCTTGGGAAATCTTTTTGCGAAGCTGGCTTTCAAGGGTGGTTGATTTTTCGATCAGTTCGTTGAGTTTTTCCTTATCCTCGCCAAAAACCTCCTTGGCCTCGGCCACGACGTTTTTGGGAATGCCGTAGCGCTGGGCGGTTTCAAAAGCGTAACTCTTACCGATAGCGCCTTGCAAAAAGGTATAGGTGGGCATCTGCTTTTTCTTGTCATACACCGCCGCGACCAACTCCACCTCGTCGCTGCTTGCCATCAATGAAGCCAAGCGCTTGTGGTGGGTGGTAACAATCAGGGTAATATCGCGCTTAATAAGCCGGGAGAGGATCACTTTAAAAAGCGAAGCCGCCTCGTCGCTGTCGGTACCCAGTTCGATCTCATCCACGCCCGCGATCGCTTTGGTTTTGTGAAACATTTTGCTAAATTCCAGCATCCGTCCGGCAAAGGTGGAGATATCGTTTTTCACGTTTTGCGGGTCGTCGATGATAGCTTCGATACTTTTAAAACTGCCGATCTGGGTATGGGAAGGATTGCAACGCATAGGCAGCAGGTATTTGGCCATATATACCGCACTCAGCAGCGATTTGAGCAGCATCGTTTTACCCCCGGCGTTGACGCCGGTGATAATCATCACCTTTTTTTCCAGCGAAATATCACAGTTGACGCCCTCTTTGAGCGCGGGGTGTAAAAATCCGCCAAGCCGTACGTTTTGACTCTTGTTTGGCAGGATGAAACTGTAATCTTTTGCTTTGGCAAAAAAGATTCTGGCCTGGTAATGATCAAACTGATCAAAGGTTTTATTGATAAAGCGCAAAAAGGGCAGATGGGTGTGAAACGCCGCGCTAAACTCCCTGGCATAGCGCGTTTTGATCTGTTCGATCTTGTCAAGAATGCCGCTTTGGTGCTGGCGCAGCTGCGAAACGCTCTGGGGCAGCACGTAAAAAAAACCGCCGCTGCTTCTGCCGACCACGCTTGCTTTCATCACCGCGTGGAAACCGCCTCGGACCAGCAGGCACTCCTGCTGATCATGGAAGTGAACCTGCCGGTCAACCAGAAAGTTTTGCAGATCGCGGTTGTTTGTCATGCCATACAGTTTCTGCCTGATCTCTTTTTTGCTGCGATCATATGCCTGGTGCAGGCCGTAGAGGGTTTCATCCTTGTTAATATCGATACCGCCGTGATTGTCAAAAAACAAGCTGATATCGGTGATTTGGTCCGGAATCCTGATGTTTTCGATCCACTCTTTGATCTTGCCTTCAAACGCAACCGTTTTGAGATAGGTAAAATACTCTATCATCTTAATGAATTCATGTATTTCATCAAGGGGCAAGACCCCCTGCTTGCTAAGATGCATCAGCGCTTTGTCCAGATTTTTCACAGGCGGAGGCGGCGTAAACTCATATGCTTGCAGCTTTGCAATATAGCGGTAGTGGGTATTGATATCACCCTGAAGAATAAAAGATTTAGAGCGTGCTAAAAACGATTCAAACGCGCTGACGTACTCACCTAAATCAAGTTTGTCCGGATCTATCATTGCACCTCACACGTATCAATAGAAATCACTTTGCCCTTAAACTCACCCCTGCCCACAAAACTCTGGGTCGCGTAGTCGTAACTGAACTCTTGCTGACTTATCTGCATATCATCGCATTGCAGGGTTTTATTGTGTTCGTATGCGTATACGATACTTTGCATTTTATCAGTCCCGATACCGACAAAATAGTTATACACCACAGCCAAGAGTACAAAGCCAAGCACGCTGCCTGTGATCACTTCTTTTTCATATTTTTCTTTTACCACGGCAAGAACCGAGATAATAAATAGCGCAACGGCTACAATCAATAACGCCAGTTTCAAATTTGCCCCCGTAGTTGATAAGTGATATCACCGGCGCCTAACCCTAAGATCAACCCCTGCTTAATATCTGCGATCATTGTATCATCTTTAAACAGCTGGTTGGTATGCACACTGTCGGCAAAGATCACTTCATAATCGCTAAACTCTTTTTCAAAGTCGATGTGACACGGCTCTTCTCCCACGCTGTATACGGGTAAGATAATCAATCTGTCACACCCTTTAAAGCACTCTTTGAACCCCTGCAGATTATCAATGGTGCGGCTGTATTTATGGGGTTGCCAAATAGCGGTGACGGGCTTTTTACCGCTGAGTCTGGCAAATTCGATAGCAGAAGACATCGTCGCTTTGATCTCTGTAGGATGGTGGGCGTAATCATCGATAATGGTAAGGTTTTCATCGCTGTGGATAATGTCAAAGCGCTTTTTGATCCCCTTGTAGTTTTTGATATTTTTTTTGATCGCGCCAAGGGGCAGCTGCTGCAGCGCGGCCAGGATCGCCAGAGAGGCATCAATAGCGATATGTTCGCCAAAGCCGTAAACTTCAAATTCGCCCAGGTCTTTAAGCCTGAAACGGGTATAGGGCAGCTTGTCCTTGAGCACAAACTCAATATCTTTGATATCGTCTTTACAAAGCCAGGTCGCATCCACATCCAAGCTTTTTAAAAACGCATCGTCTCTGTACAGTACCCGCTTTGTAGCCTTTTTGATAAAATCGGTATACGCTTCGTAAAAGCGCTTTTCATCGTAGCCGTAAAACTCCATATGTTCGGGTTCGGCGTTGGTGACAACGGCACAGTAGGGGTTGGAGTTAAGAAAACTCGCATCACTCTCGTCGGCTTCAAAAACGAGAGTTTTTTTGTTTTTGATGCGCACGTTAGAGCCAAAATCCTTGCTGATAGCACCGATAATGGCGCTGCTGTTTTCAAGCAGGGATGCCAAAATCGCCGAAGTCGTGCTTTTGCCGTGGGCCCCGGCAACGGAATACACCTGCTTATCCTGCAAGATAAATTTCAAAGCTTCGCTTCTTGGCATCGATTTGATGCCGGCTTCTTTTGCCTGGCGCAGTTCGACGTTGTTTGGCTTGATCGCCGCAGAGTGGATCACCAGCTCCTGGCCTGAAATCGCGTTGCAGCTGTGGGGGATGGTCAGCTTGGCTCCGGCTTTGACAAGCGCGTCTGTGATGGGGGTGCTTTTCATATCAGAACCGCTGATACTGTAGCCGTCATGCTGCAAAAACTTCGCCAATCCCGACAGCCCTATTCCTCCGATTCCGATAAAATGCACCCGCACCGCTTAACTCCTCAAACCTTCCAACTCAACCAGCGCTGCCTTGAGCGCTTCGCTGTTTTCTTCCAGAAAGTTTTCGGCATCGATTTTAAAATCTTTTATAAAATACGCGTATTCGCTGGTATCTTCGGCGATCTTCTGGGCATCGGCAAAATCTTGAAAAAAATCTTCAAAATCCACTTCCTTGGAAGCTGCGGTGACATGCACCAACAGCGGCAGTTTCATATGCTCGGCGTCAAAAACGTGGTAAAGCACCAAAAAGATCTCTTTGGCACCGGTAAAATCCCCGCTGCTGTATTTTTCGATTCCGTGCTCGTAGATTGCCCGAAGCCGCGCAAGCTGCTCCTCATCCTCATGGTCAAACTTTTTTTCCTCGGCCAGGTGTTTGGCCAGATCATCAAAAGAGTTTTGCAAAATAAGCGTATAAATTTCATCGACCGCCTCATCCTGCTGCTCTTCGTCCTGAACTAAAAGCGTAGCGTCCAAAACCTGGTACATTTTAGCTACGCTGTTTTCTTCTTTGGCTTCTTTTGCCAGTGTTTGCAGATTCTGCTGAAACTGCTCATCGTTTTTTAAATTTTCTATCTGCTCCATCGCGTCTAATTGCTCTTGCTGCATCTATCCTCTTTGTTTGTTATAAGTTTTGTTTTGCTCAAGCAAAAACTATACCTTCATATTCAAAAGCGTGCCAAGCACATGATCCTGAGAATGGATCGCTTTTGCCTGGGCGTCAAACCCGGCGGTCACGTTTACCTGTTCTGGCATCTCTTTGCTTAAGTTCGTCGGCATCTTCGTCTCGGTTGTATTGACCTGAAGTTCATTGCCGATGCTGCTTTGTTTTGCGTTGTAATCCTGTGTATTAACATTTGCCACGTTATGGGCGTTTGTGTTCATCATACTTTGATGAGCCATCATGGAAGCTGCATTGATTTCCATCTGTTACTCCTTTTTACCAAACACTTTTGTGTTTATTAATATATCGGCCGTTTTTATAAAGCATCAACCACCCTTTGCAGCGCCTGTTTCATCTGCGCGGGTTCCAGTACCAACGCAAGGCGCACGTAGCCTTTCCCCGCACCGTTTCTGCCCAGATAGCTGCCGGGCAATACTTTGACATTATACTCTTTATACAATCTCTTTGCAAACGCCAGTTCATCGCCCACGTGCAGCCAGATATAAAAAGTCGCCTCCGGCAGCGACGTGCCAAGCAGCTGTTTAGCGATTGCGAAATTTTGGCTGTAGCTTTTGCGAAACTCTTTAACGTGTTCCTCATCACTCCACGCCGCGATCGCTGCTTTTTGCAGCGGCAGCGGACTGGCGGCGCCCACGTAGGTGCGGTATTTGCCATAGGCTGACAAAAGCGACTCATCCCCTGCGATAAAGCCGCTTCGAAGCCCCGGCGCGCTGGAGCGCTTGGAGGCGGAGTTGATCACAAGAATATTATGAAAACTTTCATTGCCTGCTGCCACACTGGCTTCAAGCAGCGACACCGGCGGCTTGTCAAAGTAGATTTCACTGTAGCACTCATCATTAAGCAGTACAAAATCATACTTTAGTGCATACTCGACCCACTGTTTGAGGTGATCGATATCCGCGCAGAGGGCTGTGGGATTGTTGGGGTAATTCAAGATCACAAAATCAAGATCCTGCATCTGCGAAGCATCCAAAAACTCCCCCGGCTTGATGTAGATGCTTTTAGCCCGACTGGCAACAGCCGCGCCTTCATATATCTGATAAAAAGGGTTGGTATAGCCCATTACAGGGTTTTGCACGTCAAAAAGCAGAAACTGGGGGAAATTAAACAGCACTTCCCTGGTCCCAAACGTCGGGATCAGCTGCTGCTCGTGCAACGTAATACCAAAACGTTTTTGGACAAAATCACGCTGGGCAGATCGCAGTTCATCCAGTCCGCCGGTTTTGGGGTATTTTTTCAGCAGATCGCTGCTGCTTTTAAGCGCGTCTTGAATGAATGCGGGGGTGTCAAACTGCGGTTCGCCGATGGTGAGATTAAAGGGCGCATACGCTTCATTTGGCGTAACGTCTTGTAAAAGCTTACCGAGTTTTTCAAACGGATAGGGTTCAAACTGCATAGATACTTTCTTTTTTATTTGCAATTTTACCACATTTTTTTTAACGACAGTTTTTTAGCACTTCTTGCTTCTGTTTGACAAAGTATACATACAAAGGCACAACAACCTTTATAGTACTCTTATTAACTTTTAAGCGGCAGTTTGTTATAATATTGGCAATAGTGATTTTTTTGTAAAACACCATATACAAAGGAGGCACTAGAATATGCATAATTCTATCGATAAATACCCCACCAGGCAATCATCCAAAGAAAAGATCATAGACAGAGTCGATCCCGTTATTTTCGGCGAGCAAAAAAGTGGACAGTACGCACTCAGCAAGCAGCAGCTGCGGCAGTTTGAAGATGACGGCTTTGTGCTCATCGAGGATGTGTTTAGCCAGGAAGAAGTACAAAAGCTGCGCCAGGAGTGCGACAACCTTGTGCAAAACAGAGATCACCACGGCGATGAAGCCTTTGTCACCGAAGAAAACTCCGATACCGTGCGTTCTATTTTTGATCTGCCAAAATACAGCAAAACCTTTGACGCGCTTTCTAAAGATCCCCGCTTAACAACCATCGCAAAACAGCTGATCGGGGAAGATATCTATCTGCACCAGTCCCGCATCAATATCAAACCCGCGCTGGATGGCAAATCCTTTCCGTGGCACAGCGATTTTGAAACGTGGCACAGCGAAGACGGGCTGCCCGCCCCAAAAGTGGTAACGGGCTGGATCATGCTGACTGAAAACACCGCATACAACGGACCGCTGTTTGTGATCCCCAAAAGCCATAAAAAGTACGTCTCCTGCCCGGGTGAAACACCAAAAGACAACCACAAGCAATCGCTGAAAAATCAGATGCTTGGCACCCCCTCACTGGAAGCGATCAACGAGTTCACCAAAGACAGCGGCGGCCGGATCGTAGGGGTATACGGCAAACCCGGCACCGTAGTCTTTCATGAATGCAATATCATGCACGGCAGCCCCGACAATATTTCCCCCTGGCCGCGGACCAACTGCTTTTTTGTTTATAACAGCAGCCACAACAAACCCCAAAATCCACCCTTTGGTGCCAAGAAGCTGCGGCCGAAGTTTCTGTGCAACACCGATACAACCCCGATTGCTTAGTTTTTCTCCCCTTTGCCGGGGGCTTTTCAATTAATATTAAACTTTTTTCGCTATAATCACCTGCTTTGTAACAAAAGCAAATACTCATGCGGTAATTCCTTTTACGGTTGTGACATACGTCATTAAGGACCGCAGAGGCCAAACCCAATTTCACAAAGAAGGATAGTACATATGGTAACTATGAAAGACCTCTTAGAGTGCGGCGTGCACTTTGGACACCAGACAAGAAGATGGAACCCGAAAATGAAAAAATATATTTTCGGCGTGAGAAAAAACATTTATATTATCGATCTGCAAAAAACACTTCGATACTTCAGATACACGTATAACGTTGTCAGAGACGCGGCCGAACAAGGCGAGCAGGTATTGTTTGTGGGCACCAAAAAGCAGGCAAGCGAAGCGGTTAGAGAACACGCGACCAGATGCGGCATGCCTTTTGTATCCACCAGATGGCTTGGCGGTATGATGACAAACTTTAACACAATGAGAAAATCGATCAAAAAACTGGAAGTCATCGAACAGATGGAAGAAAAAGGCCAGCTTGATCTGCTTACAAAAAAAGAAGCGTTGATGCTGACAAGAAAAAAAGACAAACTAATCAACTATTTAGGCGGTATTCGAAACCTGAAAGATATTCCAAATTATTTATTTGTAATCGATGCGGTCAAAGAAAACATCGCAGTTCATGAAGCAAGAAAATTGGGCATGAAAATCATCGCTCCGCTTGATACCAACTGCGATCCCGATCTTATCGATTATCCGATCCCGGGCAACGATGACGCGATCAGATCGATCAACCTGTACTGCAAAGAGATCGCTGATGCCATTATCGAAGGCAAAGCTGCCGCGGAAGAAGAGGTAGAAGATCCCGAAGCCGTGCAGGCCCAGGAAGAAACAGAAACTGCCCGACAGGCTGAAGCGAGTGAAGAAAAAACTGCTGAGCAGAAGCAAGAACAAGGAGAATAACCATGGCGATCAAAGCAAGTGACGTAAAAGCATTAAGAGAGATGACGGGTGCGGGTATGATGGCTTGCAAAAAAGCTCTTACCGAAGCCCAGGGCGATCAAGACAAAGCAGTGGAACTGCTTCGCAAAAAAGGTCTCAGCGCAGCGGCGAAAAAAGCCGACAGAGTTGCGGCTGAAGGTACTATAACCGTTACCATCAGCAAAGACAACCACAAAGCGACAATCACAGAGATCAATGCCGAAACGGATTTTGTCGCTAAAAACGACAACTTCAAAGATTTTGCCAAAGATACGTCTGATCATATCCATGACCAGGACGCGTCAACCGTAGATGAACTGCATGAAACAACGATCAACGGCGAAAAATTTTCCGATTATCTCAGTACGCAGATTGCCAAAATCGGCGAAAACATCGTTGTACAGCGTTTCCACACGCTTGAAACCGGTGAAAAAGGCTGCGTGGGCGGTTATCTGCACCAAAACGGCAGAGTCGGCGTTATCGTCGCGGCAGAATGTGACAGCGGTGAAACATCAAAAGCCGTGGCAGAAGCACTGAAAGATGTTGCAATGCACGCAGCGGCCATGAATCCGCAGTATATCAATCCCGAAGCGGTTCCTGAAGACGTGATCGCAAAAGAGGAAGAGATCGCAAAAGAACAGCTCAAAAAAGAGGGAAAACCGGAAAAAATCTGGGATAAAATCCTTCCAGGCAAAATCAATAAATACTACAAAGACAACACACTTGAAAAACAACCCTTTGTCAAAGACGACAAGGTCAGTGTCGGAGAGTTTTTGGATTCTGTTGCCAAACAAGCCGGCGGCAGCGCGAAACTCGTGCAATTTGTACGCTATGAACTGGGTGAAAACGTCGAAAAGAAACAGGACGATTTCGCCGCTGAAGTAGCTGCCGAGCTAGGACAGTAAGGCAGGCGGTGGCTAAGCCCCTGCTTGAAGCTAAAGGGCTCTCCTTTAGCTTTGATTACGAACTCTTTAACGATATCGACCTGACGCTGCACGAAGCGGAAAGTATCGCTATAGTCGGCGTCAGCGGCAGTGGAAAATCCACCCTTTTACACAATCTTTCTTCATTTCTGCCTCCCAAAAGCGGAGACGTTTTTATCCAAAACCAAAATATTTACACCACAGACTGTACGGAGCTTCGACGAAAGAAGCTGGGTATTATTTTTCAATTTCATTATCTGTTCAAATCGATGAGTGCGCTGCAAAATATTGAGATTGCTTCGCTGATAGCAGATAATAAAGTTGAAAACTCTTTGCTGGATAAATTAGGTATAAGAAGCGTTGTCAATCAACACGTTACCGAACTTTCCGGCGGCCAGCAGCAAAGAGTTTCTATCGCCAGGGTTTTGAGCAAACAGCCAAAGCTAATCTTTGCCGACGAGCCAACGGGCAATCTTGACAAACAAACTGCGGCTTCGGTTATGCGGACGCTGCATGAATACATCAAAAACTGTCGTGGCGGACTTTTTATCGTAACCCATGACCGTGAGTTGGCAATGCAGTGTGACAGGGTGTACGAGTTAAAAGATAAACAGCTGCAGCGGTTATAATGACGTGGTTTGAACTGATCAGTGAGGAATATGTCTTTTCCTTTTTCCTCCTGTTTGCTCGTATAACCGCACTTTTTGCGACCATGCCCATTTTCAACCACCAAAGCCTCTCGGTACAGGTTAAAGCAGCCTTTGCCTTTTATTTAACCGTTATACTTTTCCCTTTTGCGGAAATCACCCAGGTAGAACCCACCCTGCACTCTATTCTAACGGGGCTGTTTTTTGAAATCGTTTTTGCCGTTATCGCGGGTCTGGCCCTTACCATTGTGATGATGATGCTGATGTATGCGGCTGAAGTCATGTCTTTTATCATGGGCTTTTCAATGGCCAGCGCGATGGACCCCGTTACAGGTGTGAATTCTCCTATATTGGGGATATTTATTACCCTCGTAGCGATTTTAACGCTTCTGCAGATCAATGCCCACCATTATATGATCATGTTTATGGCCGATTCGATCAATCAGGTTCCCCTTGGCAGTTTTCTACTGACCGATGATATCGTACAGTATTTTATCAAAGCGATGAGCAACTTTTTTGTCATGGGCTTTACCATAGCATTTCCCCTTGTTGCGTTAGCATATATTTCTGATGTTATCTTTGGTATGCTGATGAAGACGATGCCGCAGTTTAACCTGCTTGTCGTAGGCTTTCCCATTAAGATCACCGTTTCTCTTGTGATCATTATTGCAACCCTTGGTTCAATGATTACGGTCTTTAAAAGAGAATTTTATGAAGCCTTTGAATTTTTATACGCGATTATATAAGGCCACCTCTAATAAAAAACTGCTGTAAGTATATACTTTTATTGTATTGATTAAA
>JBNJFE010000009.1:0-32817 GCA_051746505.1 Campylobacterota bacterium
TGTTAACTTACCGCAAGGAGGATATTATGAGAAAAAGTTATTTGGGCTTGGCCGCATTGATGAGTGCGTTTGTACTGTTTTTGACAGGCTGCGGCGGGGCGCTTGTGCAGCAGGTGGACAACAGTGAATACCTGGAAGAGAAAGCTTCCCTGCAAAAAATGGAACAGGCGATCAAAACAGGGGGTATGAACCGCGGCTGGAAAGCAAAAAAGGTTGAAGACGGACATATGGTGTTAGAAATTCTGGTCCGCGGCCGCCATTACGTAGCAGTTGATGTTTTTTACGATCAAAAGGGGTATACGATCGAGTACAAGGAAAGCCGCAACATGAGTTATAACCCGACAAAAGAGACGATCCACGGCAATTACAACAAGTGGGTGCACAACTTAGAACGCGATATCAATCATGAACTCGCACAGGCGGGTTTACTGGGAATTTAAATACTGTCCCGCCAGTTTTGTTGCGCGTCAAAGATAAAACGTTTGTGCAAAAACTGTGCTAATGCGGCCAGCCCAAGCAGGCCGTATCCGCCAACGGAGCCGTAAAAAGCCCAAAAAGCCAGATTTTCTCCCAGCAGCGCGTACAGGTGGATGGCTACATTGCTCACGGTAACAGTAATCCAAAAAAGCGTGGATCGGTGGATATAGTGCTGTTCCTTTGGGGTCAGTTTTCTTTTGTGAAAACGTTTGGCAAAATATAAAATAACGGAGCGTTTTTGTGCATATGAGATGATAAATACCGCAGCAACAATCAGCGAAATGACAACGGGGATGGCTTTAAGGATTACAAGGTGTTGGAAAATAAACGCAAAAAGAGCAAATGCCAGATACATAAACGGATACAGCATTGAAATCCATCCGTTTTTATAGGTAAGAATAAGCCAGATACAGCTTGCAGCAGCCACGAAAACGGCTACGGTGGCAATATCAAAAGTATGCACCGCAAAAAATACAAGCGGCGCATACAGCAAAGATAAAGCCGCCCCCATTATGTATTCTTTTCATGTTTTGTAAAAAGAGACGGCTTGATGGGCGCTGCTTTCTTAATACAGTCCAAACCGCCCGTCGGCGCGCTTGTACATAATACGCAGTTTGCTTTCCATATCGTTAAAGACTAAAAACTGTCTTTTTTTGTCATCTTTCAGCGTTTGGATCGCTTCTTCTATCTCCATGGGTTTATGCAGTTCCAAATCCATCGGTACGATCTCATCCTCGCTGTTTTCACGGCGTTCGCTTTCTAAGATCGGCATCGCATCGATCTCTTCATGGCTGATATGCTTTTTATCCTTGATCTTGTCCGAATGTCTTCGCAGGACCTTTTTGACCCGCTCGATAGCCAAGTCCGCCGCGGCGTAGACATCTTTGTCTTTTTGGGTGATCACAACGCTGTTTTTGTTTTTGAGATTGACGATAAATTCGACGCTGTAGCCTTTTTTGCCGTTTTTTTCATCCCCTGAAATGATCGTTTTGGCCGAAATGATTTCAAGATTATATTTGTTAAGCGATTGAATCAGGCTGTCGATATGGTCTTTAATCGGTTCTGTTAATTCAAATTTTTTTCCTACAATACTGGTATTCATAATTACACCTCCTAAAATAAATCGCCCGCGTAAACATCGCGGGATATTTTTATTATAACCTAACTTGCGGCAAAGTCTGCCTTAATTGTCATACAACTTTTGTAAAAACTCTTCAAGATCGTATTTTTCCCTGTATTCGGGAGTCATGACGTGGATGATGATATCACCGAGGTCGCATACGGCCCAGTCTTCGCTTTCGTCGACGCTGAGTATGCTTTCGCCCTCGTGTTTCAAAAACTCTTTGAGATACTCCAGCAGGGCAAGCGTGTGCTTGGTGCCCAGGCTGTTGGCGATCACGACGCGCTGGGCGATATAATCCTTGCCGGTTAAATCAAAGGTTTGAATATCCTCGGCTTTTTTGCTGTCCAGCAGCTCTACGATCTTTTCAATTCTGTCGTTCATAAACTTCCTTTACCTGTGAATAAATACTTGGGGGGATATGCTCTTTTTCGGGCTTTTCGCGCATCTGGGTCGAACTTATATCCCTGTTGACCGCAAGGGTGATGAAATCTTTGGTCTCACCCCCTTTTCGGGTGGCTACGACAAACGTGACCAGCGCTTTTAACCGTTCGTAATCTTTCCACTTGTGCAGCGTTTTAACGTTGTCGGCCCCGATAATAAAGTATATTTTATCATATTCTTTTAAAAAGTGCGTTACCGTTTCGACAGTGGGCACGGCGTAGCCTTTGCTGATTTCAAAATCGCTGACGGTGACTTTATCCATTTTCGCCGTCATGGTTTCTAACCACTGCAGGCGCTGTCTGGCGCTGGCGGCGGTTTTGTGTTTAAACGGGTTTAAAAAGTTTGGCATGACAATGAGCGTATCGATATCAAGAGTGTCCAGGGCTTGCCGTATAACGCTTAAATGGCCGTTGTGGGGCGGGTCAAAACTGCCGCCGAAAATCGCTGCGGTTTTCACGGGCGCGTATCCTTTGGTAACCGGAGGCTAAACGAAATTTTAGCCAGTTTTTAGTATAGTATCTTTAAAATTTTATCAAAATAAAGGTAAAAGATGGCAATAAAAGTAGCGATCAACGGATATGGCAGAATCGGAAGAAGCGTAGCACGCATCATTGAGGACCGCAGTGATGTAGAGCTTGTGGCGATCAATGATACAGCTGATGAAGAGATGATAGAGTATTTGACCAGATACGACTCGGTCCACGGAACGGCGGAAAAAGAGGTTTGCGTTGAAAACGGGTATTTGAAGATGGGCACAACCAATGCCAGAATTTTTAACGACAGAGACCCGAAAAATCTCGATTTCGCCGGATGCGGCGCGGAGGTTGTGCTGGAGTGTACCGGCGTATTTTTGACAAAAGACAAAGCGCAGGCCCATATCGACAACGGTTGCAAGAAAGTTATCTTCAGCGCTCCGGCCAAGGATGATACGCCTACCTACGTTTTGGGCGTGAATGAACAAAACTACGGCGGCGAAGCGATCATTTCAAACGCCAGCTGCACCACCAACTGCTTAGGCCCGGTAGCCAAGGTGCTTGATGACGCGTTTGGAATCCAAAAAGGGTTGATGACAACGATCCACTCCTATACCAACGACCAGAGCATTCTGGATGTCAAACACAAAAAAGACAAGCGAAGAGCAAGGGCTGCGGCGGTGAATATGATCCCAACCACCACCGGCGCGGCCAAGGCGATGAAACTGATTATGCCCCATCTTGAGGGAAAACTGCACGGTCAGAGCGTGCGTGTCCCCACGCCAAACGTTTCTATGGTCGATCTTAATATTTCCGTGGGCAAAGATACCACCATCGAAGAGGTCAATGCGGTCCTGGACCAGAAAGCCCGGGGCGAGTTGAAAGGCATCATCGCCATCGATGATGATATGAAGGTTTCTCAGGATCTGCTGGGTGATGCCAACAGTTCCATCGTGGCAAGCGATTTGACGCAGGTTGTGGATAACAACATGGTCAAGATCATGGCGTGGTACGACAATGAGTGGGGATACTCCAACCGTCTGGTCGACATGGCCGTATACGTAAGTAAGCAATAAAGGATGGCAATGCGGCTTCGATCGATCAAAGAGTTAGACATTGACAATAAAGCGGTGCTGATCCGGTGCGATTTCAACGTACCGTTGGATGATTTTGGCAACATCACCGACGACAGACGTATCAGATCGGCGATGCAGACGATTCGCTACTGTATCGACAGGGATTGCAAAATTATTCTTGCCAGCCATCTGGGGCGTCCCGGGGGTGAGTTTAACGCCAAGTATTCGCTTTCACCGGTGGCCAAGCGGCTGCATACGCTTTTAAAGCAGGAAATTTTGATGGCAAAAGACGTTATGGGTGAAGATGCGCAGACCAAAGCCAAAGCGCTGCAACCCGGTGAAATCCTGCTGCTTGAAAACCTGCGGTTTGAAAACGGGGAGACAAAAAACAATGCCTCCATGGCTAAAGCGCTGGCGGCTATGAGCGACATCTACATCAACGACGCATTCGGCGTCAGCCACAGAGCGCACGCTTCGGTTGAGGGGATAACGCACCATTTTGACGATGAGCACAAAGCAGGCGGCTTTTTGCTGCAAAAAGAGATCGAGTTTTTCTACCAACTGTTGAAAAAGCCGGTACGTCCCTTTGTGGCAATAGTCGGCGGAAGTAAGGTTTCTGGCAAACTGCAGGCGCTGACCAACCTGCTGCCAAAAGTAGATAAACTCATCATCGGCGGTGGAATGGCGTTTACCTTTTTAAAAGCTCTGGGCGAGGACGTGGGCGCTTCACTGGTCGAAGACGAACTTATGGATGATGCGCTGCATATCATGGAAGAAGCCAAGCGTCTGGGCGTCAAGCTTTACCTGCCTGTTGACGTCGTGGCCGCAGAAAAGTTCAGCGAAGACAGCGTGATCAAGTTTGTCACCGCAAAAGAGATTCCGCAAAACTGGATGGGGCTTGATATCGGTCCGGCCACGGTAAAACTGTTCAGCGAAAGTTTGAACGATGCCCAGACCATCCTGTGGAACGGTCCCATGGGCGTATATGAAATGGATAAATTCGCCAAGGGCAGCACCAAGCTTTCACACGTCGTAGCCGGCGCGCACGCCACCACGGTCGTCGGCGGCGGCGATACGGCCGATCTGGTCCAGCGAACCGGCGATGACGAGGAGATGACCTTTATCAGCACCGGCGGCGGGGCGTCGTTGGAACTGCTAGAGGGCAAAACCCTGCCGGGCGTGACAAATCTTATGGTCAAGGATGAAACGTGATTTTCGCAGCCAATTTTAAAACCAACCACACCAGAAAGTCAACCTCGGCGTATCTGCATCAGTTAGACAGCTTTATGCAGTTTCGCCGTGAGGGCGATGAAGTGTATGTGTTTCCGCCGCTGACGGCACTGGATGATTTTCATACCAAAAGTGTGCGCGTGGGTGTGCAAAACGCGTACGGGATCAAACAGGGATCAGTGACCGGCGAAGTGGGGCTGCAGCAGTTGGACGAGTTTGGCGTGCGTACGGTTTTGACCGGCCACAGTGAGCGGCGCCACCTGCTTGGCGAAAGCCAGGAGATGATCGCAAAAAAGTTTGCCTTTTTCAAAAAAGAGGGCTTTACGGTCATCCACTGTATCGGCGAACCTCTTGACGTGCGAAAAAACGGGGATTTGCAAAGCTATCTCAAAGCGCAGCTTGAAGGGATCGATCTGGAATATGAAAACCTGATTGTCGCGTATGAACCGGTCTGGGCCATCGGAACGGGCGAAAGCGCGGACAATGAAACCATCAGTAAAACCCACGGCCTGATCAAGCAGATGATCGGTGACAGGTCACTGCTGTATGGCGGAAGCGTCAAACCCCACACCGCGCAGGGTATCGCAGCGATCCCTGAAGTTGACGGCGTGCTGGTAGGGGGCGCGAGTTTAGAGGTTGAGGATTTCCAATCCATCATTACCGCGTGCAGGTAGGAAGTTTTAATCACAATAATGCTACAATTTTAAAATTTTATAAATAGGATGTGTCAAATGGTTATGAAAGGGAAAAAAGGGTTAGTTATCGGTGTGGCCAATAAGCGCTCTATTGCGTACGGCATCGCCAAACAGTGTGCCGCGCAGGGAGCGCAGATGGCTTTTACCTATCTGAATGAACGGTTTAAAAGCAAAGTCGAGCCAATCGCCAACGAACTGGGCAGTGAGCACGTGTATCCGCTGGACGCGGCACACCCCGAACAGATCAAACAGTTAAAAGCCGATCTTGAAAAAGATTTCGGAGAGCTTGATTTTATCGTCCACTCCATCGCTTTCGCGCCAAAGGACGGCCTGGAGGGGCGTTTTGTCGATGTTTCCAAGGAAGCATTCGGCGTTTCCATGGAGATTTCGGTGTACTCTCTGATTGAAATCACCAGAGAGTTGAAACCGCTGCTGAATGAAAACAGTTCGGTTTTGACGCTGACATACTACGGCGGGGAAAAATATATCCCCAACTACAACCTGATGGGTGTTGCCAAGGCGGCCTTGGATATGAGCGTAAAATATCTGGCTGAGGATCTGGGCAAAGACAGTATCCGCGTCAACGCCATCAGCGCCGGGCCGATCAAAACGCTCGCGGCTTCGGGTATCGGAGATTTTAACCTGATGCTCAAATGGAACGAAGCCCACGCGCCGCTGAAGAAAAACGTTTCCATCGATGAGGTGGGCAATTCGGGTATGTACCTTCTCAGCGACCTGGCAAGCGGCGTAACGGGGGAGATTCATCATGTGGACTGCGGTTTTAATATCATGGGGATGCCCTCGGTTGAAATGCGAGACGGCCGCGTGCGAATGAAAGAGATGAAATAATTTTTTTACTTTAATATAAACTTAATACTCTTTTTGGTATAATCGGCGTTTTAAACCTTGCTCTGTTTTGAAAAAAACAGGGCTAAAAACCAAAAGGAGTATTATGAATTCTTACGAGAGTTTGTTTGTGTTGAAACCGACACTGACTGAAGAAGAAACAAAAGAACAGATCCAGAAAATCGAATCTGTTATCGCCAACAACGGCGGCGAACTTCTGGCTAAAAACGAAATGGGTACCAGAAACCTGGCCTACGAAGTGGAAGGCGACAGAAGAGGTTACTACAGCGTATTGTATTTCAAAGCCCCGGCGCAGCTTGTCGCAGAACTTGAAAGAAATTACAGAATCAATGAAAATGTTATCAAATTCATGACCGTGAAGTTCAGCAGCAAAAAAGAACTCGTCGAATTTGACAAAATGGTCGCAAACGTAAAATAGGATAGATTATGTACAATAAAGTGATACTGGTAGGAAACTTAACAAGAGATGTCGAGATGCGTTATTCTCAGGCGGGCCTGGGAATCGCCAAGATCGGTCTGGCTACAAACAGAAAATACAAGACCCAGCAGGGCGAGCAAAAAGAGGAAGTCTGTTTTGTTGATCTGTCCATGTTTGGAAGAACGGCCGAGATTGCCAACCAGTATCTCAAAAAAGGCAGTAAAGTATTAGTTGAGGGACGGTTGGTACTGGAACAGTGGACCGATCAAAGCGGCCAGAAGCGAAGCAAGCACAGCGTGACGGTAGAAAATATGCAGATGCTTGACACCAAAGGCGGCAGCGGCGGCGGATCGGATGATTACTACGCGCAGCAGGGCAGCGCTCAGAACAGCTACGGTTCCGGCCAGGGCGGTTACTCGCAGCCCCAAAGCCAAAGCCAGCCCAAAAAAGAACATATCCCTGAGATCGATATCGATAATGAAGAACCCCCGTTTTAAAGGATAAAAGATGGCAGAAAGAAGAAAGTTTAAAAAAAGATATTGCAAATATTGCGAAGCAAAAGTCGAGTTTATTGACTATAAAGACCTCAAATCGTTGAAGCATTCGCTGAGCGAACGTTACAAGATTATGCCAAGAAGACTCACCGGCAATTGTAAAAAACACCAGGATATGGTATCGGGTGCGATCAAAAGAGCAAGAGAAGTCGCGTTTATTCCCTACATCGTTGACAGAAAGAGCGTTGTCGAATCTCCGTTTGACTATATCAGATAAAAATCAGGCGTCAAAAAGTCATTTACGACTTTTTGACCACCTCCTCAAGCTGCGAGTGCAGTTGTAAAATTTCCTCTTTTTTAGCATAAAAACTTTGTTTATTTGCGATCAGGTGCGCTGAAGAGTGCATGATCGTTTCCCCTACTTCCAAACCGTTTTGCTTCATCGTGTTGCCCGTTTCGACAATATCGACGATGATATCTGATAAACCGATAATGGGCGCTAACTCAATAGATCCGTAGAGTTTGACCACTTCTACGCCGATCGCTTTATTTGCGAAGTGGTTTTTGGCGATATTGGTCATTTTTGTCGCCACCTTGATACTGGCCTGATTATAATCAACGGGCTGGCCTTTTTTCGTTCCGATGGCGACCTTGCATTTGCCGATTTCAAGGTCCAGCAGCTTGATGAGATCGAGCTGCTTTTCTTCGATGACGTCGAGCCCGACCACCCCGATATCGGCGGCCTGGTGGTATACGTAGGTGGGAACGTCCTGGTTGCGTACGAGTAAGAAGGTGAATTGCTGCATCTGCAGTACCAGTTTTCTGTCGTCAAAAACAAAATCCTGACCAAATATCTGTTTGAACATTTGCAGGGTTTCTTCCGCGATGCGGCCCTTTGGAAGTGCGATTGTTATCATTGTAATCCTTTCATCATTCCTTTAAACACAAGCGTGGCGTCATACATGGCATTGTCAAAATGCCGCGATAAAAACTTTCCGTCTCCGCCGGTAAAATAGACTTTGTCCCTGATGGTGCGCTGCAACAGGCAGCCAATGGAAGCAATCGTGGCGTAGCTGATCGCTTCGGACGTATTTTGCGGAAGCGTGGCCGTATCGACGCCGGGGTTAAACTCCACGTCAAGTGCCGGGGATATATCTTTGTAGCATTGCTGATACGCGGCGATTCCCGGCAGTATATAGCCGCCAAGGTGGACTCCTGCCTGCATTACGTCCACGGTAATGGCACTTCCGGCATCAACCAACACACCCTCATCGACGGCGCTGCACAACGCTTTTCTGTCAATGCCCATGCCCCGGTAGCTGGTATCTAGCGTAATGTTGCCGCTTATATCGATCCAGCTGCTGTGGGCGACATCGTGATTGTCGCAAACGCTGATGTAGTATACGCGTTTGTTTTTATACCGTTTCTTTGCTTCTTCATGTTCATATGTGCGGATATGACCGCTTTCGTATATCTTGGTATAGGAGTTGCCAATATCAGCTAATATCATAAATAACCCAACCTGTGTGCTGTAAATTTTCTTTTGCTTTTGTGCAGATCGATCCGTCCAGGATCAAAATCTTTTTCTTGATACCGCAATCTTTTAAGCGGGCCATATTTGTATTGATCGTTTCGAAATCACGGGCGTCTTTGCTCAGCAGTTTTGATTTTTGGCGCACGGCAATTATCGTGTGAAAATACTTCTTCGTATCGACGCCAAAATAGATGCGCACTGCTCTTCTTGTGCCAAGGTGTTTGTTTTCTACCCTGGAAAGCTTTTTAAAAAGCTTTCCCTTTTGCATCAGCAATTCTACAATACTTTTCATGTTACATCTCTTAAGGGGTGGTAGGTATACACACTTTCTTTTAAGTTTTCCTGTCTGATATGGGTATAGATGGAGGTGGTCGTGATATCGGCGTGTCCAAGCAGCTCCTGGACCACCCGCAGGTCCGCGCCGCCAAGGACAAGCGAAGAGGCAAAGGAGTGGCGCAGAAAGTGGGGCGAAACGCCCAGATGTTTTTTTACGATCTTAAAAGCACTGATCCTGCTGATTGGTCTGCCTTTGTAGTTAAGCCACAGGTAGGGGCTTTTGGCTTTTCTGGCATTCAGGTAGCAATCCAGCGCGTCCAGGGCCGGTTTGGCGACGGGTACGAGGCGCTCTTTCTGGTTTTTGGCAAAGCGGATTGTCAGCCACTCCCCTTCCAAATCCGAAGCTTGGGCGTGGATAGCTTCGCTGACGCGGCACCCTGTTGCATATAAAAAAAGACAAAAGGCGTAATCCCGCAGACCAAGCTCGCTTGCGGTATCAATTGCTTGCAGGCGCCGCATGATCTGGTCGTACTCTAAAAACTTCGGCAGTGATTTTGGCAGCTTGGCCATACTGACGGCAATATCAAAATTTTTGATGCGAAGGTCTTCGCAAAACTGTAAAAAGGCATTGATACTTGCTAGTTTTCTGTTTAAGGTTTTTTTATTGGCAAAGGTTGCTAAAAAAGATACGATTTTGTCACTGTCGGTATGAAGTACCGATTCGTTGTGAAAAGCTTCGTACTGTGCCAAATCGCTCAGATAAGCATCGGCGGTGAGGGGGGATTTTGCTTTTGTTACCCGCAAGTACTCTTCAAAAGCGGTAATAACATCGCTCATGGATTAAAGCATCGGCCCCCGTGATAAAAGGTTTGATCGGTAAAAAACGAAAGCGAATCGATTGCGTCGATATCATAAACTTTATAATTAAGATCGCTGTTAAACTGCAGCATATAGCCTGCTTTTTCTACCGCGTAGATATTGCCCTTGATAAGCGTGGCGTCAACAAAGTTGGCAAAAAGGAAATTGCCGGTTTTGATCTCTTTAAGGTTTTCATCCAGCTGCACAATGCGGCCGTCTTTGGTAAAAAGATAGAGGTAGTCATCATCTTTGACGATATCGGCGACCTTGTAACTTTCACGAAAAACCCGGTCTTGGCCAAGAGCGAGTATGTCGGTAGCCGTGGCGGCGATCAGGGTGTTGTTGAGCACACCCATATAGATGATATTGCTGAAATCGTTTGCGGGTGTGACCGTAATCTCTCTGAGAATCTTACTGCCGTCTGTGACGATGAGTTCTCCCTCCAGCGTCGCAAAGATGAGCAGGTCATCGATCTTTAAAGGAGCGACCGTTTTTGTATTGATCGCATTGATTTCACTGCCCACATCCTGAAAAACCATCGTTTCCTCTGCCAGGTCATACACCCCGTAGCGGTTTTGAGCGGTGATAAAGGCCAGTTTGTCTTCGTATGCCGCCGCGCTGATGACGCGGTCGTCCAGTGTTACTTCCTGATCGCCCACAAATACGCTGCCGCTATCATCTGCCTGGATCAGGGTGTCTTTGGCACTGCCCACAAACTGATACCCTTTTTTCAGCGCCTTTGTATTGCCCCCGGTGTCAATAGCCGTACCGTCATCCAGCGTAGCGCCCCCGGCGTGGACGGCCGTTATCTCGGGACAGCTGCTTTCAGTGATGGCGCCGTGGGTGTCTTCAGGTTCGTACTGTTTTTTCGTAGCACAGCCTCCGAGGAAAAACAATGCGCCAAGCGCTATAACAAGAAGGGTTCGCATTATTGTTTTCCCGCGCTGTAGTGCAGCAGTCTGTTTGCCTGCTGTGAAAGTATGGAATCATCCGAAATAGCTTCGAGTTTGGCGCTTGCCTGTTTGAAGTTTTGTTCTTTGAGCAGATGGTACCCCTCAATCAGGTTGGCCAGATCACGGTAAAGCCCCTCATATTCGTGAAGCGAATCTGTTTTGAGTTTTGTATGGTAGCTGCCGATATCTCTGACCTCTTGCGTTTTGTCATAATCAAGCAGCGCGTTGAGGTTGTTTTTCTTGATCTGGCGGTTGACCATAAAAAGTTGGTACAGTTTTTCATTGTTTTGTTTCAGAGTCGATAGCGCCTGCGTGTCTGCGGGGTCTTTTTGCAGCGTGATGAAGGCTTTGTTTGCCTTTTTTAACCGGTCCTGATGCATATACGACTGCACGAAGTACGCGCCGATTGCGAAGATCAGCAGTGCCGCTGCTGCTATAATAATATACTTGTAGCGTTTAAAAAACTGTTCAAATTTGATAAAACCCGTCATCATCTTCTCTTCTGAGGATAGTGATACTCCGGCATTTTTCATATCTCTGTTGAGGCTCAAATTGGCTCCTTGTCTGCATAAAACTTCTGTGAATGCCTTAGTATAGCACAATGATTGTTAAATTTAATCTAAAATTTGTTACGATAATGCAGAAATTTTGCAATTTTCCGTCAAAAAAGCGCAAAATTACTTAATCTGATACAATTAAATGATATATTCAAGGATGGATTTATGAACATAGACGTTGAAAAACTGCAAACGCTTTCAAACCTGGAAGTGGCCGACAAGGAACAGATGCGCGCCCAGCTCGAATCGATTCTGGAGTATGTGCAAAATTTAAACGAACTGGATACCGACGGGATCGATTCCAGCTTTTCGACACTTGAGGGCGGTACGCCTATCCGGCCTGACAGCGTTTGTCAAAGCGATGTCGCTCAGGCGGTGCTGGAGCGTGCGCCAAAAGCCCAGGATGATTTTTTCATCGTCCCCAATATTATTCAGTAACCCAGATGTAACCCAAAGGAGAATACCATGTCTGTAGATATAAAAAAACTGCTTAAAAGCGTTGTGGCCCACGGTTCCTCGGACCTGCACCTGCTTCCTGATACAGAACCGCAGATTCGTCTGGACGGCAGGCTGAAACCGGTGAATCTGGCACCGCTTGACCCCCAGCAGCTGGAACAGATGTGTTATTCTATCATCACCGAAAAACAGAAAAAAGAGTACGAAGAGGCCGGGGAACTGGATTTTGCCATTTATATTCCCGAAGTCGGACGTTTCCGGGGCAACTATTATAAAACGATGGGGTCAATCGCCGCGGCTTTTCGTATTATTCCGACTGAAATTCCCTCGCTGGATGACCTCAACGCCCCGGAAATTTACAAAAAGCTGGTCAAAAGAGAAAAAGGGCTTGTCCTTGTCACCGGTCCCACCGGTTCGGGTAAATCAACCACGCTTGCCGCGATGCTTAATGAAGTCAATGAAAACGAGTACAAGCACATCATCACCGTGGAAGACCCCGTGGAGTTTGTCCACAAAAACAAAAAATGCGTCTTTTCTCACAGAGGGGTGGGGGATGATACCCAGAGTTTTGCCAAAGCCCTGAAATACTCGCTGCGCCAGGACCCGGACGTTATTTTGATCGGGGAGATGCGTGATCGGGAAACCATTTCAGCGGCTCTTACGGCAGCCGAGACGGGGCACCTGGTTTTTGGTACGCTGCACACCAACTCAGCGCCCGGTACGATCAACAGGATTATTGACGTATTCAGCGGCGACGAGCAGCCCCAGGTCAGAGCCCAGCTTTCCACCTCGCTCATCGCTGTTATTTCCCAGGTGCTTGTACCCAAAGTCGGCGGGGGCCGGCTGGCGGTACCTGAGATATTGATTACCAATTCCGCGGTGGCCAACCTGATCCGCGAAGACAAAGTCCACCAGATTTATTCGCAGATGCAGCTTAATCAAAGCGAAACGGGAATGCAGACGCAGACGCAGGTGATGTTGAAAAATTATAAACAAAACCTCATAAGCAGGGCAGACGCGCTACAGTATTCCAACAAACCCGATGATATCGTCAAGCAGTTGTAGCGCAGTTTTTATTAAACGATCTGTTTAAATGATATTTAATAAAAATTTGGATATTATTGCGAAATTATTTTCTCAAAAGGGATAAACAGATGCAAGCAATTATTAAACAAGGCGGAAAGCAGTACAAAGTCCAAGAAGGTGACATTATCTGCTTTGACAAAATGGGCGCAGAACCCAAAAGCGAAGTAGAGTTTACCGATGTTTTGGCCGTTGACGGCAAAATCGGTACACCTACCGTAGACGGCGCGAAAGTTACGGGTGTCGTCATCAACGAGGGCAAAGACAGAAAAGTCGTCTCTTTCAAAAAAAGAAGACGTCAGGACAGCAAGAGAAAAGTGGGGTTCAGAAGAGAATTCACCCGCGTCAAAATCACAAAAGTTTCATAAAAACTAACAGCAAGGAGTAGACATGGCACACAAAAAAGGTCAAGGCAGTACCAATAACAACAGAGATTCAGCCGGCAGAAGGCTGGGCGTAAAAAAATTCGGCGGTCAGGAAGTCATAGCCGGCAATATTATTATCAGACAGCGGGGCACCAAAGTCCACGCCGGTAATAATGTCGGAATCGGCAAAGACCACACGATCTTTTCAAAAATTGACGGGATCGTCGCGTTTGAAAATCTGGACAGCAAACGCAAAAAAGTATCGGTTTACCCCGCGTAAGTTCCGCACGCAGCAATTTTTCTACTTCGTATACCGCAGCAAATGCGGTATACTTCTCATTTATTTTCAAGTATTCAATAGAACAAAGGCTACATATGTTTGTAGATTCAGTATCGCTTACGGTCAGTTCCGGACACGGCGGACAGGGCGCCCGGTCATTTCGGCGTGAAAAATTTGTCCCCCAGGGCGGACCCGACGGCGGAGACGGCGGCAAAGGCGGCGATGTTTACCTGGTTGTAGACAGCAATACCGATACGCTCAGCTATTACAAAAACAGACGCATTCTCAAAGCCCAAAACGGTAAACCCGGCAGCAAAAAAAGGATGTTTGGTAAAAGCGGTGAGGATCTGTATATTACCGTACCTCCGGGAACGAGCGTGTATATCGATGACCAACTCTATCTTGATATGGTCAAAGACGGGCAAAAACACAAGCTGTTGCAAGGCGGCAAGGGCGGTATGGGCAATTACCACTTCAAAAGCTCGACCAATCAGGTTCCCGATTACGCCCAAAAAGGGTTGCCCGGACAAACCAGCGAGATACGGCTGGAACTCAAACTCATCGCCGATGTGGGGCTGGTGGGGTATCCCAACGTGGGCAAATCCACTTTGATCTCTACGCTGTCAAACGCAAAGCCTCAGGTTGCCAATTATGAGTTTACCACGCTCACTCCCTCTCTGGGCGTAGTGGATGTGGATATGTTTCACTCGTTTGTATTGGCCGACATCCCCGGAATTATTGAAGGCGCCAGCAGGGGACGGGGCCTTGGGATACAGTTTTTGCAGCATATCCAAAGGGCGCAGACGCTTTTGTTTCTTATTGATATGAGCAACCACCGTCCGATGCTGGAGCAGTACCAAACGCTCAAAAAAGAGTTGGAAAATTTCAGCAGCGAACTGGCTGATCGTACCTACGGTATTGTGCTGAGCAAGTGCGATGTCTTTACAAAGCAGGAAGTTGACGAAAAATGCAAGCGCTTCATCAGCGACCTTGGGTTGGAACCAAACCGGGGCCTGCAGGAGTTTGGCCTTGATACGCAGATGCACTCTTTTTATGATAAAAACGCAGACGGCGCGAAATTTATCCTGCCCATCTCTTCAGCCGGTAAGATCAATACCGATGTGCTGAAATACCTGCTTTCCTCGATGCTGGAAAAAGGGGGGTCTTAATGCGCCTTGTCCTTAAGGTCGGATCTGCGGTACTGACCAAGCAAAACCAGATCGCTAAAGAGCGGATGCGAAATCTTGTCAGTCTGATCGCGCAGTTAAAAACAGCCGGCCACGAAGTGATGCTGGTCAGTTCCGGAGCCGTCGCGGCGGGCTATACCCGCTGCAGGCTTGACAAGACCAAGCTGGTCAACAAGCAGGCGCTGGCGGCTATCGGGCAGCCGTTTTTACTGAGTATGTACCAAAAAAAGCTGCAGGCACACCAACTGCTCAGCGCGCAGGTGCTGCTCAGTGCCGATGATTTTGACAGCAGAAAGCGTACAAACCACGCAAAACAGGCCGTGGACAGGCTGCTTGAAGAAGGCGTGGTGCCAATTATCAATGAAAACGACGCCACAGCCACGGAAGAGTTGGTGTTTGGCGACAACGACCGTTTGTCGGCCCACGCGGCGTATTATTTCAAGGCCGATCTGTTAGTGATTCTTTCAGACATCGAAGGCTATTTTGACAAAAACCCAAAAACGGACCCGGGTGCCAGACTGCGTCCGGTGGTGGACCAAATAGAAAGCAGCCACCTGCAAGTGTGTATCGAGCCGGGGTCGCATTTTGCCACCGGCGGGATCGTGACCAAGCTGCAGGCTGCGGATTTTTTGCTGCAGCGGGGCAAGCGGATGTTTTTAGCAAGCGGTTTTGATCTAAGCGACGCCGAGAGCTTTTTACTTGAGGGCAGGCACAGGGGCGGTACGCTTTTTGAGGGGCCAAGGTAATGGCGCGGATCGTTTTTATGGGAACGCCCGATTACGCCAGGCGAATCCTGCAAGAACATCTCAAACATGATGAAGTCGTACTTGTTATCACCCAGCCCGACCGTCCCGTGGGACGCAAGCGGGTGATGACGCCGCCGGCGGTAAAGGTTTGCGCAAAACAACACGGTATCTGCTGCCTGCAGCCAGAAACCCTCGATGCCCACACCGCCGAAGTGATCGCTTCATACCAACCCGATTTTTTAATCGTGGCGGCCTATGGGCAGATTTTAAAACAGGAGATTCTGGATATTGCGACACCGATCAACCTGCACGCTTCGCTGCTGCCCAAATACAGAGGCGCAAGCCCCCTGCATCAGGCGCTTTTAAACGGCGACACGCAAACGGGCGTGACGGCGATGCAGATGGAAAAAGGCCTTGACAGCGGGCCGGTACTGGCTTACAGGGTGTATGATATAAGCAGTGATGATACCGTGGTGACATTAGCCGACAAGCTTTCTGCCGCCGCGGCCAGACTCAGCGTAGAAACCGTACAAAGATTTGATGCCATTAAACCCACCCCGCAGCCCCAGGCACTGAAAAGCTACTGCTACAAGATCAAAAAGGATCACGGCCTGGTCGCGTTTGACAGCGCCCAAAAGCTGTATAACCGCTACCGGGCTTTTTTTGGCTGGCCGGGGATTTATCTGCAAAGCGGATTAAAACTCAAAAACATGCGCCTGGAAGAGACGCAATCGCATAACCGCGCGGGCGAAATCTTAGATATTGCAGACAGCGGAGCGCGTATCGGGTGTAAAAAGGGCAGTGTGCGCATCACCGAGGTACAGCCAAGCGGCAAGAAAAGTATGGATATACAAAGTTATTGCAACGGCAAAAGGCTACAGGTTGCAGATATACTGGTTTGACTGCCTGCACTCCACCCAGACCCACGCAAAAGCGCTGATAGAAAGCAGTAGTCTGGATGAAGAAGCCGTGATCGCGGCAAAAACGCAAACGGGCGGGCTTGGCAGCAGGAATAACGGGTGGCAAAGCGCGCCGGGAAACCTGTTTTGTTCTTTTGTCATCAGAAAAAGCAACCTGCCGGCTGATCTGCGGCTGCAAAGCGCTTCACTGTATTTTGGATACCTGTTTAAACAGGTGGCAAGCACCTACGCCCCCGGTGTATGGCTAAAATGGCCCAACGATCTCTACCTTGGCAGTGACAAAATCGCCGGAGTGATCTGTTGGGAGCAAAAAGAGTTTATTATTGCCGGATTGGGATTGAATCTAAAAAGTCAAAACGGCTACAAAGGCCTGGATGCCGGCGTTGGTGCCGAAGCCTTTTTACAACAGGCGGTACAAGCGGTGCAAAAAAAACCGTTATGGAAGGAAATTTTTAGCAAATATAGGTTAGAATTTGATAATTCAAAACAGTTTTTTATGCATCACGGGAATAAAGAAGTCAGTCTGGGCCAAACGTGTCTGCAACAGGACGGGTCGTTAATTTATCAGGGTAAAAGGATATATAGTTTACGATGAGTGAAATAATTACAATAGCTAACCAAAAAGGCGGTGTCGGCAAGACAACCACTGCTGTGAATCTCGCGGCGTCACTGGCGGTAGCGGAAAAAAAAGTTCTGCTCATCGACGCCGATCCGCAGTCCAATGCCACCACCAGTCTGGGATACCACAGAAACGATTACGAGTTTAATATCTATCATGTCCTGATAGGACGCAAAAAGATTTCGCAGACTATTTTGAAAACAACACTGCCCACCCTGCGACTGGTACCTTCAAACATCGGTCTGGTGGGGATTGAAAAAGAGTTTTACCATAAAGAGGACAAGGGCAGGGAACTGGTGCTGAGTAAAAAAATAGCCGAAGTCAAAGATGATTATGATTATATCGTCATCGATTCACCTCCGGCTTTAGGGCCGATTACGATCAACGCATTAAGCGCGGCTCATTCGGTCATCATCCCGATTCAGTGCGAATTTTTTGCGCTGGAAGGCCTTGCCCAGCTTTTAAACACGATCAAAATCCTGCGCAAAACGATCAATCCAAAGTTAGAAATCAGGGGCTTTCTGCCAACGATGTATTCCAAGCAAAACAACCTTTCCAAACAGGTTCTCAGTGATCTGAGCCAGCATTTTCACTCCAAACTTTTTCGTAACCCCGAAAACAAGTTCATCGTCGTTCCCAGAAACGTAAAGCTTGCCGAAAGCCCGAGTTTTGGCAAACCGATTATTCTGTATGATGTGACAAGTAAGGGATCGCTTGCCTACCAGAAACTTGCCCAGACGATTTTGGAGCAGTAGATGACGGGTCTTGGAAGAGGGCTGGGTGATATTCTCAGCGAAGTGGATGAAGCGTACGAAAGCGAGATTACGGCCAAAAGCAGTGTTGATGATATATACGAACTTGATATTGCCAATATCATCCCCAATCCGCACCAGCCCAGAAAGAGTTTTGATCAAAGCGCGCTGAAAGAACTCTCCGCATCCATTAAACAGCACGGTATCTTACAACCGATCATCGTGAAAAAAAGCGATGAGGGCTTTATGCTGCTGGCAGGCGAGAGGCGGCTCAAAGCTGCCAAAATGGCGGGCTTTGAAACGATTAAAGCCATCATTACCGATATCGAATTTGACAAATTCCGCGAACTGGCGCTGATTGAAAATATCCAAAGGCAGGATTTAAACGCCGTAGAGATCGCCGTGGCGCTTGAAAATCTTATTAAAGAACACGGATTGACCCACGATGAACTTTCAAAACGGGTAAAAAAAAGCAGAACCCAGATTACAAATATGCTGCGGCTGCTGAGCCTGAGCGATTACGTCAAAGAAAAAGTAGCCTCAAACAGTCTGAGTTTCGGCCACGCCAAGATACTGCTGAGCCTGGATGCAAAAAAGCAGCAACTGGCCGCCGATACGATCATAGGGCAGAAATTAAGCGTGCGTGAAAGCGAGCAGTTGGTAAAGCGCCTCAAGCAGGGCCAAAGCAGCGGAACAAAAGATGCAAAGAAGAAAACACCCGGCGTTGATTTGAAAGGATATAAAAACCGTTTTTCAAAGACGCTGCCCGTTTCGTTTAAACTCAAAGGCGACAAGCTGGAACTGAAGTTTGCCGATGCGGATGAAATCGAAACATTTTTACAATATTTCAAACAATTATAAAACAATTAAATAACTTTTATGTTTGTTTTTGATATTATAAGCTAAATTTTTTGAAGGAGGGGAGATGCTTGAGTTACATGTCGAGCTCATGATTCCGGTAGCAATCATCTTTGTACTGATGGTAGCGTTTTTAAACGCCAAACTGTACAAGCCGATGATCGGTTTTATGGATGATCGTGACGAGACAATCCGAAAAGATTTGGAAGAAGCAAGCAATGCAACCAGCAATGTTTCACAGATCAAAAAAGAAGCCGCAGAGGTGATTGCCCAGGCAAAGGAAAAAGCCGCTGCGATGAAGAACAAGAGTGTGGATGAGGCCAAGATACTGGCCCAAAGCAAGATTGACAGTAAAAATGAAGAGTTAGACCAAGCGTACGAAGCGTTTAAAGCACAGATGGAAAAGGAACGGGGCGATTTGAAAAACGCGCTGACTTCCGAGCTTCCGCTGTTTAAAGAAGCTTTAAAAGCTAAGTACAGCCAAATATAAAGGACCGATATGCAGTTGAAAGTGTTATTATTACTGATTTTTTCATCAACGTATGCTTTGGCGGCTACGGCACCGATATCTGAATCTGACTTTTTTTACCGTGTGATCAATGCCACTATCTTTGTGGGCATTCTGTATTATCTGATTGCCGATATCGTGAAAAACTTTTTTAAAAACCGCAGCCAGGAGATAGCCCAGCGTCTTGAGGAAGTCAACAAAAAGCTACAAGCTTCAAAGCAGGCGAAAAAAGACGCTCAGGTTGCCTTGGATCAGAGCAAAACGCGCGCAACACAGATTGTAGAAAGCGCGAAAAAAGAGTGCCAGCACATTTCCAAAAAGTATGAGCAGCAGGCCGAACAGGATATTATCAACCTGCAAAAAGCGCATGAAGAGAAGATGAAGCTGGAACGATCAAAGATCACCAAAGAGGTTGTCAAAGAGATCATGGAAGAATTGCTGGAACAAGATATCGCCGGCATCGACCAGGAAAAATTTGTCAAACTCGTGCAAAAGAAGGTGGCGTAAATGGAAGCAGTCGCAAAAAAGTATATCAGGGCACTCGTTGACGGTGCCGACAGTGCAACAAAAAAGGATTATTACGAAGTGCTGGAGGGTTTTGCCAAAGCATATGAGCAAGACGACGTAGCTCTGGCGCTTAATTCTCCTTTGATTCCTTCAGAAAAAAAGATAGAACTTATGGACGCGTTTACAGACAGAACCGACAAGCATATGGCCGGTTTTCTGAAACTGATCGCGCAAAACGGACGATTTGACGCAATGCCGGCTATGGCGGATATGCTGCGGTTACAGCTGCAAAAAGAGAGCAACTCCTTTGAGGGTGTGATCAAAGCAAACACGCAGATGGATCAGGCGCAAATCGAAGCTTTGGCCAGCGCGTTAAAAGAAAAAACAGGTACGGATATTACACTCAGACAGATCAGCAGCGATTATGACGGTGTGCATGTCGCTATTGCGGATCTGGGTATTGAAGTGGGGTATTCCAAACAGCGTATTACAGACAAACTTATTGATTATATAGTGAAGTCATTTTAAATTCAGAAAGGAGTTACAGTGTCAGCTAAGTTACAAGCAGATGAGATCAGTTCTATCATCAAAGAAAGAATTGATAGTTTTGAAATCGATGTAGATATTAACGAAACCGGGAAGATTATAGCATTTGCCGACGGTATCGCGACCGTATACGGATTGAATAACGTCATGGCAGGTGAAATGGTCGAGTTTGAAGACGGCGAAAGAGGGATTGTACAAAATCTCGAAGAAAGCAGCTCGGGTGTTGTTGTTTTGGGCAAAGGCCAGGGTCTCAAAGAGGGGATGAGCGTTAAACGTCTTGGCAGATTGTTGAAAACACCGGTAGGCGATTCGATGATGGGCAGAGTTATCAACCCACTGGGCGATCCTATCGACGGCAAGGGTGCCATCGATGCGAACGAAGAGCGTTTCGTTGAAGAAAAAGCACCCGGCATTATGGACAGAAAATCGGTTCACGAGCCGCTGCAGACGGGTATTAAAGCTATCGACGCACTGGTACCGATCGGCAGAGGTCAAAGAGAGCTGATTATCGGCGACAGACAAACGGGCAAAACAACGGTCGCGGTTGATTCTATCATCAACCAGAAAGGCCAGGATGTCGTCTGTATCTATGTCGCAATCGGACAAAAAGCTTCAACGGTGGCTTCTGTTGTCAAAAAGCTTGAAGAACACGGCGCGATGGAGTACACGATCGTAGTCAACGCAGGTGCGAGTGATTCTGCGTCACTGCAGTTTTTGGCTCCCTATACCGGCGCGACTATCGGCGAGTATTTCAGAGACAACGGCAGACACGCACTGATTGTGTATGATGATTTGAGTAAACACGCCGTGGCATACAGAGAGATGTCACTGATTCTCAGACGTCCTCCGGGCCGTGAAGCGTTCCCCGGCGATGTCTTTTACCTGCACTCAAGACTGCTTGAGCGTGCCGCAAAGATGAGTGATGAAAAAGGTGCCGGCTCTCTGACGGCGCTGCCTATCATTGAGACACAGGCTGGCGACGTGGGTGCGTATATCCCCACCAATGTTATTTCTATTACAGACGGCCAGATTTTTCTGGAAACCGATCTGTTTAACTCAGGTGTCCGCCCCGCGATCAACGTCGGACTCTCCGTATCCCGTGTCGGCGGTTCCGCGCAGACAAAAGCGGTCAAAAAGGTTTCTGGTACGCTCAGACTGGATCTGGCACAGTACAGAGAACTGCAGGCGTTTGCACAGTTTGCCAGCGACCTGGACGATTCGTCAAAAGCGCAGCTTGAAAGAGGCCAGAGAATGGTTGAAATTCTCAAGCAGGGACCGTATTCGCCGCTTCCTTTTGAAAAAGAAACGGTTATCATTTTTGCCGGTGCCAACGGCTACCTGGATGAAGTGGAAGTCGGAGATATTTCACAATTTGAAAACGAGTTGTATCCATTCCTGGAAACAAACCATCCCAAGGTCCTTGAAGACATTCGAGGCAAAAAAGCAGTTGATGCTGAAGTAAAAGAGCAGTTGGTTAAGGCATTAGACGACTTTAAAGCAACTTTTTCGGCATAAAGGCTAAGCAATGGCTAATCTAAAAGATATTAAAAGACAGATCAAAAGTGTCAAAAACACGCAAAAAACAACAAAAGCGATGAAGCTCGTTTCAACGGCAAAGTTGAAACGTACTGAAGAGTTAGCCAAAAAATCAAAAGTCTATGCGGCCAAACTGACCGAGCTGATAGATGACATCGCGTTTTCGATCAAGAAATACAAAGCAGGCGGTATCGAAAGCCGCTACTTTGAGCGCATCGAAAATCCGGTTGTCGTTGATATCGTTTTTGTAACGGCGGACAAGGGTCTGTGCGGCGGTTTTAACGCGCAGACACTCAAGCGTGTCCAGCAGCTGATTACACAGTACAAAGAAAAAAAAGTCAAGGTCAGACTGCGCGCCATCGGTAAGAAAGGTGTTGATTTTTTCAGGTTTAACGAGGTTCAGCTGCATGATGCGATCTCTGACTTGAGCGGATCGCCGGAGTACAGCCGGGCTGCGAAGTTCATGGACAGTGTGACCCAGGACTTTTTAGAAGGCGATACAGACCGCGTGATTGTCGTGCATAACGGGTATGTCAATATGATCACGCAGGAGGTCAAGCAAGACCTTGTGCTGCCTATCGATCCTGACATGAGCCAGAAAGATGACGGTTCGTCGGCAATGGAGCAAGAACCCGCCGATGATGAGCAGATGCTTAATACGCTGGTATACAAATATATCAGATACAGTATTTATTACGCGCTTATCGACTCGCTGGCAGCTGAACACAGCGCCAGAATGCAGGCGATGGACGCGGCGACAAACAACGCAAAAGATATGGTGGACAGTTTGACTACCAAGTATAATAAAGCAAGACAAGAATCCATTACTACCGAACTTATTGAAATCATAAGCGGTATGGAAGCATTGAAATAAAGGAGAGGTTGATGATTGGTAAGATTTCGCAGATCATGGGTCCGGTCGTAGACGTGGACTTTGAAGACTATTTGCCTGCAATAAACGAAGCTATTATAGCCAAGTTCAACGTTGACGGCAAAGAAAAAGAGGTGGTTTTAGAAGTTGCCGCTCAGGTGGGCGACAAACGGGTTAAAACGATTGCTATGGATATGACCGAGGGCTTGACTAGAGGGCTTGAGGTCAAGTCTACCGGTGATTCTATCCAGGTACCGGTGGGGGAAGAAGTTCTGGGAAGAATTTTTAACGTTATCGGTGATACGATCGATGAGGGTGAAAAAGTGGAAGCCAAGAAATACTGGTCGATTCACAGAAATCCCCCGGAATTTGAAGAACAAAGCACGAAAACAGAAATCTTTGAAACGGGCGTAAAGGTCGTAGACCTGCTGGCTCCGTATGCAAAGGGCGGTAAAGTCGGTCTGTTTGGCGGTGCCGGTGTCGGTAAAACCGTTATTATTATGGAACTTATCCACAATGTTGCGTTCAAACACAGCGGCTACTCCGTTTTTGCCGGTGTCGGTGAAAGAACAAGAGAGGGCAACGACCTGTACTATGAGATGAAAGATTCCAACGTACTGGACAAAGTCGCGCTGTGCTACGGCCAGATGAACGAACCTCCGGGGGCCAGAAACAGAATCGCGCTGACCGGTATTACCATGGCGGAATATTTCCGTGATGAGATGGGTCTTGATGTATTGATGTTTATCGACAATATTTTCCGTTATGCCCAGGCGGGTATGGAGATGTCGGCACTGCTTGGACGTATTCCCAGTGCGGTCGGGTACCAGCCAACGCTCGCAAGAGAGATGGGTGCGCTGCAAGAGCGTATTACATCAACTGTAAACGGTTCAATTACATCGGTTCAGGCAGTTTATGTTCCCGCAGACGACTTGACCGACCCCGCGCCGGCTTCAGTTTTTGCACACCTTGATTCCACAACCGTTCTGAACAGATCGATTGCGGAAAAAGGTATTTATCCGGCAGTTGATCCGCTTGATTCTACGTCAAGAATGCTTGATCCCCAGATTCTTGGCGATGAGCATTACGACGTGGCAAGAGGCGTGCAGTCTATTTTGCAAAAGTATAAAGATTTGCAGGATATCATCGCGATTTTGGGTATGGATGAACTGAGCGAAGAAGACAAGCTTACCGTCGAACGTGCCAGAAAGATCGAAAAATTCCTGTCGCAGCCGTTTTTCGTTGCAGAAGTATTTACCGGCGCTCCCGGCAAGTACGTATCGCTTGAAGAAACGATTGAGGGCTTTAAAGGTCTTATTGACGGGAAATACGATCATATGCCTGAAGATGCTTTCTATATGGTCGGTTCTATGGATGAAGCACTCGAAAAATACGATAAGATGAAAGCTGACAAATAAAGGAAATGCCGATGAGCAGTATGAAACTTGAGATCGTTACTCCAGAGGGCTCTATCTTTAACGGGGAGATCAGCGAAGCGACTCTTCCCGGCGAAGAGGGCGAATTCGGGGTTCTGCCTGAGCACGCATCACTGCTTTCGCTTTTGACAACCGGTGTTATCAGCATCGTGAAGGCAAACGGCAACCAGGAAGGTATTGCCATTGAAAGCGGATACGCAAAGGTCGAAGAAGATAAAGTCCTTTGCGTGGTAGAAGGTGCCGTAGCGATCAGGGGTGAAACAGAAAGCGAAATCGCCGATGCCCTGGATGAAGCAAAAGAGTTGTTAGAAAAAGCCAAGGATTCGTCAACGGCGATTGCGAAAGTCGAAACACTGGGCAGAAAATCAGTATAATGCAGCTACTTGATACGTTTTTAAACTACTACGATAAAAGCAGTGCTATCACAATCTTCGTGCTAGGGCTGCTTTCGATCTATCTTATCGCGATTTTATGGATATTTCTATACCGTTATATCGAAGTAAGCAGCTGGTACAGTCAGGAATTCGGCGCGCTGGAGAAGTTAGATATGAGCGGCGGCAGCGGCAAGGGAAAATCATCTCCGATTATTTCTAACTTTTTACAAAAATATGACACGATCAACGCAAAAGCGATGGAATCGTTGAAGATGATCGTGGAGAAAAAGGTTACGAGGGGATTGACGTTTTTATCCATCGTGGCTTCAACATCACCCTTTATCGGGCTTTTTGGTACGGTCGTATCTATTTTGGAAACCTTTGCGGCACTGGGTACGGCAAATTCGGCAACGCTTACGACCGTGGCACCGGCCATCAGTGAAGCGCTAGTGGCAACAGCAGCGGGTATTTTTGTCGCGACCTTTGCCTACAGTTTCCACCTCATGCTCAAGCGCAAAGCGTACGATCTGATGAATATTCTTTCACGACAGATCGATCTGCTGTTAAGCGAGAACAACGACGGCGATGTTTAACTGGGACGAAACACCCGATCTTAACATCACTCCGCTGGTGGACGTGATGCTGGTTCTTATGGCGATTTTGATGATTACGGCACCTACTGTGCTGTATCAGGAAGATATCAACCTGCCTCAGGGTTCGCAGTCACAATCGGTATCGCAGGATAAAAGCGTTGAAATCAACCTGCACAAAGACGGGTATATTATTTTCAACAAAGAAAAAATTCCATACAAAGAGTTTGAGGACAGTTTTATCCTTGAAAGTTCGTCCCTGGATAAAGAGACGACGGTGTATATCAACGCAGACGAACAGCTTCAGTACAAAAACGTCATGCATATACTCAAAGTAGTCAAACAAGCAGGATTTAGCAAAGCGTCTCTTGTGACCCATGAATAGCAGTTTTTATCTCTCCGGTCTGCTCGCACTCAGTGTGTACCTATTGCTTTTTGGGCTTTTAATAGGTTATTTTCATTTTCAGGCAGCGTCAAAAACCGTCGGCAAGAAAGACGCTATCGCTATAGATTTGCAAGTTATGAGCGCGCCCAAAGAGCAAACGGAGGCAAAACGCGACAATACACAAAAAGCAAAACCCGCACCCGCAAAAAAACAGCAAAATACGCAGCCAAAAGCCAAATCAAGCCAGTCGCTTCAGCAGATGTTTAGCTCCATTGCTACAAAGAAAAAAACGGCCCAAAACGCAGAACAAAGCAGCTACAAAAGCTCATACAGACAGCAGGAGTTTGAGCAGCGAGAACCGGCTGACGTTAATATAGATTCAATAAAAAATGTTACAATTACACAACAGCAAACCGGACAGGTTCAGGATGAGGCGATTATGGCGTTTCAACGCTTTGTCGCCTCAAAGTGGGACCCCGGGGTGGGCAGTGCGCACAGCGCAAAAGTTGATGTTACCGTACACACCGACGGTAGGCTTGTCTACCGGGTGATACATTATTCCAACAGCGGGGCATTTAACCGTGAAGTGGATGCTTTTATCAACAGTGTGTCGCATTACAAACCGGTGGATGAGCGCATGAGAATAGAACTGGTTTTATCAACAAAAACATAAAAGGCAATACATGAAAAAAATACTCCTGGTGCTTTGTATATCTTTGAATCTTTTTGCGTTTGACGCTACGATTGAAGTGAGCAAGGATATTGAAAAGCGAACCCAGATCGCTCTTTTTGACGACAGCGGCTCAAGCTCAAGCATGGCACGCAAAGTACACGCGATGCTGGTGTCAGATTTTCAGACAACGGGTAATTTTTTAATAGAGAAGGAGTATAAACGCTATAGTGATTTCGCGCAGGACGATTACGCGGGCCATGATTATTATATTGTTTATTCGCTTGATGTCGGTCAGCGGCTCAATCTTGAACTGGAAGTAATCAAAGCCGCCAACGGCGAAACCGTCACGAAAAAAAGTTTTTTCATCGGGTCGCAGAGCCGTTATCCCTTCCTTTCGCATTCTATTGTCAGCAACCTGAATGAGTTTTTCGGCTACCAACCCGTGGAGTGGATGAATGAATATATTATTTTTTCTAAATACAACGGTAACGGCAAAGCCGATATTTATATCGCCGATTATTCCCTGACATACCAGAAACGCATCATCAGCGGCGGGCTCAACGTGTTTCCAAAATGGGCAAATGATGAGAAGGAATCGTTTTATTATACCTCCTACAACAGTACGCTGCCCACTCTTTACAGGGTTGACCTGTTTACGGGCAAGCGCGAAAAAATTATGGAAAGTCAGGGAATGCTGGTGTGTTCCGATACCAGAAAAAACGGCAGGGAACTGCTGCTTACAAAAGCGCATAATGATCAGCCCGAACTGTTTTTGTACGATGTGGAGACAAAACGTTCCAAGCGTTTAACCTATTACAGCGGTGTGGATGTCAACGGGCAGTTTCTTGGAGATGACAGTATCGCTTTCGTATCGGACAGGCTGGGGTATCCAAATATTTACAAAAAAGAGCTGGGTGAGTCCAATGTCAACCAGCTGGTTTTTCACGGCAGAGACAATAACGCCCTCTCAACCAGCGGAAAGTATATGGTCTATACCAGCAGGGACAGCCAAAACAGTTTTTCCTCAAATAGTTTTAATCTTTATTTGATATCATTGGAAAGCAGCTATATCAGACCGCTTACGGCAACGGGTATGAACCAGTATCCAAGAATGTCAAAAAGCGGCGATACGGTGATGTTTATAAAAACGTATGAAAATGAAAGCGCGATCGGTATTATACGCTTAAACCAAAACAGAAGTTTTTTGTTTCCGCTTGAAGACCAAAAGTTACAGTCTATCGATTGGTAGAGCGCTTTAAGTATGGTATAAAGCTAAGCTTGATATAATATTTCAAATCTAACAGGGAGAGTAATATGAAAAAACTTGCAATTCTCAGCGCAGCGGTGTTCGCACTGCTCATGACAGGGTGCTCGGACAAAAGTCCATCGGTCGATATGACAGAGCAGGAACAAACGCAAAGCGTCTCGGCTGATTCAAAAGCCAAAGACGCCGTAAGCAGCGATGAAGTCTCCGGTGATGAGCGCATGGCCAGCGGCGGCGAAACGCTAAGCGAAAGTGACGCACAAGACAGTGCCCAAAAATTGGAAGCACTTGAAGAACAAGCCAATAAAATCTACTTTGATTTTGACAAATACGACATCAGGGATGATCAGGTCAGCAGAGTCGATACGGTAGCAAAGCTTTTTAAAAGTGAAAGCGACAAGGATTATACGATTAAAATCGAGGGCAACTGCGACGAATGGGGTACGGATGAGTACAACTACGCGCTGGGTCTGAAGCGTGGTAAAAGCGTGAAAGAAGCCCTTGTTGACAGAGGTATCAGTCAAGATAAGATCGTTATCGTCAGTTACGGCGAAAGCAACCCTGTTTGTACGCAAAGCAACAAAGAGTGCTGGCAAAAAAACAGAAGAGTTGAATTCAAAATCCTTCCTTAGAGTATAGATGCATAAATATATCTACCTGCTTCTGCCACTGCTGTTATCGGCAAACGAACCCTCGGCGTTCGACGCCGGTAACCTGGATATCGAGAATCCCTACGGATTGACCCAGAGTGAAAAACAGATTCTGCAAAACAAAAAAAACCTCGCTGATGTTAACGACAGGCTGGATGATATGGATGTAAAGCTTAATTCGCTGCAGCGTTCTATCCAAAAGCAATCCGAGCAAATTGAGGGCCTGGTCTCGGTGGTTGAAGGAGTCAACCAGGGAAATTTTGAAAAACTCAGTTCGCTGGAAAAAGAGGTCAGCAGCGTGGAACAAAACAATACCGCGCTGCACCGGCAGCTGCAGACAGCACAAAGTAACCAGGAGAGTCTGCAAAAAAGTGCGCAGCAGTTAAAAGGCGCAGTCGTTGAGATAAACGATATACTCGCAACAATCAATAAAGAATATGTGGATAAGGAACGTTTCCGCAAGCTGGAACAGGCGTTTTTTGAGCTTGAAAAGGCCGCTGCGAGTGAAACGGTGGAGGATTTTGGCGGGGACAACTGGGCCACATACGAACAGATGAAAAAGCTGTTTGATGAGGGCAAACTGGATGAGGCGCAAAAAAGAGCGCAGTATCTGGTAAAGGAAAACTATAAAAAGGCTACGGCCAACTTCTATCTCGGGCAGGTGTATTATGCCAAAAAAGAGTATGAGGATGCGGTGTATTACTATAAAGAAAGCTGGTCTATCTATGACGGAAGCGAATTTATGCCGACCCTGCTTTTAAAAACGGCACAGGCACTGCACAAACTGGGCAGAGATAGCGAAGCAAAGAATTTTTTTACAGCCGTTTTGGATAAATACCCAGAAAGTGATGAAGCAAAACAGGCAAACCAACAAGTAAAGGAGCTGTAAATGGCAGCAGAAAATGAAAAAGTAGTGGGAATCGAGTACGAGTTGCGCGTTGAAGGCGATGATCAGGTAGTTGACAGCAACATGGGACAAAAACCTTTAGAGTTTATCTTCGGCAAGGGACAAATCATCCCCGGTCTTGAAAAAGAGTTGGAAGGTTTACAGGAGGGTGAGAGTAAAGAGGTACAGGTAGCCCCCGACGAAGCGTACGGTGAATATAACCCCGAAGCGATCCAGGATCTGCCTCTGGAGCAGTTTTCCGGGATCGATCTGCAAAAAGGGATGACGCTGTACGGTCAGGGCCAAAACGGTGAAACCGTTCAGGTTGTCGTTAAAGATTTCGATGATCAAAACGTTACTATCGATCACAACCACCCGCTTGCGGGCAAAAACCTCAACTTCGCCGTAACGGTCGCAAGTGTGCGGGAAGCTACGGATGAAGAACTTGCCAACGGCGCGGTAGCAAGCGAGTGCTGCGGGACTGAAGGCGGTCACGAACACGGCGGCGACAGCTGCTGCGGCGGCGGATGCCACTAAGCATAGAGGGCCTTGGCCCTGTATGCATACTACGAAAATACAAGAACGTATTTAAAAGAAGAACTGTTTTTTTCAATACGTTTAACTGCTACAAAGGAACTCTACAATGAAAAAAATCGCATTTTTATTTCCCGGACAAGGTTCACAGGTTGCGGGTATGGGAAAAGACTTTTATGAAAACAGTACGTTTGCCAAAGAAGTGATCGATAAATGTTCGGCTGAGTGCGGGATTGATTTTAAATCGCTGATGTTTGAGGAAAATGAGGATTTGAACAAAACCGAGTATACGCAGCCTGCAATTTTGCTTGTCAGCGCGATCGCGCAAAAACTGTTTGAAAACGAAATGCCTATTAAGCCGCAGTTTGTACTGGGCCACTCTCTTGGGGAGTTTTCCGCGCTTGTGAGTGTCGGCGCGCTGGACGTGGTTGATGCGGTTAAGCTCGTGCATCTGCGCGGCAAATTGATGGCAAGCGCGTGTGAAGGCAAAGGCGCTGGCATGATGGCGGTTTTGGGTATGGATGATGAAGCGCTTGAAACTGCGTGCAAAGACAGCGGCCTGCAGGTTTGGCCGGCAAATTACAACAGCGACGGTCAGGTCGTGGTTGCCGGTATTAAAGAGGATTTGGAAAAGATGCAGCCGATATTGAAAGAAAAAGGGGCCAAGCGCACCGTCGTTTTACCCATGTCCGTGGCCAGCCACTGCCCTGTACTGGAACCCGCAAAAGCAGAGTTTGCCAAGCATGTAAACGTGCTTAAAGATGAATTCATGACCGCGGTTGTATCCAATGTCACAGCTAAAAAATACAGCGACAAAGAAACGGCAATGGATCTTTTGCCCAGGCAACTGACCTCGCCGGTACTGTACAAGCAGTCGATCAAGAACTACGAAGACGAGGTAGAGGGGTTTATCGAATTTGGACCCGGGATCGTACTCAAAGGGATCAATAGAAAAGTCACCAAAAAGCCGACGATGAACATATCGGATATGGCGACTTTGGAAAAAACCGTCGAAAAACTGGGCCAAAGCGATGAGTAAGATCGCGATCATGGGGGCGATGGTTGAAGAGGTAGAACCCCTCATCGCCAGGCTGGAGGATAAAAAGCGTATCGTATATGCCGACAACGTTTATTACGAGGGCAGTTTTGCGGGCAGAGACGTTGTGGTCGCATACAGCAAGATCGGGAAAGTGTTTGCTTCGCTGACGGCTGCGACCATGATAGAAAAATTTGGCTGCAACCGTCTGCTTTTTAGCGGAGTTGCGGGGGCAATCAATGAAGACCTTGCCATCGGCGATCTTATTTTTGCCAAGAAACTGACCCAGCACGACCTTGATATCACGGCTTTTGGCCATCCTTACGGTTTTGTGCCCGAGGGGTCAGTATATGTGCATACCGCAAAAGAGTTAAACGATATCGCCAAAGAGGTTGCAAAAAATAAAAATATCGCGCTGAAAGAGGGGATCGTGGCAACCGGGGATCAGTTTATCGCCAACCCCGAGCGCAAAGAGTGGATTGAAGAAACCTTTAACGCCGATGCTCTGGAGATGGAAGGGGCCGCCGTGGCAGTGGTGTGTGACGCGCTGGAAGTTGACTGCTTTATCCTCAGAGCCATCAGTGACGCCGCGGATATGGAAGCAAATTTTGATTTTGACAAATTCCTGCAGGAATCTGCTCAGGTAAGTGCTGATTTTATTTTACAAATGGTTGAAAAAATTGATACATAAACCAAGCAAGAAGATACTGCGTACAGTGGGCAAGACAAATGCCCATTTTGAACTGATCAAAGAAGGCGACAAGGTGTTGGTGGGTTTTAGCGGCGGCAAGGATTCGCTGACGCTGCTGCACTGCCTGAAACATATGCAGGCCCACGCTCCCTTTGCTTTTGATTACGAAGCGGTGACGATACGTTATGGTATGGAGGGAGAGGATTACTCCTTTTTGACCGATCACTGTGAAAAAGAGGGGATCAGACACAGCGTTTATGACACCAATATCTACGAAGTCGCGCAGGATACGATCCGCAAAAACAGCTCTTTTTGCAGCTACTTTTCCAGAATGCGGCGCGGGGCGCTGTATACCTATGCCGCAGACAACGGCTTTAACAAGGTCGCATTGGGCCACCATTTCGATGACGCGGCAGAGAGTTTTTTTATGAATATGTTTTATAACGGTACCATGCGTTCGATGGCCCCTATCTACAAAGCTCAGCGCGGATTTCACGTCATCCGCCCTCTCATAGAACTGCGAGAGCGCCAATGCGCGGCTTTTGCCAGTGAAAACAACGTCGCAACTATCGGTGACGAAGCGTGCCCGGGAATGAAATGCGAAGTGAAAATGCCCCATGCCAGGCAAAGTACCAAAGAGTGGCTGGCAAAAATGGAAGAGGATAATAACGATATCTTTAAAATGATAAAATCCTCATTCAAGCATATCCACGATGATACCTTTCTGGATAAAAGCAGACACAAAAGAGATGATATATGCTTATAGATTCTTTTAGCAGGGAGGTCAACTACCTGCGTGTATCCGTAACGGAGCGCTGTAATTTTCGCTGCCGCTACTGTATGCCCGATAAACCCTTTGAATGGGTGCCCAAAGAGAACCTGCTCAGTCTCGAACAACTTTTTTCCTTTGTCAAGATCGTTATGGACGAGGGGGTTAAAAAGATACGCATCACAGGCGGGGAACCGCTTTTGCGCCAGGATTTGCACAAATTTGTCAATATGATTGCGTCCCATGACCCGCAAGTTGATCTGAGTATGACGACCAACGCTTACCTGCTTGGTCCCCAGGCCAGAATACTGGCTGATGCGGGATTAAAGCGGGTAAATATCTCTCTTGATACCCTGCGGCCCGATGTCGCCCACAAAATCGCCCAAAAAGATGTTTTGGAACACGTCATAGAGGGGATTGAACAGGCAAAAGCGTGCGGTTTGAAAGTCAAGATCAATATGGTGCCCATGCAAGGAATCAACGACGGTGAAATACTGGACGTGATGGAATACTGCAAAAACCTGGGCGTACAGCTTCGCTATATCGAGTATATGGAAAATGCGTATGCCGGCAAAGAACTTACGGGACTGGGTTCAAACGAGATTTTAGAGCGGATTCAACAACGCTACGTCGTCGAAGATATGGGCAGTCAGAAAGGGTCGCCGGCTCACGGCTACAAAACAAACGACGGATATGATTTTGGGATCATAGAACCCCACAAAGACGACTTTTGCAATACCTGCAACAGGCTTCGCCTGAGTGCGGAGGGGTATTTGATCCCGTGTTTGTATTTTGATGAGGCCAGAAGTATCAAAGACGCTGT
>JBNJFE010000010.1:0-26896 GCA_051746505.1 Campylobacterota bacterium
CGATACCGGAGGCACAGCAGCGGCTTCAGCAACGGTTCCGACCGCGGGCAATACGGTAAGCGATCTATTAGATGAGATAGAAAACCAGTTTGGCGATGTAGAAGCAAGAATTAGCGATAGCGGCCAAATCAAAATCACCGATAATACCCAGGCGGGCAATTTTACGCTGAACATGGAAACACAGGACGGGGGAGGTACCGCTGTTGAGGGCTTTCAAAACAGTTACACCTCAATGCAAACCGCGGGCTTTGAGAAAAAAGACAATACCCTGACATCCAATGTCGCCCAGGTCATCAACGCAAACAATGAATTTGCTACTGAGAGTACCAAACTTTCGGAAGTGGCCAGTAACGGCGATATTGAAGGCACAACCTTTGATCTTGATTATACCGATATTGGCGGGACTGATCGATCTGCCAGAATTGATTTTGACGCAGGCGGCGTAAAAGTCCAAGATGACAGCGGCGCTACCATTTTTTCAGTTTTATCACATGATGGAAGCAATACATCACCCAATGATATGACCTATAAGCAGCTTCAAGACGCTATAGGAATGCTTGTTACCGATAATATTCCCGCAGACAACGACCGTGCTGAGTATCTTTCAAACTCCAAAACTGCCGAAAACCAAGCCGATGTTTTCATCAACGACTCGGGCCAGCTTAGCATCAAGGATAAAACCACCACCGACACACAGATGCGTTTTAGCATGTACCAGAATGATCAATACGATTTCAGCGGCACGCCC
The DNA here is from genome assembly GCA_051746505.1 of Campylobacterota bacterium. GTDB lineage: Bacteria > Campylobacterota > Campylobacteria > Campylobacterales > Sulfurovaceae > TCS-49. The sequence goes on from JBNJFE010000010.1 coordinate 749, forward strand.
AAAGAAGGCTCAAAGCTAAGCTTTATGTCCAACAACGCCCTGACGGTGGATGATGTGCACGTGGATATGTTCAAAGTCCTTGACGACGCGATCGAAGCGGTCGAAAACGGATTTCAGCGTCCTGATGGTTCCAAAGACGAGATGAGCAGAAGCGTAGGCATCCAAAACCTGCTTGACCAGGTCGATCACATCCATGACCACACGGTCAGGAAACACACCGAAATCGGCGCGGTTTCACAAAGTTTTGATTACCAGATCAGCAGAAACGAAACCCTGGAAGTCCACACCCAGACCCTTCGGTCTGAAACCATCGACGTCGATTACGGCGAAGCGGCGATGAAGCTGCAGCAGCTGCAGCTGAACTACCAGGCGATGGCTTCTTCAGTGGCCAGAGTCCAGCAGCTGTCACTGGTCAATTACCTCTAAAGTCAATGTGGTATAATAAGGCTTAAAAAAGGCTGCGCTATTTATTACAAAGTTTTTTCGATCATTGCTACGATTCTGGTTCTGTTTGTCACCTATGCCACATTTGTGGCCGATAAGAGTTTAGTGGGCAACTACGGGCAGATTATTGCCGCTTATAACAGGCAGTATTTTGGTTATTTTGCCTTTTTTAACTTTCTGCTGCTTTTGATCCCGCTGTATTTTATCTACAGGCTCAGCCGTTTTGATCTCAAATCCGCAGAACGTTTCATCTCTTCGCTTCTACTTTTTTTATCGCTGATCATTTTGCAGGCACTGCTTGTCACCGGCGAGTTTCGCGGCGAGATCGGAGCCAGCGTAGTAGACTTTTTAAGCCCCTTTATCGGCGTAGCGGGGGCGTGGCTGTTTTGGCTGATGACCTTTTTGGTGGCGCTGGCTGTTTTGTTTGACGAGCGTATCAAGTTCAGCCGCCTGCTTGCGGGGCTGCTGGCCAGATGCAAAGCTTTTTTCACTCCAAAACCAAAACCGCTCAAAAAACAATCGGCACAACCGTCCTATTCACCGCAAAAACCGGCGGAAGATGAAAGCCAAAGCAGTGAGCAAGCTAATAACAAAGAACCTGATTACACCCAAAATATCGATTACAGCGAAGACGCGTCGATTGCGGATGTGGACGAGATGGATGAAAACAGTGACGTAGATATCAAACTGATCAAATCCAAAGAATTTGACCGGGAACTGGAAGAGGAAAACCGTGAACTGCGGCATGATCAGACGCCTCCCTGGGAAGAAGACACCAAAGAAAACACGCCCAAAGATTATCAGGTTGTTGAAGAGTTGGAAGAAAATAAAAAACTTCTTGATTCCACCGTGGAAAAAGGAAAAATCGAAGTCAGCAAGGATTTTAAACTCCCTAAACCCCAGTTTCTGCAAAAACCCAAAAAAGACGGCAAAAAAATCGATGAAAACATCATCGATGAAAAAGTTTCCAACCTCTTAGAGAAACTTAAAAAGTTCAATATCAACGGCGACGTAGTCCGCACCTACTCCGGACCGATTGTCACCACCTTTGAATTCCGCCCCGCCGCAAACGTAAAGGTTTCTAAGATTTTAAACCTGCAAGATGACCTGGCTATGGCGCTTAAAGCCAAAACCATCCGCATCCAGGCCCCTATCCCGGGCCAGGACGTGGTGGGAATCGAAATCCCCAACGAAAGTTTGGAAACGATTTATTTAAGAGAGTTGATCGAAAGCGATATTTTCAGCCAAAGCTCCTCACCGCTTACGCTTGCTCTTGGCAAGGATATCGTGGGCAAGCCCTTTTTTACAGACCTGAAAAAGCTGCCCCACCTGCTGATTGCGGGCACCACCGGCAGCGGCAAATCCGTAGGAATCAACGCTATGATCTTAAGCCTGCTGTATCGAAACGATCCCACGCATCTAAAGCTGATGATGATCGATCCCAAGATGCTTGAGTTTTCTATATACAACGATATTCCCCACCTGCTCACACCCGTTATCACCGAACCCAAAAAAGCCGTCAACGCGCTTAATAATATGGTTGCGGAGATGGAGCGGCGCTATAAGCTTATGAGCAACTCCAAAACCAAAAACATAGAAAATTACAATAAAAAGGCAAAGCAGCAAGGCTATGACGCCCTGCCCTATATCGTGGTCGTCATCGACGAGCTGGCCGATCTGATGATGACTGCGGGCAAGGATGTGGAGTATTCCATCTCCCGCCTGGCCCAGATGGCCAGAGCCAGCGGCATCCACCTGATCGTAGCCACCCAGCGCCCGAGCGTGGACGTTGTCACGGGGCTGATCAAAGCCAACCTGCCAAGCCGCATCAGTTACAAAGTGGGCCAAAAAGTCGACAGCAAAGTGATCCTGGACGCCCACGGGGCAGAAAGCCTGCTTGGCAGAGGCGATATGCTCTTTACGCCTCCGGGCGCATCTTCGCTGGTACGGCTGCACGCGCCCTGGAGCGAGGAAGCCGAGATCGAACAGATCGTGGAATTTCTCAAATCGCAGGGCTTGGCCGATTACGATGAGCGCTTTTTAAGCAGCGAAGAGGAAAATTCAGGCGCGGCGGTTTCCAATACCGACCTGGACGAACTGTATGAAGATGCCAAACAGATCGTACTCAATGACAAAAAAACATCGATCAGTTACCTGCAGCGAAAGCTGGCGATCGGTTACAACCGTTCGGCCAATATTATCGAACAACTTGAAGCCATGGGCGTTTTAAGCAGTACCGACAGTCGCGGGCAGCGTGAAATATTAATCTAAACTGATCCGCCCATCCCCCTGCAGGAGGGGCTTTGTGGCTTACAGTAACAAAGAAAAATCTAGGGAAAGGATTTTAGCTTGTTAAAAGCTAAAATATCTTACAATTTGTCACAATTTTGCAATACAAGGGTATGGAAAATATGGAACCAAACATTGTAGCTGAAGCACTCAAGTTTATGGTCCTTGGGATGGGAATCGTATTTGTATTTTTATACTTTCTGATATTGATTTTGCAACTGCAGGCAAAATTGATAGCAAAGTACTTCCCCGAACCAAAAGCACCGACAGCACCTTCTAAAACACAACAAGCGCAATCCAACAAAAGCAAAAAGATAGCAGCTGCCATCGCAGCCATCACACACCACAAAAACTCAACCAGTTAAGGAAAATTATGGCTAAGAAATATATCGACATAATGGATACCACTTTCAGAGACGGCTTTCAATCCGTCTTTGGCGGCAGAGTCTTGATGGATGACTTTTTTCCGGCGGTGGAAGCAGCCCTGGACGCGGGCATCAACCACTTTGAATTCGGCGGCGGCGCGCGTTTTCAAAGCTTGTACTTCTATCTTCAGGAAGATGCGTTTACGATGATGGACCGATTCCGTGACATCGTCGGTCCCGATGTCAACCTCCAGACGCTTAGCCGCGGTATCAATACCGTCATGCTTGAAACAGGCAGCAGGGATTTGATCGATCTGCACGCAAAGATGTTTAAAAAACACGGCACGTCCACGATCAGAAACTTTGACGCGCTCAATGATGTCAATAACTTAGCCTACAGCGCCGAGTGCATCAAGCGCCACAATCTCAACCACGAAGTCGTCGTCACGATGATGGATCTGCCTCCCGGATGCAAAGGCGCCCATGATGTCCCCTTTTACGAAGGGGTACTGCGCAACATCTTAGACGCCGGGGTTCCTTTTGACTCGGTGGCGTTCAAAGACGCCAGCGGTACGGCAAGTCCGCACAAAGTCTTTGAAACAATCAAAATGGCGCGCAGCCTGCTTGGCGAAGATGTTCACCTGCGGATGCATACGCATGAAACGGCGGGGGTGAGCGTTTCTTCCTATCTGGCGGCTTTAGAAGCAGGCGCCAACGGTATCGACCTTGCGGCAGCTCCGGTCAGCGGCGGCACAAGCCAGCCCGATATCCTCACGCTGCTGCACGCGACCAAGGGGACCGATTTTAACCTCGGCAACCTCACGACCGAAAAGATTTTAAAATACGAAGAGGTTTTATACGACTGCCTCAAAGATTACGACATGCCCCCCGAAGCCACACAGGTTTCTCCCCTGATCCCCTTTTCTCCGATGCCAGGCGGCGCACTGACGGCCAACACCCAGATGATGCGCGACAATAATATGCTCGATAAGTTCACCGACGTCATCAAAGCGATGCGCGAAGTGGTCGAAAAAGGGGGATATGGCACCAGCGTTACGCCCGTTTCACAGTTTTACTGGCAGCAGGCGTTTAACAATGTTATGTTCGGCGAGTGGAAAAAGATCGCTCCGGGATACGGCCGCATGGTTCTTGGCTACTTTGGCAAAACACCGGTCAAACCCGATGAGGAGATTGTTAAACTGGCAAGCGAACAGTTAAAGCTGGAACCAACAGAGGAAAACCCCCTGGATATTTCAGACAGAGACGAAAACAAATCGATGGATCACTGGAAAGAAGTTTTGAAAGAAAACGATTTGGACACCACGGATGAAAACATCTTTATCGCGGCTTCGTGCGACCAGAAAGGGATCGATTTTCTGCTTGGAAAATCCCCGCTGAAGGTGCGAAAAGGAACACAAAACACAAATGGAGGCGACATGAGCGGCAATTATACGGTAGTAGTAGACGGAGAAAAGTTTAGCGTACAGGTAGCAGAGGGTGATGCGAAGGTTGAAGTCAAAGACGTCAGCAGCCAAAGCGAAGCGGGCGATTCCGCTCCGGCGGCTCCGGCGGGCGAAGGCAGCGTAGAAATCAAATCCCAGACTCCGGGCAACGTATGGAAAATACTTAAAGCTCCGGGTGACAGCGTTGAAGAGGGTGAAAAAATCATGATCCTTGAAGCGATGAAGATGGAAATAGACGTTACCGCTCCCCAAAGCGGCAAAATTGCCCACATCACTGTACAAACAAACGATGCAGTCGAAGAGGGGCAAGTTCTAGCGACAATGGATTAAGGGTTGATGATAATGAGCAGATTATTCATTTCAGCGGCACTGATTTTTTCATTTATGCTCGCACCGCTGGCTGCAAACGAACCCGCGCAGCCCGCATCCGAGACAAAAGAGGAATCGTATGAGCCAAAGAGCATGACCGGGCTTCTTGAAAGCTTTTGGAAAACAACGGGACTCAATGCGATTATTGCGCCAAAAGAAGGCGTTAAAACGGCTGAGGGCAAAGATATGAGTATCTTTGCGCAGAGTTTTGGCCGCATCCTGATGTTTGCCATCTGTCTGCTGCTTTTTTATCTGGCGATCAAAAAAGGATTTGAACCGCTGCTGCTGCTGCCTATCGGCTTTGGCGGCATCCTGGCAAATATCCCCATTGCCGATCTAGCGGGCGATCACGGAATGCTTGGGATCATGTACAATATGGGTATTGCCAACGAATTCTTCCCACTGCTGATTTTTATGGGCGTGGGCGCGATGACAGATTTCGGTCCGCTTCTGGCCAACCCAAAAACGGCCATATTAGGCGGCGCGGCGCAGTTTGGCATCTTTGGCTCGCTGGTAGGCGCGGCAGCGCTTTCGCAGTATACGGGCGTATTTGATTTTACGCTGCAGCAATCAGCGGCCATCAGTATCATCGGTGGCGCAGACGGCCCCACCACCATCTTTATCGCCAACAAACTGGCTCCGGAGCTGCTTGGCGCGATGGCCGTGGCCGCGTACTCGTACATGGCCCTGGTCCCCGTGATCCAGCCTCCGATCATGAAAGCGCTGACAACCAAAGAAGAACGTGAAATCAAGATGGAGAAACTGCGGCCGGTGAATAAACTGGAAAAGATGATCTTTCCGCTGATCGTACTGTTTTTAACCATCTTGATCCTGCCTGACGCGACTCCGCTTGTAGGGGCGTTTGCCTTTGGTAACTTTGCCAAGGAAAGCGGCGTGGTTGACCGGCTCAGCGATACGCTGCAAAACGCGCTGATCAATGTCGTCACCATCTTCCTTGGGCTTTCGGTGGGCACCAAGCTTGCCGCTGATAAGTTCTTAGTGGCTGAATCGCTTGGCATCATGATCATCGGTCTTGTCGCATTTGCAGTCGGAACGGCCGTTGGCGTACTGATGGCCAAACTGATGAACAAAATGACAAAAGAAAAGATCAACCCCCTTATCGGGGCAGCGGGCGTGAGTGCCGTGCCGATGGCCGCGCGTGTGGTCAATAAAGTCGGCATGGAATCTAAACCGGGCAACGTACTGCTGATGCACGCGATGGGACCAAATGTCGCGGGTGTTATCGGTTCGGCCGTTGCCGCGGGTATTTTGATTTCGATTTTTACATAAACTTTATACAATAGGGAAAACAGCAAATATGTCTAAAGAAATGAAACCAAACGATATTGAAAAGGCCGGGTTGGAAGATATCAAGAAGATATACTACAACCTCAATTATGACGCGTTGGCCGCTCACGAGATCAATCACGGCGAATGCAAACTTGCCACAAACGGAGCGGCAATCTGTGACACGGGCATCTTTACCGGACGCAGTCCCAAAGACAAATATTTTGTCGATCAGCCGCCCTCAAACCAAAATATCGCGTGGGGCGAAATCAACAAGCCGGTTAAAAAAGAAGTTTTTGACAAACTGTTTGAAAAAACAAAAAAACAGCTTTCTGGCAAAAACCTCTATGTCACCGATGTTTTCTGCGGGGCCAGCAAAGCCAGCAGAAAACGAATCCGTTTTATCTCCGAAGTGGCGTGGCAGGCACATTTTGTCAAAAATATGTTTATCCGGCCCACAAAAGAGGAATTAGCAGAGTTTACTCCCGATTTTACCGTATACAACGCGTGCAAAACAACCAATGACGAGTATGAAAAAGATGCGTTAAACAGTGACGTGTTTGTCATGTTTGATATTGAAAACGCGGTTTCTATTATCGGCGGTACCTGGTACGGCGGAGAGATGAAAAAGGGCATCTTTTCGATGATGAATTACTGGCTTCCGCTGGATAACAAACTGCCTATGCACTGTTCGGCCAACGTGGGCAAAGACGGCGACACCTGCCTCTTTTTCGGTCTTAGCGGAACGGGCAAGACAACTCTTTCTACCGACCCCAACAGAGAGCTCATCGGGGATGATGAACACGGCTGGGATGAAAACGGCGTGTTCAACTTCGAAGGGGGCTGCTATGCCAAGGTTATAGACCTGGATGAAAAAAGCGAACCCGAAATATTCGGCGCAATCCGCAAAGACGCACTGCTTGAAAACGTGGGTTATGATGATGACGGCGTGGTTGATTATGAAGATAAAACCAAAACTGAAAATACCCGCGTTTCCTATCCCATCTATCACATCAAAAACCACCGCCCATCTATGGAAGCAGGCCATCCCAAAAACATCATCTTTTTAACCGCCGATGCTTTTGGCGTACTGCCTCCTGTAAGCAAACTGAGCAAAGAACAGGCGATGTATTATTTCCTCAGCGGCTATACCGCCAAGGTCGCGGGTACCGAACGGGGTATCACCACGCCGGTTGCAACATTCAGCGCCTGCTTTGGCGAAGCGTTTTTACCCCTGCACCCTACGGTGTATGCCAAACTGCTTGGTGAAAAGATCGATCAGCACGGCGTCAACGTATACCTGGTCAACACCGGCTGGACCGGCGGCCCCTACGGCGAGGGCAAGCGTATGAGTATCAAAGATACCAGAGCGTGTATTGATGGAATCTTAAATGAAAATATTTTAGATGCGGAGTTTGAAACACTGGACGTGTTTAACCTGGATATTCCAAAAGAGCTTGAGGGCGTCAACACCGAGGTACTTAATCCAAGGCAAACATGGAAAGACACCGCCAGATACGATGCCCAGCTGATGAAGCTGGCGCAAATGTTTGTGGATAATTTCAAGAAATACCAGACTAAAGACAGCGCCTTTGATTTTTCAGGCGCGGGTCCCAGTCTTTAAAGCAGCAGCGACAAAACCTCACGGGGCGTAGCGGCGATCATATCGGCGCCGCCCGCGCGCAGCTCGGCTTCATTTCGAAACCCCCACAACACCCCTATTGAGCGCATACCGGCATTTTTTGCCGTTTTCATATCCGTTGCCGTATCCCCGACAAAAATGATTTCACCCGGATCTCTTTGCATATTGCGCGCTATCTGCAGAGCCGAAGCGGGATCGGGTTTGAGACCGTAACCCTCCTGCTGCCCCCATACCTGCGCAAAATCATAGTGTCCCAGCATCTGCTGTACATACGCTTTTGTCGTGTGATCGGGTTTATTAGAAAGCACGCTTTTAGCCAGCCCCTCCTGCTGAAGCGTGGCAAGCATATCTTCCACACCGCTGTAAGGAAGCGTATTTGGATGCACCCTGCTTTCATAAATTTGTCTAAAAAGCGTAAGGGCGCGTTCTAATTCATCGCCGGTGTGTCCTGAGGGCAGTGCCCTTTCAAAAAGCACCCGCGCCCCGTCAGCCACGAAATCTTTATACGCTTCACGCGGGTGGCTTTGGTAGCCAAAACGCTGCAGTACTTCGTTGCAGCACAGCGCGATATCATGGATAGAATCCAGCAGCGTTCCGTCCAGATCAAATATTACGGCTTTGTGCGCCATTATAATCCTTTTTTTCTGTAAGTATAATAAAATTTCGTGTAGGTTGGAAGTGTTATTTTGTGAGAGGATACGACCCGGGAGAAAGTTCTCCCAAATCATACAAGGACAAATCGTCCTTTTTGGCAGCAGCGCTCCTTGCTATGGGTCTGTGTATGCTGCCCTTTTTTCTCAAGCAGCTGCTTGTAGTTGGTTTTGTCAACCTTTTGCAAGCTTTCATTGACAAGCTTGAGCACGACTTCATTGGCCGCCAGCTTCAAATCACTGCACAGATACACTTCAATGCCCGCGGCATCAAGCGATTCAAAAGGTTTTTGGCCCATATGCGCAACAATCAGTTTTTCAACCCCTCGCTGCTTTAAAAACCCGGCTACGCCTTTACCGCTTTTGCTTTCATTTTCGATCAGTTCCATACTGTCGCCTTTGATAAGCACAAAATATTTTGCTTTGCCAAACAGCGGCGAAAGCCTGCTGTTTTTCTTGCCTGTTTTTACCGGTAACGCAATCATTTTTGCTCCTTTAACGCGTTTTTGATGCTGAGTCTGTATGCGATATACAGTACCGCCGGCCAAAGGGCCAGCCACATAAGTGAAGTTGTGTAATCTACCATCTTTACCTCCTAGTAATTGTGCCCGTCATCATTTTCGATCTCCTGGCGGGTAATCTTTTGCTTATCCATCGCCCTCCAGGCCAGTGCGATATAGCCCAGGACAAAGGGAACCATTAACGAAACGTAGCTCATAACAGTCAGGGTGTAGTGGCTGCCTGAGGAGTTCATGATCGTCAGTGAACTCTGCAGATCATGGGTTGAGGGGTAGTACGCCGTATTGTTATAGCCTAGATTCAAAAGCAGCGCCGTTACCGTAATCACCACGCCGATCCCTCCGGTAATAATGCAGCAGGTTCTATGCAAATGGATCGTGGAAAAAACGGCGACAACAACCATCACAATACCGGCGACAAACGCCAGTCCGATTACGGGCATCTGCACGAAATTTTGCAGATATTTATAACTTTGCATGACAACCTGCCCGCTTTGCGTTAGCGCAAACCCATCTTTGGTAAAGATCCACGCCAAAAAGCTCAGGAAGAAAAGAAGAAAGAAAACCATATTCTTTTTAATAGAAGTTACAGCCCGCTTCCTTATTATGCCATAATCGATATTATTTATAAAATACATCGCGCCTAATATTTTGCTTAAAAATACAAGCGCCAGTCCAAGCAGCCAGTTAAAGGGATTGCCAAGAGCTTCCAAACCGCGAAGGTCGTTTTGCCAGTAAGAAAAGTTTCTCTCATCGATCAAAAACTCGCTGCCGCTAAAAAAGGTCGCAATCGCAACCCCCAGCAAAAATACGCCAAGGGTTCCGTTGATATATAAAAAGATTTCATACGTCCGCTGACCCAGAAAATTATTCTCTTTTTTTCGGTACTCATAGCTTACCGCCTGAATGATAAAACAAAACAGTATCGCCATCCACACCCAGTACGCGCCCCCGAAGCTGGTCGCGTAAAACAGCGGGAACGCCGCAAAAAGCGCCCCGCCAAAAAGAACCAGGGTCGTAAACCCAAGTTCCCACTTGCGCCCGATGGAGTTGATCAGCATACTCTTTTCACTCTCATCGCGCGAAAGCGCAAAGATCAAACTCTGCCCGCCCTGGACAAACATCATAAACACAAACAATCCGCCAAGCAGCGAGATGATAAACCACCAGTACTGCTGCAGCGCCAAAAGACTTAAATCACCAAACATTTCAGTGCCCTCCTTCAAAACCGTTTTGGATCTGTTTTGTCATGATCCTGATCTCTGCGATTAAAAGCGCCGTAAACAAAAACGCAAAGAGCCAAAAGGTCATCATAACGTTTGTACTTGAAATATTTGTCACGGCCACGTGTACGGGCATGAGATCCTGGATCGCCCAGGGCTGGCGCCCCACTTCAGCCACGATCCACCCGGCTTCTGCGGCGATGTAGCCAAGCGGGATGGAAAAAAGCGCGGCTTTGAGCCATTTTCGATACCGCGAAATCTCCTTTTTGCTCACCAAATAAAGAACTGCGGCAAAAAGTACGACAAACCAGCTGCCAAGGGCGACCATAACGTGAAAACTGTAAAAGGTCAGCCCCACCGGCGGCACGATATCTTCGGGTTTGTCCAGATAGCCGTAGCCAAAATAATCCATATTGGCCTCCAGCACGCTCCTTGCTTCTTTCATCGCCGCTTCGTCGCCGCTCTTTGAAGCTTCTTTATAAGCTTGAAACGCGGCTACGGCTTCCCTGCCTTTGGCGATCTTCTCTGCCGCTCCTTCGATGTTTTGGGCCTTATTACCGTAAACCAAATCCTGCAATCCCGCTACATACGCGTCTATATCATGGTATCCAAGCAGGGAGAGGATATAGGGGATCTCTACTTCAAACAGGTACGCTTCTTTTTCATTTGTTACATCCTTATCCGGATTGAGCGCGCCGACAGCGACGATGCCCGCCTGGCTTTTACCCTCGTACAACCCTTCCATCGCGGCCAGTTTCACCGGCTGGGTTTTAGCGACCTGATGGGCCGACTCATCTCCGCTTACAACCAAAAACAGTGACGTAATAAGCCCAAAAGTCGCCCCGATCGCCATAGAACGCTTGGCAAAAAGCACATCTTTGCCCTTGAGCAAAAACCACGCGCTGATACCCACGACAAACAGTGCCGAGATAACATATCCGCTGCCGATGGTGTGCAAAAATTTGCTGATAGCCACGGGTGAGAGGATCACATCCCAAAAGTTACTCATCTCGTTTCTGGCCGTATCAGGATTAAATGTCATACCCACGGGATACTGCATCCAACCGTTGGCCACAAGGATCCACAGCGCGCTTAAGTTTGAGCCCACTGCCACCAGCCAGGTTGAGAGCAGGTGAAAACCTTTGCTAACCTTGTTCCAGCCAAAAAACATCACCGCAAAAAAGGTACTTTCCATAAAAAAGGCCAAAATCCCCTCAACCGCGAGCGGCGCGCCGAAGATATCGCCGACAAACCAGCTGTAGTTGGCCCAGTTGGTCCCAAACTCAAACTCCATAATAAGCCCCGTTGCCACGCCGATAGCGAAATTAATCGCAAACAGCGTCATCCAGAACTTCGTCATCTTTTTGTAAAACTCATCTTTTGTCTTAACGTAAATCGTTTCCATGATAGCCACGATAAACCCCAGTCCCAGCGTCAGCGGGACAAACAAAAAGTGATAAATAGCCGTCAGCGCAAACTGCGCCCGCGACCAGTCAACAAGCGTTTCCTCCATTTTCTCTTTCCTTTCAATTTTTCGCTAAATTTGCTTTGACAAAATCCGCTTTTTTACTGAAGCTGTCATATTCTGTGTTGAAACTTTTGTCATAAATGATGTAATTTAAAAACAAAAAGATCACGGCCAGCTTGATCAAAATCAGCTTCCAAAGCGTTTTTCCAAGCACCATTTGCCTAAATCCGTCATAATAAAAATAAAATATGTTGCGTAAGCTTTGCATTTCTCGCTCCTTTTGAACATATGTCCAAATTATAGCAATTGTATTGAACATATGTCAAGTAAAAAAATGTTATCGATTCCAAAATATGCTAAAATATGTAAAAACCGTTTCACAAAGAGTACAACAGATGGATGCACACACCCTTTTAGAAGCAGTTAATACAAAAACCCTTGAAAAGCTCGGCCAGGAAGTGCTGGAAGATATTGCGATTTTGCCAAACGGCAAGGTCAAGGTGTATTTTACAAACGGCAACGTCAAATGGTTTATCAACTTTTTCCAATGCTTCCATTCGCTCAATTACCAGTACAATCTCAAACTGGTGCCGGCAAACACCTCCTTTGCCAAGCTCAAAGATGAAAAAACGCCGCAGTTTGACTCAGCAAGGCTGTCTACGCTGAAGGTGCGCCTGGTTAATGAGGTCGAAATCATCTTTGACCGCTACCGCATCGAAAAACTGAAATACTTTAAAAACACCGTGTATAAAGAGATCAGGCAGGTTATTTACGATGATGAGGATGTGCTTAAACTTAGTAAAAAAGAGTTTAGCGCTTTGAAAAAACACCTGCTGCACGAACTGTATGAAAAATACGGCAAGAACCCCTATATCATCGATATCGTCGATAAACTCAAAAAACTCGAATACGACTCGCTTTACAGTTAGGCGGCTTTTGGTATAATTGCGCCAAAAAACAGGTTAGGATCGCTTTTGCTAGATAGTAACAAAGTTTATATATTAGACGGTGCCATGGGCACCCAGATTCAGGATTTACAAATTACAAAGACGCAGTGGAACGGCGTGGAGGGCTGCAATGAAACGCTCAACGCCAGCGCACCCGAAGTCGTATCACGCATCTACTACCGCTATCTTTTAGCCGGTGCCGATATCATCAAAACAAATACCTTCGGCGCCCTGCCCTGGGTGTTAGATGATTACGATCTGGCTGATAAAACCTATGATTTAGCCTATGAGGGCGCCAGACTGGCCAGAAAGCAGGCCGATGCGTTCAGTACAGCTGACAAACCCCGCTACGTCGCCGGCGATATCGGTCCGGGAACCAAGCTGCCCTCCCTTGGCCACATCGATTACGACACCCTGTATGAGGGAACCAAAACCGCCGCGCAGGCCCTGGCTGAGGGCGGAGTTGATCTGTTTTTGCTTGAAACCTGCCAGGACCCCCTGCAGATAAAAGCCGCTTTAAACGCGTGCCGTGACGCTGCCCCGCAAATTCCCATCATGGTCTCAGCCACGATCGAACTCTCAGGCACGATGCTTATCGGCACCGACGCTGCGACACTGGCAACGATTCTGGAACCGTTTAACATCTTCAGCCTGGGTTTTAACTGCGGTACCGGCCCGGGACAGTACGGCAAGCACTTAGAAGCACTTGCGAAGGTTTGGAACAAGCCCATCTCCATCCACGCCAACGCCGGACTGCCCCAAAACAGAGGCGGTCACACCTACTACCCGATGGGACCGGACGAATTTGCTTCGCTGCAAAAGCAGTTTTTAGACTACAGCGGCGTGAGCATCCTTGGAGGCTGCTGCGGTACCACACCCCAGCACATTACCGCCCTTGCCAAAGCTGTCACTGGGCATGTGCCCACAAAGCCAAAAGGTTTTATGCCCCGCGCTCTGGCTTCGCTGTATGAAAGCGTTTCGCTCAAGCAGGACCCCGCTCCCCTGCTCATCGGCGAGCGCAGCAACGCCACGGGCTCCAAAGCGTTTCGAAACCTGCTGCTGGATGAAGATTACGAAGGTACGCTGCAGGTTGCCCAGGAACAGGTCAGAGCCGGCGCGCACGTTCTTGATGTCAGCGTCGGCTTTGCGGGCCGTGATGAGACAAAGGATATGGATCAGGTTTTTGCCCGCTATAAAGACAAGGTATCCATCCCGCTGATGCCTGATTCCACCCAACCTGCGGCCCTGGAAACAGCGCTGAAGCATATCGGGGGCAAACCCATCATCAACTCGGTCAACCTTGAAGACGGTGAAGAAAAATTCGATCAAATCTGCGCCCTTGCCAAACGACATGGCAGCGCGCTGATCTGTCTGACCATCGATGAAAAAGGTATGGCCAAAACCAGGCAGCGAAAACTGGAAGTAGCAGGGCGAATATACGACCTGGCGGTCAACAGGCACGGCATGGACCCCGGCGATCTGGTCTTTGACCTGTTGACCTTTACCGTGGGCAGCGGGGATGCCGAGTATAAAGACGCGGCGGTGCAGACTATTGAAGCCATTAGGGAGTTTAACCAAAGCCATCCGCAGTGCGGTACGGTTCTGGGGCTTTCCAACATCTCGTTTGGCTTGGACAAAGATGCCAGAAAGTACCTCAACTCGGTATTTTTGCACCACTGCCTGCAAGCGGGCATGAGTGCAGTTATCATCAACGTCAAACATATCCTGCCGCTTTCTCGCATGGAAGAAGAAGATATTAAAGTGTGTGAGGATTTGCTGTTTAATACAGCTGACAACGCCCTGTTTACCTTTATCGATCACTTTAAGGATAAAGAGGGGCTGCAGGAAGAAACAAGCAGCGATGAAAACCTCAGCGATGAGGAAAAGATCACCAAATACCTCTTTGACGGCAACAAAGAAGCGATGATAACGCATGTCAAAGAAGCAATTGAGCGACTGGACCCCCAGCGCATCGTTAATGAAATCCTTATTGACGGCATGAAATCCATCGGCAAACTCTTTGGCGAGGGCAAGATGCAGCTGCCTTTTGTCCTGCAGTCAGCCGAGACGATGAAAGCGACGGTGGATTATTTAACCCCCTACCTGCCCAAAAAAGAGAAAAAAGCCGACACCACACTGGTGATTGGTACGGTCAAGGGTGATGTCCACGATGTGGGCAAAAACCTGGTTGATATCATTTTAAGCAACAACGGCTTCAAAGTGATCAATCTTGGTATCAAGGTGGGTATTGAAGAGTTTATCGAAGCCATAGACACGCATCAACCCGACGCCGTGGGAATGAGCGGACTGCTGGTCAAATCCACGCAGGTGATGAAAGAATCCCTGCAGATTCTGAATGAAAAGGGTTATGATCTGCCGGTTCTGCTTGGAGGCGCAGCGCTGACGACCAACTTTGTTCAAGAATACTGCCGCCCGATCTATAAAGGCCCCATTTTTTACTGCAAAGACGCTTTTGACGGCGTGACGGCGATGGGGCGCATTGAAAAGGGTGATAGTGACACCCAGCTGCATGAAAAGATAGAAAAACAGACGCCGCAAAAACCGGCCCATGTCATGCCAAAATATGAAGATATCGCCATGCCAAAGCCCTACACCAGCCAGCAGCCGCCCTTTTGGGGCAGACGGGTGATGCCCGTGGACAAAGCCCTGGCTTTTGACTGGATCAATGAAAAGATGCTGTTTAAACAGCGCTGGGGGTTTAAAGGTAAAGACTTAAGCAAAGAGCAAAAGCAAAAGCAGATGCAGGACGTTATCACGCCAAAATATCTGGAACTTAAGCGGCTGTTTTTGGATGAACTGTTTGAACCCACCGTGATTTACGGCTATTTTGCGTGTGAAGCCAGTAAGGATGATCTGATCGTTTATGATGAGAATAACAAAGCGCACGTTTTTGACTTTCAAAGGCAGCAAAAACCTCCTTTCAGAGCGATTTCGGATTTTTATCTGCATGAAACAAAAGCGGCGTTTAGTATCGTAAGCGCGGGAGCAAAAATCAGCGCATATGAACAAAAGCTGTATGATGCGGGCAATTTCAGCGATTATTATTTTGTCCACGGTCTTGGCGCGGAACTGGCCGAAGCGCTGGCCGAGATCGCCCACAAGCAGATACGGCTGGATCTGGGTATTGACACAGGCAGTATCAGGAATGTGAATATGACGGGTTACCAGGGTGCGCGCTACAGCTTTGGCTACCCCGCCTGTCCCGATCTGGAACTCAACGAAGCCCTGTTTGCCCTGCTCAAACCCGAAGAACATGGGATTACGCTGAGCCAGACCCACCAGATTGTGCCCGAACAATCCACTTCAGCTTTGGTGTGCCCGCATCCTGAAGCCAATTATTTCAATATCTAAGGAGTTTTTTTGAAAACGATTGAATACATCATTATCTACGCACTGTTTCTTTCACTGCTGCTTGCAGGCTTTATGAAGTTTTCCCACCCCGCTGTCCAGCCCCAAAGCGAACCAGAAACCAAAAAAAACAGAGCTATCAACGTGCAGCAGCTTTACGCCAAAATCCCAAAGTCGCTTTCTGAAAGAAAAAAACAGTATTTAAAAACGGTTCTTCCCGCGGTGTATAAAGTCGATATGCAGCTGCGTCAAAAATACGACAGGGCAAAAGAAGCGATTGCCAATAACGATGAAGACACGCTTAAAAAGCTTAAAAACAGATACGGCGCAGATACGAACAAAGAGCTGCTTGCCGCGATCAAACCCCATCCAAAAAGTATCACGCTTGCCCAGGCGGCGGTGGAAAGCGCATGGGCCACTTCACGCTTTTACAAGCGTGCCAACAACCTTTTTGGCGTCTGGTCGTTTAATAAAAACGAACCCAGAATACAAGCCACGGGCAGCCGCGAAGGGCAGAAGGTTTGGCTTCGAAAATATGACAGCGCCAAAGAATCCATTGCCGATTATTACGAAACGATCGCCACGGGATACGCGTATGAAGAGTTTCGCGAATTTCGCTTAAAAACCGATGACCCCTTCACGCTCATCGACCACCTGGGCAGCTACTCCGAAAAAGGCACAGAATACACCGCTTTGTTAAAAGACATGATCAAACACAACGATTTTACCCGCTTTGACCGCTAGGCATCTGCCCTTTTATGGGGCAGTTTCACGGTAAATACCGCGCCTTTGGACCAATTGTCCGCCTCTAAACTCGCGCCGATCTTTTTGACTATCAGAGTACAGATATACAAACCGATACCGGTACCCTTGTCAAACTTTTTCGTGCTTACGTTGGGTTTGAAAATATTTGGCAGTACCTTTGCATCAATACCGCCGGCATTGTCACAGATTTTAAGATACGTATTTTCCTCATCCTTTTGCACAAGTACCTCCACCTCTCTGTCTCTGTCGATACCGCGGGCTTCAAAGGCGTCTTTGGCGTTATTGATAAGATTAATCAGCAGGTGCTTCAAATCCGTGGCGATCACGTATACGTGCGTATCGCTGTCACCCACAACAGAAAGCTTGACGCGGTGTTTTCGCAGCTCATCCTGAAGCAACGTGGATACAGAACCCAAAAGTACATCCAGCGATACCCGTTCAATCGTATAATCGGGCCGGAAGAAACTGCGAAAATGATCGATTGTTTCAATCAGGTGATCCACCTGCCGCATCGTACCTCTCGTGGAGTCTTCAATCACGTCTTTATCGACCGTGCCGAATTCGTTATACGTGTATTCCAACTGCTGGGCCTGCAGCTGGATAATAGAAAGAGGCTGTTTATACTGGTGGGCAATCGCATCTATCATCTCGCCCATAACCGCAAACTTGGAACGTTCGGCAATGATCTCATCTTTTTGGCGCAGCTGATCGACCTGCTGCTGTACTTTTTGTTCCAGATGCAGCCGGTACTGCTCATTCTCACGGCGCAGCCGCAGCTTCTCTACGGCTTTGTTCAGGCTGGTTAAAAATTGCTGCATATCCAAAGGTTTTAAAAGATAGCCCTCCACGCCCAGCTTGATCGTTTGGAGGAAAAAATCGGGTTCGTTATAAGCTGAAGTAATTAAAATCGGCACGTTTTGATCTATCTGCTTGATCTGTTCAATCATCTCTATACCGTTCATTTTTGGCATATTGATATCGGTAATGACCAGATCATAGGGGCGTGTCTGAAACTTTTGCAACCCTTCTTCCCCGTCATGGGCGGTATCGATGTAGAAAAAAAAGGTTTGCAGCACGTCCAGCGTGGCCTCTCTGGCAATCTCGTTATCCTCCACGTACAAAAGCGTATATTCTCTGCAGCTTTCCTGAAGCTTTCCAATCTGTTGTGCATCCATTACGTATCCATTTCTTTTGGCAGGGTGATCGTAAAACAGGCACCGCTGTCTGTATTGGCGGCTTCTATCTTTCCGCCGCAGTGTTTGGAAACAATCATATTTGACATATACAGGCCGATTCCCGTTCCCACTTTGACATCCTTGGTACTGAAATAGGGATCAAAGATTTTATCAAGATACTGCGGGTCAATCCCGCCGCCGCTGTCTGTCACGCTTATCTGAACAAAATCCCTGTCCAGTATTGTAGTGGAAATTTCTATAAATCCATCTTTATGTCCGTTTTGTACAATAGCATCTTCACTGTTTTTTAATAAATTCAAAATCACCTGGCGGATTTCACTTGGGTAAGTTTGTATTTTCTGATAGCAGTCATAACGGCGCCGCAGCGTGATATGGTTGTTATTCAGCGATATCTCAATAATAAACACCGCGTCATCACAGATTTTTTCGGGTGTGATCTCAACCATCTCTTTGTGGGGTTTGAAAAAATTGCGGAAATCATCCACGGTAGCCGAGAGATTCTGGGTATAATACGCGATTTTTTCTAAACGGCTTTGGAAAAAAGCTTTGTCAAAACTCTCCAGTGAAGTTTTAAGCTGCAGCGAGTTAGCCGTGGAGGAGATGGCTGAAAGCGGCTGCCGCCACTGGTGGGCGATCATATTGATCATCTCTCCCATCTGGGCAAGCCTGGTTTGCTGCATCATTTTCTGATGCTTTTGGTGCAGCTGTCTGCTTTTTTGCTCAATCTTTTCATGCAGCGTATGTTTATATTTCTGGTCTCTGTATAACAGGAAGGCAATCAAAAGCAAAAAGATTGAAACCGTCGCGGTTACCGTATAATAATCCCTGTAAATCGCCGCAACCTGAGCGCCTGAGGTCACTGAATAGATATAGCCGGTATTTTGGCCCGTTATATCCCTGATCGGCTTGAAACTGAATATTTTTTGGCTGTCTTTATCATACAGGCTGAGCGCTTCATATCGCAGCAAACGCTTTTGCATCTGCGGCAGCGGGGTGCTTTGTGTTTGGCCGGAGATAAAAAAGGCCGGGTTGTTTGCTGAGCGGTTATATTTTTGCTGCAAATCTTTTGGCCACAGGTTGGATGTCGCCATCGTTTCATGCAGCATAATGCCCGTTTCGTTTTGAAAAGACTTGGACATGAAACGCTGCAATATCTCTCCTGACATGGAGATTTCAACGCTTCCCAGATGAGCAGATCCCAGTGCAAGCGGATAGATGAAACGAAATCCGTGCACGACCCGTCCGACTTCAAAGCCCTCCTGCATAGTTTTGGTTTTGTTGGTCAAAACCACACCGGGACGGACGTCACTGAGATCATCACCGTATTTTTCGGGTTTGTGCATCCGTAAAAAACTTTCGGCATCTGGCAGGTGAAAGTGAAACTGTTCAACGCCAAAATTTCGCATCCTTTTGTATTTTTGCGCCAGCATTTGCCGCATCTGTTGTCTGAAGTGGCGTTTTTGCTCTTTATCGCCCTGCCCCGCCCTGTGAAAAAGGTGCAGAAGTTTTTCATTATCCTGTAAAGACAGGTATATATTTTTCGAAGCGATAGAAAAAGAGTGATAAATCGTTTCATACTGGTTTTGCAAGTTGTTAGTCTGGGCATCCAAAAGGGCATCGATCCTGCTGTTTTTCACCGCGTTCATATACAAAAACGCAAAGGCCGCCAGGGATAAAAAGATGATCCAGATTAAGCCTGTTTTGACCGTTTTCATCACAACCGGCAAAAACTACAGCAGTTTGGGTTGCGGTTTGCCCAGGTAAAAGCCTTGGAACTGGTCGATTCCTTCATCTTTTAAGATATCATACACCTCTTTGGAGTGGACAAACTCCGCAATCGTCTTAATAGAAAGCTTCCTGGCAAAACTGATGATAGCTTTGACCAGTACCAGCGACTGGATATCGTGATCGATATTTTTAATCAATGAGCCGTCAATTTTGATGTATTCGGGCAGCAGCGACAGAATCTGGGTAAAGTTGGAATACCCGCTGCCAAAATCATCCACCGCTATCTTGAGTTCGCGGCAGTCAAAACTGTCAAAAAACTCTTTGAGCTTTTTATAATTATCTATATCCTGACTCTCTACGATTTCAAAGACAAGATTGCAGCGGATATTGTTGCGGATGCTTTCTTCCATATACTCATGAAAAATCCCGCTGATTTTTTCATTTTGCATATCTTTGTAATTAAGGTTGATCGTAAAGGTTGTATCCTTATTGGCCCTGGCAACCTTAAGTACCTTTTCTATCATCATCTGCGACACTTGATCATACTGCTTTGTCTGCAAAGAGACATCCAGAAAGAAAAACGGCGATACGTACTCATCACTGTCGGCTTTGTACAGCCGCATCAATGCTTCATATTTGACCACATTGCCACAGCCGTCAAATATAGGCTGAAAAAAGGGTACGATACGGCTTTCCTGCAGTGCCCCGGTGAGTTCTTTTTGCCAGTAAAACATATTTTTTAATTCATCGGTGGTATCAAGGGCGTTTTCGTATTCGATGAATTTTTTATTTTTGCGTTTGGCTTCTTCCAGCGACAGACTGGCTTTATTGAAAAGATCGCTGCACTCAAAAGCGATACCCACGGTAATGGTTATCATGATGTTTTCGCCGTCCACTTCGACCTCTTTGCCGTCAACCTGTTCTAACATGGAGGTTATATCTTCATAAATCTTTCGGTAACTGCATTCGCTGCACGCGGCAAACAGCGCAAACTCGTCAGCGGAGGTGCGAAAAGCTTCATACCCGTTTGCCGATGCAAACTCCCGCAGCTGTTTTCCAAAAGTACGCAATACCTCGTTGCCCGTATCGATACTGTAGAGGGAGTTGATATTTTTAAAATTGTTGATATCGATCAAAAACAAGATTGAACGCAACTGGGGGTTGCTGTCGGCTTCACTCATCTTTGCGTCCAGCGAAGCCCTGTTTTGCAGCCCCGTCAACTGATCCAGAAACATTTGATCCTGCAGCATCTTTTCTTTATTGTGAACATTGCGCGCCAGGGTGCGGTTTTCTTTTTCAAGCTGTTTTCTGTACGCTTCATTTTCCTTTTTGAGGCTGATCTTTTCCACCGCTTTGGTGAGCATATCCACAAACTGGTTCAGTTCGACCGGCTTTAGCAGGTACCCTTCCACGCCAAGTCGGATCGTTTCCATGAAATATCCCGAATCGTTATAGGCTGAAGTGATCAAAATCGGTACGTCCAGGTCGCTTTGTCTGATCTTTTCGATCATATCTATGCCGTTGAGACGGGGCATATTGATATCGGTGATAATAAAATCATACCTGTTGTCGTAAAACTTTTGCAGCCCTTCCTCCCCGTCTGCGGCAACTTCGATACGGGGAAAGAAATCCTGCAGCAAATCCAGCGTGGATTCTCTTGCTTCTTTATTGTCTTCGATATAAAGGACACTGAGGTCTTTGCCCACTTCCATTAGCTGATCGATTTTTTCTTTATTCATATCTCCACCTTAAATACGGCTCCGTCTTTACCGTTGTATACGCTCAAAACGCCGCCGCAGTGTTCTTCGATGATCGTTTTTGACATATACAGCCCAAGGCCCGTGCCGTCTTTGTTTTCTTTGGTACTAAAATAGGGTTCAAATATCTTATCTGTTATTGTATCATCAATTCCGCCGGCGTTGTCTTCGATGGTAAGCACGTAGCGGCTGTTTTGATATGCCGTGGCGATTTTGACCCACTTGTGTTCAATATCCGTTCGCTCAACCAGGACGTCTTCGGCGTTTTTGAGCAGATTCAAAATCACCTGGCGCACCTCGTTGGGATAGGTGTAAAAGTATTTATGGCAGTCATACTCTTTATACAGCCGGATACTTCTGTTTTGCATGGACGTGGCGATGATATTGATCGAATCATCAACCATCTGTTCCATCGTGATTTTCTTTTTATCCTTATGCTTTTTAAAAAAGTTCCGAAAATCATCGATGGTCGATGACAGGTGCTGGGAGTACTCATTGATATTATCAAGCTTTGCAGCAAAATAATCTTTCTCCATCCGCCCCATCGCGAGCTTCAGACTCATCGCGTTGGCGGTGGAACTGATCGCGGCTAACGGTTGGCGCCACTGGTGGGCGATCATACTGATCATCTCCCCCATCTGTGCCAGCCTGCTTTGATGCATCAGGTAGCGCTCTTTTTCTTCAAGCTGCTTTTCAACGCTTTTTTGTTCGGTCACATCGTCATATACGCCAAGAAGCGCTTCAGGCTGCGCGCTGCTGTTTTTCAGCGCTATCTTAGACGTCAGAATCACGCGCTCACTTCCATCATACCGGCGCAGGAATTCCTGCTTTTTCATCAGTTTTTCATCTTCAAAGAGTACTTTGCGGTCATCTTCCTGGAAGATACGGTTTTGCTCCTTGCTCCAGGGAAGTTCCTGATCGGTTTTGCCTATAAGTTCCTCTTCGCGCGAAAGACCGCAGTCTTGCAGGAAGTAACTGTTGGCTTTGACATAACGCCCCTGCATATCCTTGATAAAAATACGAAGCGGTACGGCATTGAAAATCTCTTCCAGCTGGGTGTTGCTGCGTTCTAACTCCACCATAGACTGCTGCAGCTGCAGGGAGAGTTCATTAAACTCTTTGGCGATTTCGCCAAGTTCATCGTTGCTGTTGATACTGATGGCTTTGTAGCGTTTTTGTTTTAACTCTTTGATCGAAGCCACCAGCGAGTTTAAGGGCATCATGAAAAAGCGGTTGGTAAATGCCGTCACCAACAGCGTCAGGGCTAAAAACGAAAGCGCGAGCACGGAGGTAACCTGATAAAAAAGAGTATCCAGCCCCGCATGCAGATCTTTCTTGCTCAAACTTGAAACGGCAAACAGATTGCCGCCGTTAAAATCCTCGCACAGCTTGATAAAATTATAAATATACTCCGAAGCGTCCACATACCCCCTGCTGGCCTGCATCAAATCCCCGTAGGACAGATCCTGTACTTTTTTCCCGTTTTTAGAAAGCATAAAGCCAGGCCCCACCAGATACAGCGAATCGTTGATCCCCTCCACAAGGTGTTGAAAGTTTTTTTCATCGATGATAACGCCCAGTTTGATATAGCCAAACACTTCATTATCCTTAAACAGCGGCGTCAACTGCTGCAGGTGCAAAGTGTCCTGATAGAACCCGTATTTGGTGTCATCTTTGATGCGATCAAGAAAAGCAGAAGCCGGCTGTGTCACCTGACTGTTTTGATCAAGATAAATCACCTCGCCGCTGCTGTTAAAAGACTGCGTAATGCGCTTGCTGTTTTGCCCGTATCTGCCGTGGGCCAAAAGCTCTTTTTGGGCATTAAAATAACTGACTTCAAAACTGTACCCGTCTACCGAGAGGCTTTTACTGTTTTCAAGCAGTTTTTTCTTCTCCGAATCAAAGATAAGATAACGGTAAGACTCAGGGTCTTGGTAATTGATGATAAGATTGAGCGAATTGATGATTTCAGCATCATTTTGCAAGTTTTTAGCATATGAACTCAGCGAGGTTTGCAAATTTTGCATCTTGGATTCAAAAACTTCTAAACGGTGGGTGGTATCCTGCAGGGCTATCTTTTGAAAATACGACTGCAGGTGGTTGTTGTAAATGACTGCGACCATGACAAAGGCAAGGCTTAAAGGGACAAATATCAAAAGCAGCAGTTTGTGTTTAAGCTTTACAGTCATTTACCCCACCATATTTATGTATTATACGTATTGTATCACAAGAATGTAACGAAATTGTTACAAAAACTAAAAATGCATCAGTAATCTGCGGCTTTTATTTTACACGTTAAAGCGAAAATGCATTACATCGCCGTCATGCACAACGTACTCTTTACCCTCCAGACGCATTTTGCCCGCGTCTTTGGCGCCCTGATCGCCGCCGCATTCGACAAAATCCTCATAGCTGACCACTTCGGCGCGGATAAAGCCTTTTTCAAAATCGTTGTGGATCACGGCCGCCGCCTGGGGCGCTTTGGTGCCCTGGGTGATGGTCCAGGCGCGCACCTCTTTGACACCGGCGGTAAAGTAGCTGATAAGCCCGAGCTTGGCAAACCCAAGGCGAATGATCTGTTCCAGACCGGACTCTTCTACGCCCAGGCTTTCAAGCATCTCTTTTTTCTCATCCTCGTCAAAGCTGACCATCTCCTCTTCGATCTTGGCACACAGTTTGATCACTTCAGAATCTGTCTGCGCCGCGTGGTCTTTAACCCTTTTGACCAGCTCGTTATCTGCTTCAAGTTCGTCTTCGTTGACATTAGCCCCGTAAATAATGGCTTTGTTGGTTAAAAAGCGCAGATCACGGTCGAGCTTTTTAAACGTGTCGCTGTCATCATCAAAGGTTTTGACGGGGTTGGAATCTTCTAAGTGTTCTAACAGCTTCTGGGCCGTTTCTAACATTACCTTGGCGTCTTTATCCGCTTTTGCCTGCTTGGTAAGGCGCTGAATCTTGTTTTCAAGCGTCTGGATGTCAGCCAGCATCAGTTCGGTTTCAATGATTTCGATATCGCGAAGCGGATCAACACCGCCTTCGACGTGGCTGATATTGTCATCTTCAAAACAGCGGACCATATGCAAAATAACTTCGGTTTCTTTAATGTTTGATAAAAACTTATTACCAAGTCCCTCACCCGCGCTGGCACCCTTGACCAGCCCGGCGATATCGACAAAGTCGATGGTTGCGTGCTGAATCTTTTGGGGTTTGACGATTTCTGAGAGTTTGTCGATACGCGGGTCGGGCACGGGTACGACGGCCTTGTTTGGCTCGATCGTACAAAAGGGAAAGTTCTGCGCTTCCGCGTTTTGTGCTTTTGTCAATGCGTTAAACGTGGTGGATTTGCCCACGTTTGGCATACCTACGATTCCTATACTCAGTCCCATTTATTTGCTATCCTTCTGCGTCATATTTTTAATAAATTCCACACCAAGGGCTACGCCCGCTCCGCTGGCGCCGTGAGGGTTGTATCCCCAGGGTTTTTCCACATACGCAGGACCCGCGATATCGATATGGACCCATTTGTCTTTATTACCCTCATCGATAAACTCATCCAAAAAGCACGCGGCCGTAATCGCCCCGCCGTAGCGGCTGGAAGCGATATGGCACACATCGGCCACTTCGCTTTTAAGCAGTTTTGGCAGGTAGCGGTTAAAAGGCAGATACGCGATATTTTCGCCGCTTTGACCGGCTGCTTTTTGCATACTGCATACCATGTCGGTGTTGTGCGTCATAATGCCGCTTGTGTATTCGCCAAGCCCCACCGCACAAGCGCCCGTTAGTGTCGCGATATCCAAAAGCGCGTCGCACTCGCCGATATTTTCCTGCGCGTATCCCAGGCAGTCAGCCAGCACCAGCCGTCCTTCGGCGTCGGTGTTTTTCACTTCGATACTCTTGCCGTTTTTAGCAATAAGCACGTCATCGGGTTTGTACGCATCGCCGCCGATCATATTCTCAACCGCGCCGATCACGGCGTGGACTTCTACGTCCAGCCCCAGCATACTGACGGCATTAATAATCCCCATCGCCGCGCAGCCGCCGCTTTTGTCGCTTTTCATCGTCGCCATGAAATCACTTGGCTTCAGGCTCAGACCGCCGCTGTCATAGGTAAGCCCTTTGCCCACGATGACGACTTTGGCTTTGGCGTTTTTGGGCGTGTAGCTTAAGTGGCACAGTCTTGCTTCATTGACGCTGGCTCTTGAAACCGCAAGCAGCGCGTTCATATTTTGCTGTTTCATCTGCTCTTCATCCAAAATAACGCAGCCAAGGTCATTGTTTTTAGCCAGTTCGGTACTCAGGCTTGCCATAACCTCAGGCGTGGCGTCATCGGGGGTGGTATTGATAATATCTCTTGTATAATTGATCGCTTCGGCTACCGCCATTGCCTGGCTTGCCGCTTCACTGTCGCCGCCTTCGATCACGGCTGTTTTTACGCCGGTTGCGGGCTTGCTTTTGTACTTGTCAAAAACATATCCGCCAAGAATGAGGCCCTGGACCACCGCGTTTGTATACGCTTTTTTCTCCAAAGTGATCTTGATGGTTTCAATTTTCTTGCCGCTTAAAGCTTTTACCGCCGCAGACGCGGCCAGCTTCAGGCTCTCATCGCTTTCATCCTCAAGTCCGCTGTAAAGCACGCCTTTTTCAGGCAGCAGGCAGGTTTGTTCCGCT
>JBNJFE010000010.1:26996-32779 GCA_051746505.1 Campylobacterota bacterium
ACCGCCGCAGACGCGGCCAGCTTCAGGCTCTCATCGCTTTCATCCTCAAGTCCGCTGTAAAGCACGCCTTTTTCAGGCAGCAGGCAGGTTTGTTCCGCTTTGCCCTCAAATCCGAACTTGCGCAAAAAATCATCGCTTGTCTGCGATAAAACAACTTCTATATCGTACTCTTGTTCTTCTAAAACTATATTCATTCATACTCCTTTACTACTTTTTTTTCAACTTTTTTGGTCGCTACATGAAAATAATACATAACCGATCCCACAAACAGCAGAGCAAACGGCACGGCCAGATACCAGTGGGCTTTGGCCCAGTGCAGGATTTCCATGATCTCTTTGCCAAAATACCAAGTGGGCAGAATCGTGATAGCCGCCCAGCACCAGGCGCTTATGAGATTGACAATCGCAAATTTTTTGGCGTCATAGCGGGTTAATCCTATTGAGATGGGAATAACCGTTCGCATCCCAAAAAGATAACGCTGCACAAAAATAATCGGCCAGCCGTATCTTTTGAGCAGCAGATGGGCCAGCGCGAATTTGCGCCGCTGGCTTTTGAGCTTGCTTAAAACATACCCTTTATTATAACGGCCGATGTAAAAATTGATCTGATCGCCGGTAAATGCGCCCAGCCCCGCGACAAAGATGGCCACGGGCACGAGCATATTCCCGTTGTGTGCCAGCAGCCCTGCCATGATAAGCCCCAGTTCGCCTTCTAAAATACTCCACGCAAAAAGGATGACGTATCCGTATTCTTTCAGCAGGTAAATAAACTTCTTATCCAACCCCTCAACGGGTGCCTGGTACAAATTATACGCCAGGATAAGAGCAAGCACCAAAACAGCAGA
The DNA here is from genome assembly GCA_051746505.1 of Campylobacterota bacterium. GTDB lineage: Bacteria > Campylobacterota > Campylobacteria > Campylobacterales > Sulfurovaceae > TCS-49. Next base: position 27,841 of record JBNJFE010000010.1, read on the forward strand.
TGCAACTAATTTGCCTGAATGTCGTTTAATAAATCCCACAAACTCCCTTTTTACTCAAAACTCAAAAGCTCTTTAGCCTGTACCATATCTTTATCCCCGCGCCCGGAGATATTGACTATTACGCTTTTACCCGCTATATCGCCTTTTTTCAGATACGCCAGGGCGTGGGCCGTTTCAAATGCCGGGATAATCCCCTCTTTCTGGCTTATCCATACAAACGCATCCAGCGCCTGGCTGTCAGTCACACTGTCATACGTTACGATTTTTTCATCATTTAAAAACGAGTGTTCGGGCCCGATGCCCGGATAATCCAGTCCCGCCGAAAAGGAGTGGGCCTCCTGGACCTGTCCGTTGTCATCTTGCAGCAGATAACTCATCTGCCCGTGCAGCACGCCGGGACTGCCTTTGGCCAGACTGGCGCCGTGCTTTTGCGTATGCGTGCCAAGACCGCCTGCTTCGATACCGATGCATTGGACGCTTTCATCTTCCAAAAAGTGCGAAAACGTTCCGATGGCGTTGCTGCCCCCGCCGATACAGGCAACGACCTGATCGGGCAGACTGCCCTCTTTTTCTAAAAACTGCCGCCTTGCCTCATACCCGATGATGGCTTGAAAATCACGCACCATCAAAGGATAGGGATGGGGCCCGGCGACGGTACCGATAACATAAAACGTATCCCTGGCGTTGGTTACCCAGTTTCTGATGGCTTCATTCATCGCGTCTTTGAGCGTCTTGCTGCCGTTTTCTACAGGCACCACTTTGGCTCCAAGCAGTTTCATGCGAAAAACGTTGAGTTCCTGTCTGGCCACGTCCTTGGCTCCCATGAAGATGGTACAGTCAAGATTTAAAAGCGCCGCGATGGTAGCGGTGGCCACGCCGTGCTGGCCCGCGCCCGTTTCCGCGATAATCTTTTCCTTGCCCATCTTTTTAGCCAAAAGCCCCTGGGCGATGACGTTGTTGACCTTATGGGCGCCGGTGTGGTTAAGGTCTTCTCTTTTAAAATAGATCCTGGCTCCCAGCTCTTCACTGACGTTTTTGGCGTAATACAGCGGACTGGGCCGGCCGACGTAATCTGTATAATACCCGTCCACTTCCTGCCAAAACGCTTTGTCAAAACGAAATTTTTTATACTGCTCATCCAACTCTAAAAGAGCGGGCATCAGGGTTTCGGGAACGTATCTGCCCCCAAAGATACCAAAATGCCCGTTGCTGTCTGGGTCAAACCTGCTTGGCTTTGGAATATAATACAAATTTATACCTTTAATACGCTGTATACCGGCGCTTCGATCTTTTCAACGCCGCCGAGTTCTTCGATATTGATAATAAAACAGCACTCTATACACAGCGCTTCGGTCTGATTGATCAGATCCACTGCCGCTTTGGCCGTACCGCCCGTGGCGATGAGATCATCGATCAAAAGTACCTGCGCGTTTTTTTTGTGTTTAAACGCGTCTAAATGGATTTCGACTTCATCATAGCCGTATTCCAGCGAATACTTTTGACTCATGGTCGTATAGGGCAGTTTGCCTTTTTTGCGTACCGGAACAAATCCGATCCCAAGCATCTGTGCCAGGGCCGCACCGAAAATAAAGCCCCTGGCGTCAATTCCGGCGATAAAATCCAGTTCATACCCCTTGTAGCGCTCATACAGATGATGCATCAGCGTGCTGTAGGCTTTGGCGTCGTTTAAAAGCGTGGTGATATCTTTAAATACGATGCCCGGCTGGGGAAAATCCTGTATATCTCTGATACTGTCTTTAATGATATCTATATCTGTAGCCATATTCGATCCTTTATAAAAGCGCTTCAATCCTGCCTTCAAGATCTTTGATCTTTTTGCGCAGTTTTTCGTTTTCGATTCTATACTGACTGTTTCGCTGCTTCAGTACCTTGGTTTCGCCTTTGAGCTTGTTGACCTGTTCGTTTAAAATGTCGATATTGCCAAGGGAACGGTGCAGCTGAATCTGGTACTTTCGTATCAGTACTTCCGCTTCTTCCAGCGTCATCTTCATGATATCGTTATTTTTCATCTCTTTGTAGTTGAGATTTTTAAAATAAAACATTTTTACAAACAGATACAGCGAAACAAGCGCCAGTATCGTCAGCAGTGCCCAGTCAAAAAACATAGTCGTGTCCCCGCTTTTTTCTTATTCTACCCGCATACAGCCGATTTTTTGGACTCTGCCAAGATGCCTGCCCCCGGCAAACTCGGCGTTCATGAACGTATCCAGCATCGACTCGATCACGCCTTTGCCCACAACCCGCTCGCCAAAGCATAATACGTTGGCGTCATTGTGCTGCCTGCACAGTCTCGCGGTGTAATCATCATGGCAAAGTGCCGCGCGGATGCCGTCAATCTTGTTTGCAGCAATACTTATTCCAATCCCGGTGCCACAAACCAGCACCCCGAAACTGCCCTCATCCTGAACCAGTGTCGTAGAAAGTTTTTTGGCAAAATCGGGATAATCTACCCGCTGTGCGCTCTCAGGCCCCAGATCGATCACTTCGTGGCCCGCATCTTTTAAACACTTTATAACAAAATCTTTGACCGCAAATCCCGCATGATCGGTAGCGACATATACTCTTTTCATTGCTTCTCCTTTATAACAGCAGCTGTATCAGCTTAATAGCCGGCGCAAAAAATATTTTTTGAAGCGGCGTAATTATAACAACAATAACTAAAATCATCCCGTAGGGTTCTATCTTCTGCAAAGCGTTGACAACGCCTCTGAGATTAAAATGCATCGCCATGTACTTGATCGCGTTGGCCCCATCAAGCGGCGGAATCGGCCAGAGGTTAAACACCCCCAGTACGACGTTGATTATAACAAGTTGGGCAAGCAGCATGAAAACAAACGCGCTGCCAAGGCTCTGGGGCTGATCCAGTCCTCCCAAAAACACAGAAGCCAGCGCAGCCAGAGCGAAATTAAACGTCACCCCCGCAAGCGCGACCCCGATCGCTCCGCCGTATCCGCCGTTTCGCACCACGGTGACGATGTTTACGGGAACGGGTTTGGCCCAGCCAAACAAAAAAGGCGCACCCGAGACAAACAAGACCGCGGGCACGGCGATGGTGCCGATTGGATCGACGTGCTTGATAGGGTTGACACTGAGCCGGTTTTCATTTTTAGCCGTCTCATCACCGTATTTATACGCTACAAACCCGTGCATAATCTCATGGCCGACAATAGCGACAATCAGCGCGATAACCGTTGCAACGGCTTTGATTATATCAATTTCGCTCATACGGCTTTAACTGCAGCGAATCGATTCCCGATCCGATTCTGTCCCAGCGGATCGTATAGTCTTCATCCCAGCTGAAATAGATAAACCACGGCTTGCCCACGATATGTTTATACCCCACACTGCCCCAGAAGCGGCTGTCGTTGGAGTTGTCGCGGTTATCCCCCACCATATAGTAGCGATCTTTTTTAATCTTTTTGTAAAAAGCGTTAAAAGGACCCCCGCGGTCTTTAAAAGCTTCAACATACACAGGCTGCATATCGCTTTGGTCACGCAAAAAAGCCTGCGCCATCATTTCAAAAGCGCTGTGGCCTTCTTCCTTGGAGGTATAGTGAATGTTTGGAAACGATTGCATATACGGGTTTTTCACCCACAGTTTGTTATCTATCTCTACGATGTTTTTCTCCCCGTAGTTTGCCCGGACATATTCGTTGCCCTGACTTGGATGCAGATAGAGCGCATCAGGGGTGTAAAACAGTTCATCGCCGCCTGTGGCGACGCAGCGTTTGACGTAGTGGATCGCTTCATTTGGCGGATAGCGAAAAACCACTATCTCCCCCCGCTTGGGTCCCTCGCCTCTTAGCAGATGACCGTCGCCGTCAAAATCGGGCAACACCGGGACTTCCAGCCAGGGAAGATGGGGTGTGGGAATGCCGTAGGTAAACTTTTTGACAAAAAGGTGGTCGCCGATAAGCAGCGTTTTTTTCATCGACCCGCTGGGGATGACAAAGGCTTGCACAAAGAAAAAGATCACCAGCAATACGATGATCACCGTTCCGGTCCAACTGTTGGAAAAGCGGTACAGCTGCCCGAGTCTGTGTTTGAATTTTTCCATCAACCGCCTTTATCGTTTCTTGGCCGCGTGCAGCGTATTTTCAAGCAGCATGGCTATGGTCATGGGTCCCGCTCCGCCGGGAACGGGCGTGATAAACTCGCACTTTTTGCTGACCTTTTCAAAATCCACATCACCTGTGAGCTTACCGTTTTCAAGCCGGTTGATACCGATATCGATGACGATGGCGCCCTCTTTGACCATATCCTCAGTAATCAGCCCGACCTTGCCCACGCCTACGATGACGACGTCGGCGTTTTGGGTATGGGCTTTGAGGTCTTTGGTATAGATATGACAAATCGTAACGGTGGCTTCGGCATTGAGCGTCAAAGACGCCATGGGTTTGCCAACAATATCGCTGGCTCCCACGATCGTGACATCTTTGCCGCGTAGTTCGATGCCGTAATGCTCAAACATCCGCATCACGCCAAGGGGCGTACAGGGAACAAAACTCTCCAGCCCGCTGACAAGGCGGCCGCTGTTGTAGGGATGGAAGCCGTCGACATCTTTTTTGGGATCGATCACTTCCAGGATTTTTTCGGTATCGATGTGGCTTGGCAGGGGCAGTTGTACCAAAATCCCGTCGATGTTTGGGTTTTTATTCATCATTTCAATCGTTTCGATGATACGTTCCTGAGAGACTGAATCGGGCATTTCGTGAACGATGGAGTAAAACCCCACTTCCTTGCACGCTTTTGATTTCATCTTTACGTACGCGTGGCTGGCAGCGTCATCGCCTACCAGTACCACCGCCAGTCCGGGAACGATACCGTTTTCTTTAAGTGTATCAACTTCGCTTCCAACATCGCGCCTGATCTGTTTGGCCAGCTTTGATCCGTCAAGTAACTGCATGTGATTCCTATT
>JBNJFE010000011.1:0-31591 GCA_051746505.1 Campylobacterota bacterium
GATCTCAAAGCCGGCCTCAATCCCCAAAGCTTGCAAAGTATCGGCTTTATGCAGGGGCTGGGTTCTGTGCATGACAAAGTCAAAAGAGAGGAAAAGATCGGGCGCTATTTGGCCGCGATGTATGGCATCGACGAGGCCAAATGCAGCGAAGCGATCAATCTGGCCAAAGCGGACTTGACAACGGAGATGGTTGATGAATTCGGCAAGCTGCAGGGATTGATGGGGTATTATTACGCCAAAGCCCTTGGCAAAGATTCGGGCGTTGCCTTGGCGATCAAGGAACAATACCTGCCCCTTGGCGAAAAAAGCGCGCTTCCAAGTTCGCAACTGGCCGCAGTCGTAGCCATGGCCAATAAACTGGATACGCTGATGGGGCTGTTTAGTATCGGCAAGATCCCCACAGGTTCCAAAGACCCCTTCGCGCTTCGGCGTGCGGTTAACGGCATCATCGCTATTGTTTTGGAATATAGGTTTGCATTTGATATCAAAAGCGTGATCAGTCAGCTAAGCACGCATTATGAGGGCTTTGATCAGCAGAAATTGGAACAGTTTATCATCGAGCGTATTTACAAAAGTTTTGATTACAACCGCTCGCTCATCACCGCCGTTTTAGGAAGCGGCGAACGCGATATCGTACGTATCGATAAAAAGCTTCGCGCCCTGGATGCCATCGTGCAAAGCAGCGGTTTTGCGGAGGTGATGGCAACGTTTAAACGGGTGGCCAATATCAGTAAAGATGTCAATTTGCAAGCGTTAACAGTTGATGAAAACCTTTTTGAACAACCTCAGGAAAAGCAGCTGTTTGCCGCGTTTGCCGGTGTGCAAAACCAAGAATACGAAACCTATGAACAGCGCCTTGACGCGCTGTTTGGGCTCAAAGACAAGCTGGATGCCTATTTTGACAACGTCATGGTCAATGCCAAGAGCGAAGCGGTAAAAACCAATCGTCAAAACACGATCGGTTCGATCTATGCCGCGTTTAAAAACATCGCCGATATCAAGGAAATCAGTGTTTGATGTCGCCGTTATAGGCGGAGGCGCAGCCGGTGCGAGTGCCGCTTATTTTTGCAGGCAGGCGGGACTGAGCGTGTGCCTGTATGAACAGCACGCGCTGGCTTCAAAAGCCAGCGGGGCTGCGGGGGCTTTTATCTCTCCGCGCATCGGCAAGGGCGGCAAACTGCAACAGCTTACCAATGAAGCCTTTGCCTTTGCCGTATCCTTTTATCAACGCTATTTTCCCTCATTCTTTCATCAAACGGGCATGTACCGTATCGCGCGAGACGCAAAAGATGCCGCCGCATTTGCAGAATATGAAAAGCACAACACCTTAGCGTATGAAAACGCGCGGATAGATAACCAGCCCGCCTTTTTTTTTCCCGATGCCGGCGCCGCCGATGCGGCCCAGCTGTGTGAAGCGCTGACACGTGATATTACAATACGCTACGAACAGGTGCATGATCTTCGCCTGATTTCGGCCAAACATATTATCCTGGCAACGGGCGCGCAGGATGCGCTGGTTGATATAGCGTATATGGGACTGCGAAAAACGTGGGGGCAGCGGTGTGATGTGCAGACGCCGCATACGTTTGCGCGCTCGGTGCATAAAGACGTCTCCGTTTCAGCAACTATTAACGGCCTGGTGCGCGTGGGCGCGACCCATGACAAAGACCCCCTGCATCCGTGTGACAATTGCAACGAAAATTTTAACAACCTGATGCAAAAAGCAGCGGCCCTGCGTGATCTTGGCAGTTACCGCATCCAAAAGGTGTACTGCGGGATGCGCTCGGCGGTACGCGATTACTTTCCCGTTGCCGGCAGAGTCGTTGATACCCGGGCCACGCTTGGCACATACCCGACGCTGAAAAAAGGGATCAAGCCAAAAGAGGGACTGATTTATCATGATAATATCTACATCATCGGCGGTACCGGGGGCAGGGGGTTTGTTTTTTCTCCGCTTTTGGCCCGCAGTCTTGTTGATTTGATTACAAAAGACAAAGCAATCGATGAACGCATCGGGCCCGACCGGCTTTTTTACAAGTGGGCCAGAAAGCTGGATTAAAGATGTTTCAAGCTAAAATCGTACAACAATAAATTACGGATAAAGAGGGTTTATGGCAAAGAAGGCATTGGTTTTGATGAATATGGGCGGCCCCAATAATGTAGATGAGGTGGAACTGTTTTTGCGCAATATGTTTGCCGATAAAAACATCCTCCCCTTTCCCTGGATATTTCGCAAGATTTTAGGCACGATTATTATCAAATCGCGTCTGCATGAAGCACAGAATAATTACAAAGCGATCGGGTCAAAATCCCCGCTTCCCAAGCTCACGGACAATATCATTAAAAAGCTGCAAAAACTGGTGGATAATGATACGGTTGTCGTGCCGGCGATGCGCTATACGCCCCCTTTTGCCGATGACGTGCTGCCAAGCCTGCGAGACAGCGGGGTGACGCAGCTGTATCTTTTTCCCATGTATCCGCAGTATTCCACGACCACTACCAAATCCTCGGTTGAAGACGTGTACAGGGCGCTGGAGGAGATGGAATGGGCTCCTGAGGTCAGCACGGTTGATCACTACCATGAGGATACACGCTATCAACAGGCAGTGGCCAAAGCGATCAATGCCAAACTGAACAAACACCCCGGATATGACGTGATTTTTTCTGCCCACGGTCTGCCCCAAAGCATCGTGGACAAGGGGGATCCGTATGAAAAACATATACAGCAAAGCGTCGATGGCATTAGCAGGTATCTGCACGGGCATAACAAAATCCATCTGGCGTATCAGTCAAAAGTGGGCAAGGGCAAGTGGCTCAGTCCCAGCCTGGATGAAAAGCTCAAAGAAATTGAGAATAAAAACGTTATTATCTATCCGATCGCTTTTACCGTAGATAACAGTGAAAGCGTTTTTGAACTCAAGATCGAATACAGGCAGATCGCGCAGGAACTTGGCTTTAAAGATTATATCGTGTGCAGCTGCCTCAACGCCGACGGGGATTTTGTAGACTTTATCAATACAAGCTATGAAAGGATGCAAAAAGACGATGCTGGAGTATAAAAAGTGGTACGAGGGCAAAAGAAAGGACTTTGTAAGTGTTTTTCAAAGTATTCAAAAGCAGCGAAAAAGCCAGAGCGTGGGATTTTATGACCTGCCGGTTTGTCAAAAAACGCTTATAGAGCAGATAGAGCGGTTTAAAAAGCAAAATACCCTCATCAAAGCCAACCGTCTGAAAGACTTGGTGGTCGTAGGCATCGGGGGATCATCGCTGGGTACCCGGGCGGTGGACGATCTGCTGCGTTTCAGTCAAAACAGAAACATTAGAAATATCCACTTTTTGGAAAACCTTGATCCTATCTTCTTGATCGATATGCTCAAGCAGATTGAATTTGACAAAGCCCTTTTTTTGGTTGTATCCAAATCGGGTTCGACAGTCGAGACGATTTCGCTGGCCAAATACCTGGTAGATTTTGTCAAAAAGCGCTCTTTGATCCAGGAGTACAAAGACCATGTGGCTATTATCAGTGACGCGGGTTCCCCGTTGCACTCCTTTGCAAAAAAACACGGGCTTGAATTTTTCAGTATTCCGGCAAACGTCGGCGGCCGTTTTTCAGTGCTTAGCAGCGTGGGGCTGGTACCGCTTTCACTGCTGGGATACGATATCAAAGCACTTCTGTCAGGGGCGGGCAGGCTCAAAGAGGAGTTTTTTACGCAGCAGGGCAGGCATCCCATCTTTGAAAAAGCGCATTTTTTATGCACCAACGGGGCCAATATTAATGTATTGTTTTCCTACTCGTCGCTGTTTGAGAGTTTTAATAAATGGTATGTACAACTCTGGGGCGAAAGCCTCGGAAAAATCGACAGTGCGGGAAACAGGGTGGGACTGACCCCGGCCGGACTGATCGGTTCGATCGATCAGCACTCTTTTTTGCAGCTGATCACGCAGGGGCCAAAAGATAAGACCGTTACCTTCATCAAGCTCAAGCATTTTGATATCGCAATCAACATCCCAAGGCGCAGTTTTGAGTTTTTGTCCAAAACGGATTTTGTCAACGGTCAATCTTTTCAAACCGTTATCAACGCCCAGTGTGACGCGACGATGCAGTCGGTGATCGAACAGGACGTTCCCACCGACTTGATAGAGATGAAGCGCCTGGATGAAGCAAGCGTAGGCTATCTGCTGTATTATTTTCAACTGCTTACCGCCGTCAGCGGCGAAATACTGCAAATCAATGCTTTTGATCAGCCCGGTGTGGAAGCGGGAAAACAAAAACTCAAAGAGATATTAACACAAAAAAATAAGGGGGAATAGATGCAGGCACAACAGTTGTCGATGATACTAAATATCGTTTTATTCATCGCATTAGCCGTTTTGATCGGTTTTGGAGTTACAAAAGGAAATTTTGACGGGGTCGATAAAAAAACGCTGGAAGATAAGTACATCACGCTGGAGAAATATTATGAACTGGAAGATAAATACGGTTCGCTCAAAGATGAAACATATGAAAAAGATAATACGATCTTTGATCTCAAGCAGCGGTTAAAAAAACAAGACGATTCGCCAAAGAAGCAGGATGGCTCTGGGCAAAAAGAGTGCGCGTTTGAGGATTTAACTCCCCGGGTACAAGAGAGTTTTGTTTCCAAAGAAAAATTTGACACGTTGCAAACTAAGCTGCAAAAGGCAGAAAAAACGCAAAAAAATGTGAGCGAGTCTGCGGGCGCGTCGCAAAAGAGTCCCAAAGAGGTAACGTTTACGTGTGATGACGAGTTAGAGGGTGATTTTTTCATCACAAAGTCGTGCAAACAGCGTCTGGATGCGTTTTTAGAGCAACTTGACAAAAGCTATGATTACAGGGTTGTCGGCCTTGTTGACAAAAAAGATTTTGACATTGTCAAAGCCCTGCGAGAAGCAGACAGTGACAAACTCCGCAAATACGGCATTACCGCGTATCAGGTGAAGCAGATTGCGCGTATCGCGCCGCTGGGACTTGCAAGGGCCAGGGCCAAAGAAGCGATGCAGTACCTTAAAGCGACTTTTGGAAAAGATGCGTCTGTAAGTCAGGCGTCATATGAACTGGTACTGGAAGATAAACGCGGTTTTGTGGTTAAGGCGGTCAAATAAGCGGAGTTGTTTTGGGTGCGGGAAGAGTTTTTCCGCACCCTGTTGTTTGATCTTGGTTATTGTTCTGAGATTTCATCTTCTATATCGATAGGCTCACTCTCTTCTTTTGGGCATTTTGCTACGTGTACGACCCTGTCGCTGCCCACGCTGACCACTTTAACGCCGCTGGTATTTCTGCCGGCTTTGCGGATTGTTTCCATATCCACACGGATCATTTTACCCGCGCTGGTCAGACACATAAGGTCTTTATTATCTTCAACGATTACTACGCCGATAAGGTCACCGGTAGCAGGTGTAAGCTTCATCGCGATCACGCCTTTGCCCGCGCGGCTTTGTTCGCGGTACTGGCTGGCTTCCGTTCTCTTGCCGATACCTTTTTCACTCACGGTCAGCAGTTCGCTGTCTTCATTATTGATCGTCGTGGCTCCGGCTAAGTAATCATCTTTGATCTTAAACTTGATCGCCGTTACGCCCCTGGCGCTTCTGCCGATCTCTCTGGCATCCTGGACCGCAAAGCGGATACACTGTCCTTTCTTGGTAATAGCAAAGAGCCACTTGGTCTCAGGCAGGACGATATGGGCTTCGACCAGTTCGTCGTTTTCATCCAGATTGATCGCTTTGATCCCCACGTTCCTGATATTGGAAAACTCGTTGAGGTTGGTTCGCTTGACAATCCCGTTTTTGGTAAAAAAGGCTAAAGATTTGTCATTCTCAAAGTCGGTGGTGGGGATGATGGCTTTGATGTTTTCATTTTCTTCCAAATTGATCAGGTTGACAACCGCTTTGCCTTTGGCGTTTCTGCTGCCTTCGGGAATCTTGTGGACTTTCAGCCAGTACAGTTTGCCAAGGTCGGTAACAAACATCAGCGTATCATGGGTGTTGGAGATGAAAAACTTTTCTATGAAATCATCATCATGGGTGGTGACAGCTGTTTTACCTTTGCCGCCCCTGTTTTGTTTTTCATAGCTTTTTATCGGTACCCGTTTGATATAGCCTCTGTGGGTAATGGTGACAACCATCGGTTCGTTGGGGATCAAATCTTCGATATCGATCTCATCGTAATCATCTTCGATATTGGTCCGTCTGGGGCTGGAGTAATGCTCTTTGATTTCAAGCAGTTCCTCTTTGATGATTTCGTTGAGGCGTTCTTCGCTTTTTAAGATCGCTTCAAGATACTCAATCGTTTGCATCAACTCTTTGTACTCTTCTTCGATCTTGTCGCGTTCCAGACCGGTCAGGCGCTGCAGGCGCATATCCAGAATCGCTTTGGCCTGTACGTCGCTGAGACCGAAGCGGTTGATAAGCTCTTCTCTGGCTTCGTTTCCGTCCTGGCTGGCCCGGATCAGTTTGACGATTTCATCGATATTGTCCAGCGCGATTTTAAGCCCTTCTAATATATGGGCTCTTGCTTTGGCTTTTTCCAGTTCAAAGATCGTACGTCTGATCACCACCGTTTTTCTGTGGCGCAGAAAGGTGTCTAAAATCTCATCGAGGTTAAAGACCTTGGGTTCTTTGTTGTACGTTGCCAGCATGATGATGCCAAAAGTGGTCTGCATCGCAGAGGATTTATACAGGTTATTGAGCACGATTTCACTCATGGCGTCGCGTTTGAGTTCAATAACCACGCGCATACCGTCTCTGTCGCTTTCATCGCGTACCAGCGAAATGCCCTCCACGATCTTTTCCTTGGTCAGGTTGGCAATCTGTTCGATCAGTTTGGCTTTGTTGACCTGGTAGGGCAGTTCATCGATAACGATAACCTCTTTGGAACCCTTTTGTTCGATATGCGATTTTGCCCGTACCTTGATACGGCCGCGGCCGGTGCGGTACGCGTCAATAATCCCTTTTTTGCCAAAGATCGTCCCGCCTGTAGGGAAATCGGGGCCTTTGACGATTTCAAGCAGATCATCAATGCCCGCTTCGGGGTTGTCGATCTTATGCACGATAGCATCGATAATCTCATCCAACCGGTGGGGCGGAATATTGGTCGCCATCCCCACAGCGATCCCGTTGCTGCCGTTTACCAGCAGGTTGGGAATGCGCGTTGGCAGAACGTCGGGTTCGCTCATGGTGTCATCGTAGTTTGGAATAAAATCGACCGTATCTTTATCGATATCTTTAAGCAGGTCTTCTGAAATCCTCTCCATCTTGGCTTCGGTATACCGCATCGCGGCGGGATTGTCGCCGTCGATGGAACCGAAGTTACCCTGCCCATCAATCAGCGGCTGGCGCATGGAAAAATCCTGTGCCATACGCACAAGCGCGTCGTATACGGCCGTATCGCCGTGGGGGTGGTATTTACCGATAACATCACCCACGATACGCGCACTCTTTTTGTAGGAGGATTTGTGCGAAAGCTTGAGTTCGTTCATCGCGTGCAGGATTCTTCGGTGGACGGGTTTGAGGCCGTCTCTGACATCGGGCAGCGCCCTGCCGATAATAACACTCATAGAGTAATCAAGATAACTGCTTTTCATACTCTGTTCAATGTTGATTTTGGAAACATTGCCGTGGTCAAACTGATCACTCATCGATTTTCCTTGTATCCAGAATTTTTAATGAATATTTTATCTGTAATTGACTTAAAGTTAGGTATAATTCCCCTAAAACAGGATAGTTAGGTGGATGTATGACGGCGTTGGTTGATTATAATATGGGCAATCTTGCAAGTGTGAAAAACGCGTTTGCCAAGCTTGGAAGCAGGTGCGAACTCATCAGTGATCCCGATAAACTCAAAGAGTACGACAAGGTTTTTCTGCCCGGCGTGGGAGCGTTTAAAGACGCTATGGAGCATTTGCGTGCTTCGGGCATGGAGCAAGCGCTGCAAGAGTATGCACGAAGCGGCCGTCATATCCTGGGAATCTGCCTGGGGATGCAGGTGCTGTTTGAAAAGGGGTATGAGTTTGGCCAAAGCAGCGGTCTTGGTTTGATTCCGGGGGAAGTGGTCGGTTTTGACACGCAAAATTTTCCCCAGCCGCTGAAAGTGCCGCATATGGGCTGGAACCAGCTGCAAAAAAAGGGTGAAAGCAAAATTCTGTCGGGATTGCAGGAGCGCGAATACCTCTATTTTGTTCACTCTTACCACGCTAAAACCGATGACGCGTATGTTATCGGTACCACGCGATACGGCTACGATTTTGCCTCTGCCGTGCAAAAAGACAATGTCATCGGTTTGCAGCCGCATCCGGAAAAATCCCACGACACGGGATTGAAGATAATTAAAAATTTTATTGAGTTATAAAAGGATTGATATGGAACTTTTCCCCGCAATCGATCTCAAAGACGGGCAGGCCGTACGGTTGACAAAGGGCGTAATGGACAGCGCCAAGGTGTACAGCGACCAACCCTGGGAGTTGGCAAAACGGTTTGAACAGCTTGGCAGTGCCTGGGTCCACCTGGTGGACCTCAACGGCGCGTTTGCCGGCGAACCCAAAAATGCCCGACAAATCAAAAAGATCAGAGAAAACTGCGGCGTGAAGCTGCAGCTTGGCGGCGGTATCCGTGATGAAGACACCATCAAGCGCTATCTTGATCTGGGGATTGAGCGTTTGATATTGGGTTCTATCGCGATCAAGGACCCCGAATTTGTCAAACAGATGGCGGCAAAATACCCCATTGTTGTCGGAATCGACGCCGTTGACGGGATGGTGGCCGGGCAGGGCTGGGCACAGGTGAGCAAGATCAAGGCAACCGATCTGGCCGCGCAGTTTGCCGATGCGGGCGTGCAGGCAATCATCTGTACGGACGTGGGCAAAGACGGCACCCTCAGCGGGGTAAACCTGGACTTTACCGAATCCATCGCAAAAGCAAGCGGGGTTGAAACAATCGCCAGCGGCGGATTAAAAGATATCGAAGATGTAAAGCAACTCAAAAATAGCCGATATATACACGGAGCCATTATCGGCAAAGCCTTTTACGAGGGCAGACTTGATTTAGCAGAAGCATTTAAAGTTGTTCAAAACTAAATTAAGTTAAAATTTGCGTTATAGTATAGTAAAGTCACGATACTTGACACGCAAAGATATATGAAGTGATAACAGTAGTAAAGGATTTCGTTTGAAAATATTGGTGGTTGATGACAGTTCGACAATGAGAAGAATTATTAAAAATACGCTCGGCCGTCTGGGATATAAAGACCTGCTTGAAGCTGAAGACGGCGCTAAAGCGTGGGAACAGATGCAGGAACACGGCGATGAGGTCGGGGTTCTTGTCACTGACTGGAATATGCCCGAGATGAACGGTCTGGAACTGGTGCAAAAAGTGCGTGCGGAGGAAAAGTACGTGGATATGCCCATTATTATGGTTACGACCGAAGGGGGCAAAGGGGAAGTGATCACCGCGCTGAAAGCGGGTGTGAACAATTATATCGTCAAACCCTTTACTCCTCAGGTTCTCAAAGAAAAACTTGAAGCAGTGCTTGGTACGAATGATTAATGAACACGACGTATAATCAGCTGGTGCTTACGCCCGGCTGCGACACGCAGCTTTTTGCCGAATACACTTCCCATCTGCTGGATGAGGGAGCAGAGATCGGCAGTGAGGAACTTATCGTGCGAAGCAGCGGTGATTTGACCGAAGTTGCCGCAGCTTTGCAGCGATTTGCCGATACCAACGGTATCACGCTACAAATCAAAACCCAACAGAAACAAAACAGCGACTGGATAGAAAAATACAAACGCTCTGTCCAGCCCGTTACCGCCGGCAACTTTTATATCCGTCCCAGCTGGTGCGAGTCCAAAGAGGGGATAAACGAGATCATTATCGACCCCGCTTTAAGCTTTGGTTCGGGCCATCACGCAACGACGGCTTCATGCCTGCAGGCAATAAGCAGATACGTACAAAAAGAAGATTGCGTCCTGGATGTGGGATGTGGCAGCGGTATTCTTTCTATCGCGGCGCAAAAACTGCAAGCACATGTTGATATCTGCGACAGCGACGAGCAGGCTTTGGTTTCGGCCAAACACAATTTCACAAAAAACAGCGCTGCGTACCGTGACGCTTGGACAGGCAGTGCGGGCAATACGCAAAAACAATACGATGTCGTTATCGCAAATATCGTCAGCGACGTGCTGATTATGTTAAAATCACAACTGCAAAAACGCTTGAAACCCGGCGGAGTTTTGATACTGTCAGGAATCCTGCAGGATAAAGAAGCGGCGGTAAAAGAAGCATATGCACAGCTTAAAGAGATAGAAACGATCCATCAGGATGAATGGAGCACTATAATGTACAGGGGAGTTAATGAAAAACTTTAACAATAAAAACAATAATCAAAACAACGATAATAACAATAACAACTTTTTTAACCAAAATCCGCTTTTAACCTTTGCGATTTTTTCGATTGTGGTTATTGTTCTGTTTAAAACAATAGTCGGCGACGGAAGCGCGCTGAATTCGGGGTCAAACAAACCCACGACAACCAAAGACGTCAGTTATTCCGAAATTAAAAACATGATCGAAAACGAACAGGTCGATCACGTGGCCGTCGGCGAGCAATCAATCAAAGCCGTCAGCGAACAAAACGGACAGCGCACGCTGTACATGGCCAAATCGGTGCAAAACGATGATACGCTGGTACCGCTGCTGGAACAAAAAAACATCAGTTACAGCGGCTTTAGCGAGGGCAACTGGTTTAGCGATATGCTCTTTGGATGGCTGATCCCGATCTTTATCTTCTTTGCTATCTGGCTGTTTTTGGCCAACCGTATGCAAAAAAACATGGGCGGCGGAATGCTTGGCATGAATAAAGGCGACGGCGTTATCAGCAGTGAAAAACCCGAAGTCAAATTCGATGACGTGGCCGGGGCTAAAGAAGCCAAGGACGAAGTCAGCGAAATCGTGGAATTTCTGCGCTACCCCGAACGCTATATCGAACTGGGTGCCAAGATTCCAAAAGGGGTCTTGCTGGTGGGCCCTCCGGGTACCGGGAAAACCCTGCTTGCCAAGGCCGTAGCCGGCGAGGCTGATGTACCTTTTTTCTCCATGAGCGGTTCGAGTTTTATCGAAATGTTTGTGGGTGTGGGTGCCAGCCGTGTAAGAGATCTGTTTGAAAAGGCGAAAAAAGACGCGCCTGCGATCATTTTCATCGACGAACTCGACGCCATCGGCAAAAGCAGAAACTCCGGCGGTCCCATGGGCGGCAACGATGAGCGCGAACAGACGCTCAATCAGCTCCTTGCGGAAATGGACGGCTTTAGCAGCGATCTGCCGATTATCGTACTGGCAGCCACCAACAGGCCCGAAGTCCTGGACCCGGCCCTGCTGCGCCCGGGACGCTTTGACCGGCAGGTGCTTGTGGATAAACCGGATTTTGAGGGACGTAAAGAGATTTTAAAAGTCCATATCAAAGATATCAAACTCGCTCCCGAAGTCGATATCGACGAACTGGCGCGAATGACCGCCGGTTTGGCCGGTGCCGATCTTGCCAATATCATCAATGAGGCAGCCCTTCTGGCGGGGCGAAAGAGTAAAAAAAGCGTTGAGCAAAAAGATTTTTTTGAAGCCGTGGAACGGGCGATTGCCGGGCTTGAGAAAAAAAGCCGCCGCATCAACCCCAAGGAAAAAAAGATCGTTGCCTACCACGAATGCGGCCACGCGCTGCTTGCGGAGACGACCAAGGGAGCCAAGCGGGTTTCCAAGGTTTCTATCGTGCCCCGCGGTATGGCGGCTCTTGGGTATACGCTGAACAAACCCGAAGAAAACCGCTTTTTGATGCAAAAGCACGAACTGGTTGCCGAAGTGGACGTTTTACTTGGAGGGCGCGCGGCCGAAGAAGTCTTTTTAAAAGAGATTTCAACCGGCGCCAGCAACGATCTGGAGCGTGCCACCGATATCATCAAATCGATGGTAAGCCTGTACGGTATGACCGATGTGGCCGGACTGATGGTACTTCGAAAACAGTCAAATCAGTTTTTGGGCGGCAGTATGAGCAGCATCGAATACAGCGACAAAACCGCGCAGGATTTGGATGAGTTTGTCAAGAGCTTTTTGAATGAGCGCTATGAACATGTCAAAGCGCGTCTTGAGGAGTACAGAGGCGCTATTGAAAATATCGTGGCCCAACTGTTTGACAAAGAAACGATCGAAGGGGAGGAAGTAACGCGCCTGATCGAAGAGTTTGAAAAAGAAAACGGTATTGAAACAAAGATCACCCAGGAAGAAAAAAGCAGCGATGAAAAAGAGGGTGACAAAGACAAAGAGAGCAAAAACGAAAACGACAGCGATAAAGACGGAGAGAAATAATGCTTAATACAAAAGCGCGTATCACCCAGCTTGTGTTAGCGCTGATACTGCTGTATCTGGTTTTTGGCGATTGCCTGCTTTTTAAACTGATCGCGGTAGCAGCGGGCGCCCTGCTGATTTATAAAAATTACGTCAAAACCAAAAATCCCCGGTGCCGCCAGAACGACTGCGTATTAGCTCCCGTTGACGGGGTGATAACACAGATTGAGTACGAGGGCGATGATGCTATTATCGATATCGAGCCAAAATGGTATATGCCCTCTACCGTGTATATGCCTCAAAACGGTACGCTGGAGGTGACAGATACAGACGGAGCGGTACTTGATCATTCCAAAGCGTTGGCAGCAAAACTCAACGCCCGCATCGTGTACGCAATGAATAACGTCACCATGCAACTGCTGCCTTCGTATTTCATGGCCCAAAATTACGCCAGAGGCAATGACAGTTATTTTGTCGGAGATATCATCGGCAGGCTGATGTATGGAAAAGTGCGGATGCGTATCAGCGGCGCGGCTTTGAAAGTGGGCAGCGCGGATGAAGTAAAAGCGAAAGAAACCCTGATAGCGTATATTGATGAACACCAAGTTTAAACCTATCTACATTCTGCCCAATCTGTTTACAGCAGGCAGTATTTTTATCGCGGTTTTAAGTATGTTAAGCGCGCTTGAGGGGGATTTTGTCAAAGCAGCCTGGTTTGTCTTTTTGTCTTTGCTTTTTGACGGCCTCGACGGCAGGGTCGCCAGGATGACAAAAACCACCAGCCGTTTTGGCGTGGAGTTTGATTCGCTGGCAGATATTATCTCTTTTGGGATGGCTCCTTCACTCCTGCTGTATCTGTACGCAGGCCATGACTACGGCAGGCTTGGGATCGTGGTCGCGGCGCTGTTTTTGATCTTTGGAGCGATACGGCTGGCCCGTTTTAACGTTGCCACTTCAGAAGAGGAACCGGGCGTGTTTATCGGCCTTCCGATCCCCACGGCGGCTATATTTATCGCTACATGGATTTTGTTTTTAGAACAGTACAGCTATTTTCGCACCTTTGAAGTGGGGCTTTTGATTCTGTCTCTGTTTTTATCGTTTCTGATGGTTTCCAATTTTCGTTTTCCCAGCTTTAAAAAGATGGATATGCCAAAAAGCGTAGCGTTTAAGCTGCTGGTGGTTATCACTGTTTTGCTTGGACTGATCTATATCTTTCCCGTTGAAAGTTTTGCGGTATTGGTTTCAGCCTATATTTGCTACGGCTTTTGTCGCGGAATTTATACGATCTTCTTGATTAAAAAAGAAAAATTTTAGTATAATAGGAAAATTTTACACAGGAGGAACATTATGCAGCCTACATGCTATATAACGACAAAAAACAGAAATATGACCACACTCCTCCTCCTACTGCTCAAATAATACTACCGCTTACCTATTCAATCTGGATTATACGTCGGGCCAAAAGGCTCTAGCACAATTTATACACAGTACAGGATGATACATATGAAAACAATAAAAATTTTTGATACGACATTGCGTGACGGGGAACAAAGCCCGGGCGCATCGATGAACATCGAGGAAAAAGTCAAGATCGCCACCCAGCTTGAAAAGCTTGGTGTCGATGTTATCGAAGCAGGATTTGCCGCGGCCAGTCCGGGGGATTTTGAAGCTATCAGCAAGATAGCAAAGAGGGTGCAAAACTCCCGTATCTGCTCGCTGGCACGGGCAGTTGACAATGACATCGTCAAAGCAGCAGAAGCGATCAAAGACGCCAGGTACCAAAGGATCCATACCTTTATCGCCACCAGCAAGATCCATATGGAAAACAAACTTAAAATGAGTGAGCAAGAGGTGATCAAACGCGCTGTGGCGGCGGTTAAGCTGGCAAGAAGTTACTGCGAGGATGTGGAATTCAGCTGCGAGGATGCCGGCCGCAGCGAAACACGTTTTTTAAAAGAGGTGATGGATGCCGTTATTGAAGCCGGAGCCACCACGATCAATCTTCCCGATACCGTGGGATACAGAATGCCCCATGAAATCGGCGCGATGATTGAAGAACTCGTTGCCCACGCAGACGGGCGCGCCGTTATCTCGGTACACAACCACAACGATCTTGGCCTGGCCGTCGCCAACTCTTTAAGCGCTATTGAAAACGGCGCGATGCAGGTTGAGTGTACGATCAACGGTCTTGGCGAACGTGCGGGCAACGCCGCGCTTGAGGAGATCGTGATGACGTTAAAAACCAGAGCGGATATTTACGGGCAGTATCAAACCAATATCAATACCAAAGAGATTTATCCCACCAGCCGCTTAGTCTCATCCATCACCGGGATCGTGCCTCAGCCAAACAAAGCGATCGTGGGGAAAAACGCTTTTGCCCATGAAAGCGGTATCCATCAGGACGGCGTGCTCAAATGCCAGCAAACCTATGAAATTATGAGCGCGGCAGATATCGGTATGGAAAACGATAATATCATCTTGGGCAAGCATTCGGGCAAACACGCTTTTAAAACCAAGCTGAAAAAGATGGGATACGAACTTGAGGATAAAGAGCTGCTGGAACTGTTTGAAAAGTTTAAAGCGCTTGCAGACAGTAAAAAAGAGGTGTTTGATGATGATTTGCGCGCGCTGTTGAATGCGCAGATGAATTTTGAACCCGTATTTGAACTGACCAGTATGCAGCTTAGCGATTGTTCCGCGGCGATGGCTACTGCCGCGGTGGAGTTGTCCAAAAAAGGCAGCAGTATCAAAGCCGCCGGCATCGGCAACGGTACGATTGACGCGGTATTTAAAACCATCGATGAGGCAAGCGGGTACAAAGGCGTGCTCAAAGATTATCAAGTTCAGGCAGTGTCACAGGGCAAGGATGCGCTGGCAAAAGTGGTTACGCAAGTTATCTTTGACGATACCAAGCCCGCCGTTATCGGCAGGGGGCTTGATCTGGATACGATGAAAGCCAGCGCGCAGAGTTATGTCAACGCCCTTAACAGCTATCTTTCCATGAAAGACAGTCTGGGCGTGCGGCTTGATCTGCACAGCGAGGATAAGATTTAAATCTTTTTTACCTCCATGATACTGTCCAGTCGGAATGCTTTGAGCATTTCGACAAAATCCTCGTTGCCCGTGATAATGGTAATATGTTTTTCATCCACGTGAATCAATTTCAAAAGCGTACCGATCAGGCTTGAGGGCAGAACCGCCGTATCATTGGTAAATTGTAAAATGACGTTTTGGGAAGGGTTTTTCTTGATCGTATTTCGGATGGTTTCGATGTGGGAGTAGTTTAATATACTGTTTTTGATCGTGATATGCAACGATCCGTTTGCGGTGCTGACGTCAAAATCCATATCCTGCCCCCGGCAATTTTTGCGTTTTATGTTAAATGAAGTACATTTAATTACGATATAATAGTATAGCAAAAGATGATAAAACAGCACTTACCCAAACAAACTAAGAATATACACGGAGTAAATAATGGCAGAAGAAGAAAAAGAAGATCAGAAACAGGAAGAGAAAAAAGGCAGCAAACTTGTTTTGATTATTATCGTATCACTACTGGTGATCATTTTAATCGTTGGCGGCGTGGTGGCGTATATGCTGCTTTCAGGCGATGACAGTTCGGCACCGCCCAAACCCCAAAGCTCTTCGCAGTCAGAAAGGGGCGGCGGCTCCAGTTCTGATGATTTAAAAGTCGGCGCGATGTTTCCCCTTGAACCCTTTACGGTCAATCTGCTCAGTGAAAGCGGGCGGCGCTATCTCAAGGTTGAGCTGAATCTGGAGATGTCAAATTCCAACCTCCAGGCAGAACTCAATAAAAAGATGCCTGTTGTCAGAGACAGCGTGATCGGGGTGCTTAGTGCCAAAACCGTTGAAGAGATCAGTACCAGAAGAGGCAAGGAAAACCTCAAAGACGAGATTATTGAACAGGTGAATAAACGCTTGCAGGACGGCTACATCAGCCGTGTGTATTTTATGATGTTTGTCATTCAGTAATGATCGGTATCGATATCGTATCGATCGCGCGCATTACACGCATTTATGAAAAAAATAAAGAAGCGTTTTTGCGCCGATATCTACATGAGAGCGAGATCGCTCTGGTGCGTACTCCGCAAAACGCAGCGGGATTGTGGGCGGCCAAGGAAGCCGCGGCAAAAGCCCTGGGAACGGGGATAGGCGGTGAACTTGGATTCCACGATATTATTTTGTCAAAAGATCAAAAAGGAGCGCCGCTTTTAGATTTTGCCCCGCAGGTGAAAAAAAGGTTTCACCTGATTGGTTGCAGCGTTTCTATCTCTCACGACGGCGGGTTCGCGATAGCAGCGGTTATGCTTCAGGCAGGCTGAAGTCGGCAAACGCTTCAAGCAGGCGCCGGTAAATCTTGTCAAAATCGGTTGAGTACACCCGCGTTTGCCCCACTGCCGTGATAAAATTGGTATCGCGGCGCCACCTTGGCACGATATGATAATGCAGGTGCTCGGCGATGCCGGCTCCGGCGGCGGCTTCAATATTCATGCCAAGATTGATACCATCAGGTCGCAGTGTCTTTTTTACAATCTTGGCGCTTTCATGGACGCCGCTGCTGAGCTTGCGCCAAAGCGCAGGGGGTACCTGGTCAAGGGTTTGCAGATGGCTTTTGGGAATAACCATGAAATGTCCGGGCGTATAGGGGTAGGCGTTCATGACGATAAAGATATCCTCGTCTTTGTACAATACCCCGTTTTCCCGGTCACTGTCTTGTTCATAAATGCTGCAAAACACGCATCCTTTTTTGCTTTTATCCTTGATATAATCATCCCGCCAGGGGGCATACAGGTACTCCATGAACCTTCCTTAATAAAAAATAGCGCTGGTATAGCCCACAACACTTGAGGTGTCGCCGCTCATATCGCTGCTGGTTCTGTAATCCAGAATTTCAGGCGTAAGCCCTGTTTGCTGCGCGTACTGCAGCAATGCCGAGATCCCCAGTATTCCGCACGCTTCACATCCGCTTTTTTCAATATCGGTATTCAAAGAAGCGATAGAATCCAGGCAGATACTGTCAAGCTTGGTGGCTTCTTCAAGGTTGTAAAAATGGCTCAGATCGGAACTGATAACGATCAGTGTATCTTTTTTGGCCGCTACATGGGCGATGAGCTTTTCCAGTTGGCTGCTTTGTATATTGCCGTACACGATTTCTGTGACTTTTGCTTTGGGCAGGTAATGCTTAATAAAAGGCATCTGTGTTTCAGTCGAGTGTTCAGCGTGCGCTCCGGGTTCAAAATCTACAAAATCAAACGTATCGCGCAGTTTGTTTCCAAGTTCCGTATCGATAGTCAGGTTGCCAAGGGGGGTTTCATATTCCTCATACTGCGCCACAGAAGCACCGCTGAGATACACCCTGTGGCTGGGACCGATGACAACGACGTTTTGAAAATCACCGGGCACGGTTTTATAAGCGGCATTGGCCGTAAAACCGCTGAAAATATATCCCGCGTGCGGTACGATCAGCGCTTTGGGGGTGGCCGTGGGGAGCGTGAAATCACTGCTTTGCAGCAGTTGGTCAAGCTTGTGTAACAGGCTTTGCAGTTCCGCTTTCTGCGCCGGATAAAATCCGCCTGCCGCCGCTGTTTGGCGTATACTCATGCTTTCTCCTTTTATTCGCTGTATTTATGGGCCCGGTACGTGTAAATGTCTGGATGGCTGTCGATACAATCAGCTCCTAATCCCGACTTCATGCACAGGTTGGCAAGAAAATCTTCAGGGTTTGGCAACTGTTCCCACACGCTTGGCAGAAACGTCCCCTGATGCGCTCCCTGTTTTAAAATCAACCCGTCGACAAAGGGTTTAATCTTATTTACCAAATCCTGCTTATCTTCATACGGGAGTTCTTCTGGAGCGCTGAGGACAGAAACTTCAATAGATACCTTCGCAAACTCCTCTTTGGCAAGGGGTGCAAACCGCGGGTCCTGAAACGCCGCGTTTTGCGCGTTTACGGTGATATCCTCAATCAAGGGGCGGTGGGCCGTCAGCGAACCTATACAGCCCCGAAGCTCTCCGCCGATGGTCAGGGTGACAAAGCTTGCCCCTTCCTGCCACAGCAAGGTATCGTTTTTATACGCGTCCAGATCGGGCTTTTGGCCTTCAAATCCCGCCTGTATAGCCTGTCTTGCAATCGTTGTTAACGTTTTTGCCTCCATATTCTGTCCTTTTATACGAAATTGGGCGCGTCGTTGGCAAACAGGATCAAATCCCCGGGCTGTGTATTGGCGGCTAAAAACTCTTGCATCTTTGCTTTGTCCGCCAATCTTTCCAGGCTGCTTTGTTCAATAGTATCACAAAATATTCTGTAATTCAACTGCGAGGTGACCACGATCAGGTCAAAAACCCCGTCGGCTGCTTTGGCCACTTTTTCGTTAAGTGCCGTATCGGCTTCGACAAGGCCGGCTGTGACCAGGACTTTGCGGCCGTTATAAGTTTTGACAAGTGCAAAGCTCTCAATCATCCCCTCGGCGTTGCCGTTATAACTGTCGTCGATAATGAGCTTGCCCGCGGCTTCAATCTTTTGCAGGCGGTGGGCAACAGGCTGCAGCGCTGCGGTTTTGGAAACCAGGTCTTTTGCGCCGAGTTCTTTTGCCATAGCAAGGGCCAGGGCGATATTGCCCGCATTGAAAGCCCCGAGGATCGGTGCGTTGTATTCCTGGTTTTCATATTCAAACGTGATCCCCTCAAGTGTGGCTTTTGTGTGCAGCGTGGGAGAAAAAGAAACCACGTTACCGGAAGGGTTGATATGGGCAGACGCATCGACAAACGCTTTTTTCAGGCGCTTTGAGTGGATGAGTTCAAGCTTGGTGTCGCGGATGTTTTCCAGGGTTTTAAAATACTCGATATGGGCCGGACCGATTTTGCCCACCAGCGCGTACTGGGGCTGTAGTAGCTCGGTGATCGCTTCTATATCGCCTCTTTGCCTTGCGCCCATCTCCACGATATAAATTTCGGTGTCAGCAGGCAGATCGCAGTTGATATCTTTGACGATACCGGCGAGGGTATTGACACTTTTTGGGGTTTTATAAGTCTTGAAGTCATCTTTTAAAAATTCGTACAGAAAGTTTTTGATACTGGTTTTGCCGTAGCTGGCGGTGATACCGATAATGATCATATCTTTGTGTTTAGCAAGTTTTTTCTGCGCGCGGCGTTTATAGGCGCCAAAAAGCAGGGCTTCCACGGCCTGCGATCCGATATAGGCGCCAAGCAGGGGCAGCACGATACCATAGAGTGCGCAGCTTTGGGTTGCCAGGCATAAAAAGTCCTGAAAAACGGTCAGTACCGCCAAAATAGCAAAAAACCGCTTGACCCTGTCTGTAACAACAAGCTTTTTGTCGATGCGTTTATGCCATAAAAACAGAACCGGAAGCAAACCGAAATAAAAATAGATCCAAAAAAAACTGTCCGTTAAGTAATACACAAAAATAGGCAGGACAAAATAGAGCAGGTGCCACCTGGGTTTGCTGTGATGAAAGATTACCCTGTTTAATCTGTAACCGTACAGCTGCAGATTGGTAATAAGATAAAAACCTAAAGCCGCGATAAGCAGCATATGTGAAATGAGTTCAAACCAGACCAAAAATACCCCTTTTAATGATAGAACGTGTTGTGAGTTTATTTTATCGAAAACGTCTGAAAATTAACGCTTTTTCATTTGAGGACAAAATGTATCTTTTTTGGAAAACTTTTTGCTTAAAATAAGAAGTGTTTATGATAAAATACTGTACCATTGATATAAAATATGCCCAAAAAGGCAACACAAGGACGATTGCAATGTTTTTTTCAAATAAAAACGAACCATCGCAGAGAGAAAAAGAGTTAGAAGCCAAAGTCCAGTCGCTGCAGCAGGCATTAGAAGCCAAAGAGGAAGCTGTGGGATTTTCGCAGCAGGAGGTTATTGTCATCCTCTCTCCCTCGGGTAATCTGGAGTTTGTCAACGACCTTGGTAAGAATATGATCAAAAATGAAAACGAACTGGTCAGAGAGTTGCAAAAAAACGAAGATTCCATCACCGTGGAAGGATGCAGCGGTTCAGTCCGGCACAAAAAGCTGCCAGATGGCAATACGCTTTATTCGGTCCTTAAAACCGATGTGCGAAACGCCAAGGACAGCGGCGTGATGAGCATACACCAAAAATCGATCCGCCACGCTCTGGGTGTGACGCAGGGGACTTTTTCAGAGATGCTTGATGAGCTTAAACTGATGAAGAAAGAATCCTCAGCCATCGCCGAGGATTCCAGGGACGGACTCAATATCATCACCGAAACGTCATCGGAGATGGATCAGCTCAACCAGCATATGCAGGAAGCCCAGGAACGCTCCTCCTCACTGGCCCACAGAAGCGGGGAGATTTCAGATACGGTAACCCTGATCGAAGATATCGCCGATCAAACCAACCTGCTGGCACTCAATGCCGCCATCGAAGCTGCCCGCGCCGGCGAACACGGCAGAGGGTTTGCCGTCGTCGCCGATGAGGTCAGACAGCTTGCCGAGCGGACCCAGAAAGCGACCAAGGAGATTTCGCTGGTGGTTAAAGCGATGCAGCAAGATACCAGCGAAACCGAAGAAAAAACAAAAGAGGTCGGCAGTATCGTCGAAACCACAAAAGACCGTATCGACACACTTTTTGATTCCATTGAACGGTTTGAGAAAAACTCTTCGCGGTCGGTGTATGAAGTCGAGCATATCAGCGACAAAATCTTTGCCTCGCTTGCCAAGATCGATCACGTGGTGTACAAAAACAATCTGTACTCGCTGCTGTACGGCGAAACCGATGATTTCAAACAGGTTGATCATAAGCACTGCCGCCTTGGCAACTGGTATTACGAAGGGATTGGCAAGGGCGAATTCAGCAAGACAAAGTCCTATCCCAAGCTTGAAAAACCCCACGCCCAGGTCCATACGGTGGCAAATGAACTGGCCGATGAGTGCAGCGGCGGCGAAGCGATCTGTTCGAAAGAACATATTGAAGATATGGTCAAAGAGATCGAGGAAAACAGTAAGGATGTCTTTAAGTATTTAGACGCCATGGTCGAGGAAAAGTCCGAGCTGATGATGAAAAAAGCAGCCAACGATCTGTTTAGCAGTGCGCAAAGCAAAAAAACACCATCGAAGGAGAAATAAATGGCAGCAACTAATCTAAAAATCGCGGTAGTCGATGATGAAAATGAAATCCTGAATATTTTAGAAAAGTTTTTGAAAAAAAAGGGCCACAATGTCAGAACCTTTTCCAATCCCGTTGTGGCAAAAGATCAGATTGACAGCAGTTACGACGTGGTACTGCTTGATATTATGATGCCCCAGATGAGCGGGCTGGAGCTGTTGAAAATCCTTAATCAGAAAAACAAAAACTGCAAGGTCGTCATGATGACGGCGTATTCGACTCTGGATAAGGTGCTGGAATCACACCGCGAAGGGGCGAAGTATTATCTGATGAAGCCGTTTAAATCGCTGCAGGAAGTTCAGGATAAAATCGATGAGGTGATGAAAAAGTAACGCGATGAAAAATCTGCACCTGGACTCGCAAAAAATGCTTGATAAATATGTTATCTTTTCAGCTACCGATCCCAAAGGGGTAATCACGGAAGTCAGTCAAGCCTTTTGCGAGATTTCTGGCTACAGCAAAGAGGAACTTATCGGCAAACCCCACAGTATCGTCAGGCATCCGGATATGCCCGCAGAAACGTTTGAAAAAATGTGGCGGCTGCTGAAGGAAAAACGGACATGGGAAGGCGATATCAAAAACAGAAGTAAAAGCGGACAACCCTACTGGGTCCATGCCAAGATCGAGCCGCTGTATGAGGGGAAAAAGGTTGCCGGATATTTTGCCATCAGGGAGGATATTACCGATAAAAAGCTGCTTGACCAGGCAAACAGCGATCTTGGCAAGCAGGTTGATTATATCAAAGCGATCCTGGACAGTTCTAAAACCGCCATTGCCACCATCGGTAAAGACGGGGTGCTGGAACAGGCCAACAGTTACTTTCTAAAAAAGTTTTCTTTAGACAGAAGCGATTGCGATCATGTCAAAATCCAGGATTTGATCCAGAATTATGATGATGAAACCTTTTTAAAAAATATACTGGGACCACTGCAAAAAAGCAAAAGCGTACAGTTTGAACGTATGGAGCTGTACAAAAATTTCAGAAAATACAAAAGCAAAACGGTGCCGGTGGAGCTTAATTTCACTCTTTTGCCAGAAACCGGCAGCGTCGTGGTGGTGATCAACTTTATCAAAGACCGTCTGCGGCTTAAAAACTCTCTCAAAAAATCCCAGATCTATTTTAAAAAGGCTTCGGTTGGGTTTTTCATTACGGATGAAAACAATGTTATCCTCAAAGCCAATCCCAAGTTTCGTTCGATTACGGGGTATAAAAAGGGGCAGTTGAAAAAAAACAGTCTTGATGTGTTGTTTGAATCAGAAGTTAAATACCGTCACTGTCTTGATAAAGTCACGGCGATGGTGGAGAAAGAAGACAGTAAAAGTTTTGTATTCTTGATGAAAAAAAGTGACGGCAGCGAATTCTGGGCCGAGGTAAACGTGTCAAAATTTCTGCCTTCTGAGCGTATAAAAAATGAAAACATCTTCTGGAGCGTGCGCGATATCACTTCAAAAATCAGGTCCAAGAAATTAATAGAAGAACAAAACGAAAAGTTGACCTATCTGAATGAGAAACTTGAAAAAGAGGTGCAAAAAAAGGTTGATGAAAGTATCAAAAAAGATCAGCTGCACCGGCAGGAGCAGGTTAGAAGCGCTAAATTTACCGCTATCGGGCAGCTGGCGGCGGGAATAACGCATGAGATCAATACGCCTCTGACGTATATCAAAGGCAACCTTGAAATGATGGAGCTTGATTTTGACGATATCAGCGACAAAAGCGTCAGAGATGAGATCAAGCAGCAGATGCAGCCGATCAAAGAGGGACTTTCTCGAATTTCCAATATCATTGAAAACATGCGTGAAATGTCGCAAAAAACAAAAGAGGGCAAAAGCGTTACCAATATATACGCCACGATGATTACGGCGCTGACGATGCTGCACAACCGGTCGATCCATATCTCAAAAGTATACCTCAACGGTCAGGAATTTTCTATCGGGATGGATAAAGATGCCCAGCAGTTTTTGAGTTATGCCCAGCCCCAGCGGCTTGAACAGGTTTGGGTGATTATTATCAACAACGCTTTTGACGAGCTGGCTTCGCTTGAACCTTACGAAAAGCGCAGAGTCGATGTCGATATCACCCAGGATGAGTTTAACGTGTATGTCAAAGTGACCGATAATGCGGGAGGAATCGATTCAAAGATACTGGATCAAATCTTTGAACCCTTTGAAAGCAGTAAGGATAACAAAGGGATGGGAGTGGGCCTGAGTGTGGCTAAACAGATCGTGTGCCAGCAAGACGGCAGTATCAAAGCGTATAACAAAAACTGCGGAGCTGTTTTTGAGATAAAGCTGAAGCGTTACAGGAGGAAAGAAGCATGAAAAAAGTTATTTTGGTCGTATTTTTAGCAGTAGCTGCAGTCGGAACATTCAGCGGCTGCGAAAAAAAAGAGTACAAACACCCGATGCACCGCTAAAGGCGGTACACTCAGCGCTGCAGGCGTTCGTATGCCTTAAGCACGGCTTGTAAAAAGCTGTGGCGTACGGCGTCTTTTTCCAAGCTTTGGACCCCCTCTATCGTCGTTCCCGCGGGGCTGCTGATTTTGTCTTTGATCGCTGCGGGGTGTTCGTTGGCAATCAGCGGGGCAAAAGAGTAGAAATTGCTGGCAACAAGCGCGTTTGCCAAATCCCTCTTCATACCGCATTTGACCGCGCCGTCACTCATGCCTTCAGCAACCAGGGCTAAAAACGCCGGTCCGCTGCCTGCTATCGCGGTGGCGATATCAAGCTGCTTTTCATCTTCGACCCAGATGGCTCTGCCGATATGCGAAAAGATTTCCACCGCTTTTTTGCGCAGTTGAGCATCGCCGGTCATGGTCGTTGTCGATGCGTTGTAGGTAGCGGCGACGTTGGGCATGGTGCGTACGTATCTTTTGGCATCGATTGCTTGTAAATCTTTGAGCGGGGTACCCGCCAGCACCGAATACAGCGCGGCGGCTTTGCCTTTAAGGAGTGAAGCCACATCTTCTAAGACGTGGGGTTTGACGGCTAAGATGACTTCCTGGCTGGAGATGTCGTACCCTTCTAAAAGCGCGTATTTGGCTTCTGTTTTTTCGCAAAATCGTTTTAAATTCTGTTCATCTCTTCCCACAACGGTAATAGCAAAACCTTTTGGCAAGCCCTGAGCTATTGACAGGGCCATAGCGCCGTTGCCGATGATTGTGATCTTCATGTGAAAACCCTTTTATTTCAAGTAGTCGCTGATCTTTTCCGCCAAGCCGTATTGGGAGTATTTCATCTCCCCCAGGATAATCTGGGCGAATGTTTTATTTTTGGTGTTGAAAATAAGCGGAGCGGCAAAATTGATGCGTGACTCTTCTATAGGCGAGGAAACGACCATGATGTTAAGCACGCTCACGTCCGCGGCATCTTTGATCTGCAAATCCTTGACCAGGGTATCGGGCAGGTCAAATTCATAATTTCTAAAAGCGAAAGGATTGACCAGGGTGAACGTGGGGCTGCCGTCGTCATCGACGTTTTTTAGACTGTAAAAGGTATCATCAATCTGTTCCAAATCCATCTTTTTGATCTCTTCAAAACCGTAAATAGGGGTTACGACATCATAAACCATTGTGTTTCCTTGTCTGTTTTGTTGTAAGTGTAACTATTTTAGCATAAATATCAAGCAAATAACGTGCCGATGTTAAGAATTGTGGCATTTTTTTTTAAATTTTTCTATAACAGTCTATATTAGTTGATCTTAAAGCAAACTTTTTAGCTACAATCTGTAAGGCCAAATCTTTAACGTATCAGGTCTGAGTCGGTGGGGACACCGCGTAAGCAACAATCACATAAGGAGAAACACATGAAAAAAAGTTTTGTTTCTATGGCCGTTTCCGCGGCACTTGCGGTAAGTGCCGCGGCAGTTGAGTTTGTAACCATCGGGACCGGCGGGGTAACGGGCGTGTATTATCCCACCGGCGGCGCGATTTGCCGTCTGGCTAATGAAAAACGAAGCCAGACCGGGATCCGGTGCAGTGTTGAATCCACCGGCGGTTCGGTGTACAACGTCAATACGATCAATGCCGGCGAACTGGATTTTGGGATCGCCCAGAGCGACGTAGTCTACAGGGCGTATAACGGAGAGGGCAACTTTGAGGGGAAAAACATCAAAGACCTGCGAACGGTTATGACCATTCACCCAGAACCCTTGACCTTTGTTGTCAGCAGGGAAAGCGGTATTAAAAAGCTGGCGGATATGCAGGGCAAAGCGATCAATATCGGCAACCCCGGCAGCGGCCAGCGCAATATGGTCGAAATGCTGTTTCGCGAAACCCCGCTTGAAAAATCGATGCTGGGCCAGGCTCAGGAACTCAAAGCCGCCGAAATGCCAAGAGCGCTGAAAGACGGCAAGATTGACGGGTACTTTTATACCGTGGGTCACCCATCGGCCAATATCAAAGAAGCGGCCAATTCCGTTGCTATCGATATTGTCGATATTACGCCCAAAAACGCGGAGGGAATTGACGCGATTTTGGAAAAGATGCCTTATTACGCCATCGGTACGATTCCTGCGGGTACGTATCAGGGACTTGAAGGTGAGCGCAAAACCATCGGCGTGAAAGCGACGCTGGTTACCAGTGCCAAGGTCAGCGATGAAAAGGTACGTGCCGTTATCGACGCGATTTTAGGCAACTTTGAAAAGTTTAAATCAATGCACCCGGCGTACAAAGGCTTGAGTAAACAAAG
The DNA here is from genome assembly GCA_051746505.1 of Campylobacterota bacterium. Taxonomy (GTDB): domain Bacteria; phylum Campylobacterota; class Campylobacteria; order Campylobacterales; family Sulfurovaceae; genus TCS-49. The sequence continues at coordinate 26,213 of JBNJFE010000011.1, forward strand.
TATTCAGGAAGGTTTGGGCGCTCCGCTGCATGATGCGGCAAAAGCGTACTACGAAGAAAAAGGGCTTTTGTAAAAACGCAGCCGTCTCCTCCTTTTGGAGGGGAGTTGTCTGTTTTGCACGTCCGGGCGGTTAAAACAGACAATTTTTGAGTACGAGGTGCGTATGCAAGATATCAATTACGAAACAAAACACCACCAAGTCGGTATTGACCATAATAAAGAGGAAGAACTCTTAAGCGATTTGGAAGGCGAGCGCAAAAGCGGTTTTGATTCCTGGTTTGGCTGGCTGATAGCGGTCGTGGCTTTTAGCTGGTCGGCTTTTCAGCTTTATATCGCCTATTTTCCGCTCAATACCATCCTGGCACGAAGCGTGCACCTGAGTTTCGCGCTGTTTTTAGCTTTTTTGCTCTATGGATTTTTGAAAAAAAAGCGCTTGGCAAAGCCGACTGTCTTTGACTGGGTTTTTGCTGTAGTCGGGGCAGTAAGCGCGCTGTATATTTTTATAAACTACGACGCGCTTTCAGGGCGCCACGGCGATTATATCTGGCTGGATATCACCGTTGCCGTTATCGCTGTAACCTTGCTTCTTGAAGCAAGCCGCAGAGTTCTTGGCATCGCTTTGGCAATTATCGCGATCGTGTTTTTAGCGTATGCCTATTTTGGCCAGTATATGCCAATGATCATCGCCCACCAGGGAGCCAGCCTGCACAAGCTTGCCGGGCAGATGTTTTTAACCAGCGAGGGGATTTTCGGGATTCCTCTGGGCGTGAGTACTGATTTTATCTTTTTATTCGTCCTTTTTGGCGCGATGCTGGAGCGTGCGGGGGCCGGGGAGTATTTTATCAATTTAGCCTACGCGCTGCTTGGCAAGTACCGCGGCGGCCCGGCCAAGGCCAGCGTGGCCGCAAGCGGGATGACGGGGATCATTTCGGGCAGTTCCACGGCTAACGTGGTCACTACGGGCAACTTTACCATCCCGTTGATGAAGCGCTCTGGCTTTAGCGGCGAAAAGGCCGCTGCGGTGGAGGTGGCAGCCAGTACCAACGGCCAGCTGATGCCTCCGATCATGGGCGCGGCTGCTTTTATTATCGCCGAATTTTTGGGTCTGGCGTATTCGCAGGTGATCATGGCCGCCATCATCCCGGCGGTGGTCAGTTATATTGCGCTTTTTTACGTGGTGCATTTAGAAAGCGTGAAAATGGGGTTAAAAGGGGAAAGAAAAGAAAACTTGCCGCCAAAACTGGCTACGTTTTTAAGCGGCCTGCACTACCTGCTGCCCATTATCTACCTGATGTATCTGCTGATTGTAGAGCAGCGTTCTCCGGTGTATGCCGGTTTTTTTGCCGTGCTGACGATGATGGGGATTATGCTGATCCAGCATCCCATAAAAGCGCTGATCCAAAAACGGCCGCTGCGCAAGGGGCATTTTGCGCAAGGCGTGATCGATATTTTCCACGGGATGGTTATCGGGGCTAAGAATATGATCCCCATCGCTATTGCCACGGCAGCGGCGGGCATCATCGTGGGTACCATTACCCTGACGGGGCTGGGGCTGTTTATGACCGAAGTGATCCAAACCATTGCGGGCAATAATATCCTGCTGATATTGCTGTTGGTGGCGCTGATGTCGCTGATCCTTGGTATGGGGCTGCCCACCACGGCAAACTATATCATCGTCTCGGCCATGACCGTACCTGTTATCAGTGAACTCAGCGTGGCAAACGGGTATATGGTGCCGTTAATCGCGCTGCACCTGTTTGTCTTTTATTTTGGTATTTTAGCCGATGATACGCCGCCGGTGGGGATCGCGGCGTACGCGGGAGCCGCTATTGCCAAAAGCGACCCGATCAAAACGGGCGTGCAGGGCTTTATCTATGATATGCGAACGGCGATTTTGCCGTTTATGTTCTTTTTTAATCCCAACCTGGTGCTTTTAGAACCGGGCAACCCCGATGATTTTTACTCGGAGTTTATGATGCTTGACTGGGTCAAGTATGAAAGCAACTGGACCTGGATCACCAATCCGTTTGATATCGCCGTGATCTTTACCACCGCTATACTGGGGATGTTTGCTTTTGCGACGGCTTCGCAGGGGTATTATGTAATCCGTACCACTATCATTGAAAGATTGTTGTTTGTGTGTGCCATACCGCTGTTTTTCCTGCCAAACGTCGCGCAAAAATACCTGCATCTGCCAAGCGAGTATCTTAGCTACCTTCTGGGACTTGGGATATTTGCGGGGGTCTACGGTTTGCAGAAATTGCGCCAAAAAAAGCAGGGTGGATAAAAACTGTTTACCTTTGGTTTTTGAAATTTGATATAATAGTATATAATACACCAAAAAAACAGGCAGGAACAATGAAAAAAACAGTTTTACACCTTATGATAACAGCGGCGATAATCTTTGCGTTTGCCGGGTGCGCGGACAAAGCGGGCGTAAGCGAGTATAACAAATCCGCTTCTTACTGGTATGAAAAGATCGTGGAATCGATCCGGACCTATGATCTGGATATGGCTGATGATTACTACCTTTCGCTGCAAAGCGAACATCCAAAGTCCCCGATGCTGGAAGCAGCCACCCTGATTTTGGCAAAAGCCCACGAGGACAGCCGGGAAAATCTGCTGGCGGAATTTTATTATGATGAGTATGTCAAACGTTACGCCCAGGGGCAGAATATGGCGTATTATCAGTTTAAAAAAGTCGACAGTGCGTTTAAACACCTCAAGGCAACGAACAAAAATCAAAAGCTGATCCATGAAACCATCGCCGATGCGCAGTATTTTTTGGAAAACTACGCCGATTCGGTGTATGTGCCGGCGGTGGAGACGATCAAGACAAAGCTGCAGATGACAAAGTATATGATCAATGAAAATATCGCCGGGTTGTATGACCGTGTCGGTAAAGAAAAAGCTGCTGATATTTACCGGCAGCGAAACGAGAGTTCGTGGATCGCCGGCAGTGATCTCAAACTCCCCGAGAAATCTTTAATACAAATAATTTTTGAGTAAGGAAGCAACTATATGCAATTAAACGACTATGAAGAGTTTCCAACCGATCTTCCCGTTTTGGTAGAAGACGACCTGTTTTTATATCCTTTTATGATTTCACCCATCTTTGTCAGTGACGAAGATAATAAAAAAGCGATCGATTTCGCTTTTGAACACAACTCCATGCTGGCCGTGATCCCAAGCAAACCGGGTATGGAAGGTGAGCGTGATTTTGAGAGTGTGTACGCGTGCGGTGTGGCCGGAACGATTATGCGCAAAATCGATCTGCCCGATGGCCGGGTGAAGATTTTGTTTCAGGGGATGACGCGGATATGCGTGCAGGAACAGATTCAGGTGAATCCCATGATCGCCACTGTTGATCAGCTGGCCGATGAAGAGATTGATCCAAAAAGAATTGACGCCATCCTTGACGTGGTACGCCAAAAGGTGCGCGCGTTTTCAGGCATTGCGGGGCAGAACTTTCCCCTTGATCTGGTCAAAACCATCGAAGAAAACAAAGACCCCGGACGCATCGCCGATCTGATCTGTTCGATGCTGAAGATGAAAAAACAGACCGCGTACGATCTTTTTATCCAGACCAATCTGGAAAAGCGCCTGCTTGCTATCGTGTCTCAGATCAATCAGGAGATCGAAGCGTATAAGCTGCAAAAAGAGATCAAATCCAAAGTCCACTCTAAAATGGATAAAACCAACAAAGAGTATTTTCTGCGCGAACAGCTCAAGCAGATCCAAAAAGAGCTGGGAACGGACAATCAGCGTGACGAAGAGATTGAAAACTACCGCAAAAAGTTTGAATCAATCAAGAAGTTTTTAAAAGAAGACGCCAAAAAAGAGATACCCAAACAGATCAACCGCCTTTCACAGATGCACCCTGACAGCGGGGATGCCAGTATGATCCAAAGCTACCTGGAGTGGGTGCTTGATATCCCCTTTGGCAAGTACAGCAAAAAAGCGCTGGATATCAAAGATGTGCAAAAACAGCTTGACAGCGATCATTACGCGCTGGAAAAGGCAAAGGATAGGATACTGGAGTATTTCGCGGTCAAACAGCTTGCCAAGCTAAGAGGACACTCCATCGATAAAGATGGCGCTATCATCTGCTTTGTGGGGCCTCCGGGCGTGGGCAAAACTTCGCTTGCCAACTCCATCTCTAAAGCGCTCAAGCGCGAATTGGTGCGTATCGCGCTTGGCGGACTGGAAGATGTGAACGAACTCAGAGGCCACAGGAGAACCTATATCGGCGCGATGCCCGGCCGTGTCGTACAGGGTTTGATCGATGCCAAGACGATGAACCCGGTGGTAGTTTTTGACGAAATCGATAAAGTAGGGCGCAACTACAGGGGCGATCCCACTTCGGTGCTGCTGGAGATACTGGACCCTGAACAAAACAGTGATTTCAGGGATCTGTATCTTAATTTTCATATCGATATTTCCCAGACGATCTTTATCGCTACGGCCAATGATCTGGGGACGATCCCCGCGCCGCTGCGTGATCGGATGGAGTTTATCCACCTTAGCAGCTATACGCCAAATCAAAAGTATCAGATCGCCAACCGCTACCTGATCCCCCAAGAACTCAAAAAGCACTCCCTGCAAAAAAAAGAGTTCTCGGTTTCAAAAAAAGCGCTGGAACAGCTTATAGAAAACTATACCAGAGAACCGGGTGTACGGAATCTGCGCAGAGAGATTGCCAAGGTGATCCGAAGAGGGGTGCGCAAAATCCTGGCCAAAGAAAGCGACAAGATTTCGGTGACGCTGAAAAACCTCAAAGAGTTTGTCGATAAAGAGGTCTTTGAATTTTCCAAGATCGATAAAAAACCCCAGGTCGGTGTGGTAAACGGCCTTGCGTGGACCTCAGTGGGCGGTGACGTGCTAAAAGTGGAAGCCGCCAGGATCAAAGGCAAGGGCAACATTCAGCTGACGGGCAAACTGGGTGACGTGATGAAAGAATCGGCCAAGATCGCTTTTACCTGCGTCAAAACCATGATAGACAATAAAGACGTGGATGCCCAAGATGAGGTGTATAAAGAATACGACCTGCATATCCACGTCCCCGAAGGCGCTACGCCAAAAGACGGCCCCAGTGCCGGGATCACGATGGTTACCGCGATCGCTTCGATCCTGGGCGAAAAAAAAGTGCGAAACGATGTGGCTATGACCGGCGAAGTGACGCTCACCGGCGAAGTACTGCCAATCGGCGGGCTCAAAGAAAAACTGATTGCCGCGTATAAAGCCGGGGTTAAAACCGCGCTTGTCCCGCAGAAAAATTATGAGCGTGATTTGGAAGATATCCCCAAAGAAGTCCTTGATCATGTCCAGATCAAACCTGTTACCGATGTCAAAGAGGTGTTGAAACTGGCACTTGTGTAA
>JBNJFE010000012.1:0-30725 GCA_051746505.1 Campylobacterota bacterium
TGGCCGGGAGACAGGGATTCGAACCCTGGGAGGTATGACCCTCGCTGGTTTTCAAGACCAGTGCTTTCGACCGCTCAGCCATCTCCCGATGTTTGCAGCATGTAAGTGGAGGCGGCACCCGGATTCGAACCGGGGATCAAGGCTTTGCAGGCCCGTGCCTTACCACTTGGCTATGCCGCCGCTAGTAAAAAAAATTCAGGTGGTGCCCGAGACCGGACTTGAACCGGTACAGTCGCAATGACCGAGGGATTTTAAGTCCCTTGTGTCTACCAATTCCACCACCCGGGCAAAAAATTATTATCGCTCTTTTATTTGTGAATTTCTGGAGCGGGAGACGGGATTCGAACCCGCGACCCCGACCATGGCAAGGTCGTGCTCTACCTCTGAGCTACTCCCGCAAGTGCTGATGAGTTGAAATTATATACAAATAAACTTAAAACAAAATAAATCCACAGCCAAAACGGCTGCAAATTTACAAAACCATCTTGATCTCTTCATGCGTTTTGATCGCATCAAAGATCGCCGTGCGCTCATCCTCGCTTGTTACAAGCGTTTTCATGTTCATACTGATATATTTGCCTTTTTTGGAACTGTTGGAATGGGTCAGTTCATACTCTTTGCCTTTGCATACGTTTTCCACGACGCTTTCAATCGTTTCTTTGCTGCCTGCTATGATCTTATACGACCATGAACACGGATACTCGATCTCAGCTTTCTGCCGTAAACACACCACTTTTGCCTCCTTCTTTTCGCAGTAATCGCACATTGGAAATGACCATGCCTTTATCGATGGCTTTGAGCATATCATAGATGGTTAAAAGCCCGATGTTCACACCCGTCAGCGCTTCCATCTCCACGCCGGTCTGCCCGCTTAACTTTGTCGTTACACGCAGTTGAAAGCCCGGAATGTCGGGTAACTCTTCTACCTCGCAGTTGACTGATGACAGCATCAAAGGATGACACATCGGGATCAAATCGGGTGTTTTTTTTGCCCCCATGATCGCTGCTGTGACCGCCGTCTGGATTACGGGTCCTTTTTTGGCGGTATTGTGTATCACCGCGTCGTAAGCTTCCTGGCTGACCGTTATCGTGCCCACGGCCGTTGCCAGGCGGCTGCTGTCTTTTTTGCTGCTGACATCGACCATCTTGGGATTGTCATACTCGTCCAAATGCGTTAAATTCATTTTTAATCCTAATATAGATAAGATATAGATTCAATATCCATACAATTTTACCAAAATTTTACCTCCAACGGATAGAAAGGCAACAATGGTTGATGTATTAGTTATAGGAAGCGGCGGGGCAGCGCTTAGCTGTGCCATCGGGGCGCATAAAAAGGGCCTTCGTGTCTGCATCGCGTCCAAAACCCCGCCGACGTGGTCGCAGACTTCACAGGCCCAGGGCGGGATCAATGCCGCAATAAGCAGTACCGACAGCGTGCAAAGCCACATTGACGATACCCTCAAAGCCGGGGGCGGGCTCGCGCAAAAAAGTATGGTAACAAAGCTGTGTGAAGAGGCCGGAGAGAGTATAGTGTGGCTGGATGGTCTTGGCGTGCCCTTTGACAAAACCGATACCGCGCAGTTTGCGCAGCGCTCTCTTGGCGGGGCAAGCCATAAGCGGGCGTTATATTCGCAGGATTTTACCGGGTTGAAGATTATGCATACCCTGTTTGCAAACGCAGCTGCGATAGAGCGCTTTGACAGTTATTTTCTAGCCCAACTGCTGGTCAAAGAAGGCACCTGTTACGGCGCTCTTTTTCTGGATACGGACAATGATAGGTTTGAAACCATCCGGGCAAAGCAGGTCGTACTGGCTACGGGCGGTTTTGGTTCCATGTATCACGGATACAGCACCAATTCGGCCTTTGCCACCGGCGACGGTATCGCTTGCGCGCTTCAGGCCGGATGCAAGCTGCGCAATATGGAGATGGTGCAGTTTCACCCCACCGCGCTAAAAACCAGTAAAACCCTCATCAGTGAAAGTGCCAGAGGAGAGGGCGGGTATCTGATCAATGACAAAAACGAACGTTTTGTCGATGAACTGCGGCCAAGAGACGAGGTCGCCAGAGCCATTGCCAAACAGCTGCAAGAGGGCAGGGAAGTATTTTTAGATATCAGACATCTTGGCAAGGATGTGATTGAAAACCTGATGCCCCAGGAGTACAGACTGGCAAAATTTTACGAGGGCGTGGATGCCGAAGATGAACCCATTCCCATCACTCCCGCTGCCCACTACAGTATGGGCGGCATTGCGGTGGATGAGCACTTTGGTACACAGGTTAAAGACCTCTACGCTCTTGGCGAGTGCAGTGAGGCAAGTGTTCACGGGGCAAACCGTCTTGGCGGCAACTCCCTGCTGGAAGTCGTTACCTTCGGGCGTCTGCTGGGAGAGAGTCTGGAAGATACGGGGCAGAAAGAAAGTGTGGATTTTGACATTAAAGCGATGGCGGATTCAATCTTGAACAGGTTTTCGGGAAAGCCCCAAAACTCGCCTCTGAAAGTAAAAAAAAGCCTGGGGGCGCTGATGTTTGAAAACGTCGGCGTGTTTAAAACACAGACAAAGCTGCGCCAAGCCCAAAAACAGCTTCCCCGACTGGCAACACAGCTGCAAGAGTGCAGAGCCCAAAGTTATTTTTCCATCAGCAAAATTTTAGAAGCCCAAAACCTCCTGCTGCTGGCAGAACAAGTGATTGAAGCCGCAGCCCGCCGCGAGGAAAACACCGGAGCCCATTACAAGGAGGCCACATGAGAAGTGTTACGATACAAACCCCGCAAAAAACAAAAACCTATACCGTCGATGATTCCTGCATCACGCTTATGGACGCGTTTGAAGATATCAGCCAAAACCACGATCCGGGTTTTGAGTATGAGTGCGGCTGCAAAAGCGGCGTATGCGGCAGTTGCGCGGTCAGAGCCGATGAAAGGGAAGTGCTGGCGTGTTCACACAAACTGCAGCAAACCCAGACAGTTACCCCCCTTCGCTTTTGTGAGCAAGTCAGGGATTTACGTGTCAAGCGTAATTATGATACACTTAAAAACGCGTATATCCATCAGCCAAGCGGCAAGCAGGCGGCAAAAAGCGATGTAGACCCGATCATGCGCCAAAGCGATTGTATTTTATGTGCCAGCTGCTACAGCGCGTGTCCGGTATTTGAGGTCAAACCCGATTTTCTGGGTCCTTTTGCCCTGACCAAGGAGTATATGCACAGTGTTGATGTCAAAGAAGCCGATCAAAAAAGTCATATCGATTTTGTGCAAACTGAGGGCGTATGGGATTGTACGCTGTGCGGAGAGTGTACGCTGGTCTGCCCGCAGGGGATCGACAGTAAAAGCGATATTATAAAACTGCGCGAAAAAAGTGTGCAGCACGGTTACAGCGACCCAAACTTTCAAACGATGAATTTTGGATTTTAAAGGAGAAAAACGATGGTAGATAAACAAACAATTGTAGACGCGTTTTATTTCAGACACGCTTGTAAGATTTTTGACGAAGATAAAAAGATTCCAAGTCAAGATATGGAGTTTTTATTTGAGTGTGCGAGACTGAGCCCGACCTCTTTTGGCATGGAGCACCACCGGATGCTGCACGTGCAGGATGAAACCATCCGCCAAAAACTCAAACCCGCCTGCTGGGATCAAAACCAGATCACCACCTGCAGCGACCTGATCGTTTTCAAAGCCATCACCGAAGATGTGAAACCAGACAGTGCGTACGTACGGCAGATGTTTGAGCGAAAAGGGTTGCAAAAAGAGGCGACTGAAGCCTACCTCAAGCGCTACGCACATTATCTCAGCGATAAGGATGTCGAGTGCTGGGCGACCAAACAGTGCTATATCACCCTGGCCAACATGATGACTGCCGCGGCGATGCGCGAAATCGACAGCTGCGCGATTGAGGGATTTGAAACCAAAGAGGTCGAAGATATCTTGAATATCGATACCTCCAAAGAACGCGTCGCGATGATCGGGGCTTTTGGCTACAGGATAGATGAACAGCCCAAAAAATACAGACTCAGCAAAGATGAACTCATAACAAAGATGTAGATTATGAAAAAAGACAGATACCGAAAACTCAAAGTCAAGCTTTTACTTCTTATTGCTTTTGTCTTTGTTGTTTTGGTATCTGTGGTCAATTTCTTGGAAAACAAAAAAACCAAACGCGAACTGGAACAGAAGATAGAACTCAAAAGCGCGTTTGTCAAGCAAGTCTATGATAATATTCTTTCCAATTACAAATCCACGCTCAATCAAAAAGCCACAGAAATAATCAATAACGAAAAAGTCATAGAGCGTTTTGCCAACCGTGACCGTCAGGCGCTGCGGGAGTTGACCCTGCCCGTCTTTGAAAAGATGAGCAAAAGCATGGACGGGTTTTCTATCATGCATTTTCATCTGCCGGGGGGAGAATCCTTTCTGCGTCTGCACGCTTTGGAAAGCTACGGGGATGATCTTAGCGACATACGGGCCATGATCCAGGCCGTTCACGCCAAAAAGCAACCAACGTTTGGCTTTGAGATGGGCAAGTTTGACGACAGTTTTCTCACCTACAGGGTCGCGCGTCCCGTTTTTGACAAACAGGGCAACTACCTGGGGGCGTTTGAAATGGGGATCAATTCTCAGGCGATTGTTAATACGATCAAAGATATCTTTTCAAGGATTGACGCGCAAAGCGCTTTTTTCGTGCAAAAAGATAAACTTCGCTATTCGCTGACGCTGCCGCATGTACAACATAAAAAAACCCAATTCCTGCTGGCGTCTGAAACACCGGCATTTAAAGATGAGGAAGCCAAGGTGATCTTTGATTCGACAAAACAGCGTCTGCAAACCGTTGAGGGAATTTTTCAATTTCGCGTGTATGAGGATTTTGTAAAAAACTTCACCGGCGATTCGATCGGCGTATTTGCCCTGCAGTATGATATAACAACCGATATGGCAAACTATAAGCGCTATATTCTGCAGCTGCTGGTATTTTCAATAGGCGTGATGATGATCGTGCTGGTTGTTGTCAACTACGGCTTCAATTACTATCTGCACCGCATCGAAAGCGAACACCGCCTCTTTGTGGCCGAACATGAAAAAGCCCAGCTGATTTTGGATTCGCAAAACAATCTGGTCGTGCTGGTTGATAACGGCGTTCCCCTTTTGGCCAACAAGTCGTTTTTGCGCTTTTTCCACGTCAAATCAATCAAAGAGTTCAAAGAAAAATACGGTTCTTTGGTATCACTGTTTTTAAACAAAGAGGGGTATTTCTGCTTTGATGAGAACAGCGACCCCAGACACTGGGTGCGAAAACTCAAAGACTTGCCCCTGCACCAGAGGAAAGTGGCGATTGAAAAAGAAAATAAAGAGGTGATTTTTGATATAGAAATCAGCGAATATGAAGGGCAGGACAGTTTGTACGTACTGACCTTTGATGATATTACCCAGCTGATGAGCAAGCATGAAGAACTTTCAAAAAGAGTGTACCTTGATTCTCTGACGTCTATCTATAACCGCCGTTATTTTGAAAAGATAAGCGATGATATCTTTGCTAAGGTTAAAAAAGGACTTTCTTACGGCGCGATGCTGTTTGATATCGATAAATTCAAAGACGTCAATGACACGTACGGCCACAATTTCGGCGATGAGGTACTAAAGGTCATAGCAAGTACCGTCGCGCGTTCGCTTCGAAACGAGGATATCTTCGTACGCTGGGGCGGGGAAGAGTTTGTCGTCATCCTGCCTAGCAGCAGCGAAAAAGCCAGCATGACCGTAGCGCAGAAACTGCGAAGACAGATAAAAGAACAAGCGATCGGGCAGATTCATGTTACGTGCAGTTTCGGCGTAACGACGATTAGAGAAGACGATACGAAACAAAGTGTTATAGAAAGAGTGGATAAAGCGATGTATGCGGCTAAAAAAGAGGGGAGGGACCGGGTAGTGTATCTGTAGACAAAGAAGAGAAAAAGTTCTCTTCTTTGCATGTTTTATACGCCTGCTTCTTCTCTTCTTTGCAGGTATTCCCAGCGTGCGTCCACATCTTTTTGCCACTGTTTGATGACATGTTCGTTTTCGGGTTTAAACAGGTGCTTAAAGCGGCCCTGAATTCCCAGGTAGTCACGAACGGGCAGAACGTTTTTGGGTCTGTAAGTGATGTTGAGCTGATGGCCGTCGATGATCTCATACAAAGGAAAGACAAGACTGTCAACTGCGACGTCGCTGACGCTGATGGTGTCTTTTGGGTCAAATTTCCACTCGGTCGTACACGCGCTCATGGCGTTGATAAAGCACGGACCTTCTGTCTCAAGCGATTTTTGCAGCTTTTTGACCATATCTTTCCATTTGTTTGGCGCTACCTGCGCGACATACGGCGCGCCGTGGGCACCCATGATACCGACGATATCTTTTTTCATCTTCTTTTCGCCGTAGCTGACACGACCTGCCGGAGAGGTGGTTGTACTTGCGCCAATGGGCGTTGAGGAACTTCTCTGGCCGCCGGTGTTTGCGTACACTTCGTTGTCAAGGCAGATATAGGTAAAATCATGGCCCCGCTCCACAGCGCCGCTTAAAAATTGAAAGCCGATATCATAGGTCGCGCCGTCACCGCCGAAAGCGACAAATTTTACGGGCGCGTCGGGATTTGGCAGTGTGCCTTTTCTCTTCTTGGCGTTATACATCGCTTCAGCACCCGCAATGGAAGTGGCGGCATTTTCAAAGCCGATGTGGATCCAGGAACTGTCCCATGACGTATAAGGATACACCGCTGTTGATACTTCCAGGCAGCCCGTGGTCGTTGACAGTACCAGGTTGTCCTCGGTGCAGTTCATCAACTCTCTGACAATCATAGAGTGAGCGCAGCCCGGACATAATAGGTGAGCACCCTCAAATCGTTCGTTAGCCGTTGAAAACTGCTTTAGGTTCTTAATTGTTTTACTCATTTTTGCTCTCCTATTAATAAAATGAAAGTTTTGGACCGCGTAGCCCTGAAAACTGTTGTGTCGGAGTGGTCAGTTTGCCCGCGTCGGCATTGGCTTTTGTATCTTTGATGATCACTTTAAGCTGCTCAATGGTCATATCACGTCCGCCAAGGCCGTAGATATAGTTGCTCATAACCGGATGGTTGTCGCTGTTGATCATGGCGCCGCTGAGTTCGTTAAACAGCATACCCACGGTACCCCCTGGTGCGGAGCGGTCCATTGTGGCTACCGCTTTGACATTTGCCAGAGCTTCCTGCATTCTCTCATACGGGAAGGGTCTGAAAACTCTGGGGCTGACAACGCCTACTTTGATGCCCTCTTCATCACGCATCAGCTGTGCCGCCTGGATCGCGCTTTCCACGGTCGTTCCAAAAGCAACGACAGCGATTTCTGCGTCATCCATCAGGTACTGCTCGACTCTGTTGTATGCTCTGCCTGTTTTCTTTTCATATTCTTCAAAAACCTTATCGATTACGGGTCGGGAATCCATCAGCGCTTTTTGCTGTCTTGCTTTGTGCTCAAAGTGCCAATCTTCTTCGGTTTGCGCCCCGTAGGTGATGGGCTTTTCAAAATCAAGCATCGGGTTTTTCTCTTGGTATGTGCCTACAAATCCGTACGCGTCGTCATCGCTGAGCGGACTGACGTTTTGCGCGGTATGTGATGAGATAAAGCCGTCCTGGTGTACCTGAACAGGCAGTCGAACACCCATATCCTCGCCGATTTTAAACGCGCACAGCATCATGTCGTACGCTTCCTGCGGGTTGAACGTATTGATATGAATCCAGCCCGTATCACGGCCCATATACATATCGGAGTGGTCCCCGTTTACGTTCAAAGGCGCCGCAATCGCTCTGTTGACAACGCCAAGGACGATGGGCAGTCTCATACCGCTTGCCTGATACAGCGTTTCAATCATCAGCGCGTAGCCCTGTGAACTGGTGGCCGTGGCCACACGTCCGCCCGCGGCCGCCGCACCGATACAACCGCTCATCGCGGCGTGTTCGCTTTCGACCATGACAAATTCGCCGTCTACGTGCCCGTCGGCCAAAAATTTTGAATAATTTTGTACCGTCGGAGTAGACGGAGTAATAGGATAAGCGGCAACCACGTCGATTTGAGCTTGTCTCATGGCTTGTGCGAAAGCCATGTTTCCATCCCAGACTTCTACTTCTTTAAGATCAATTTTTTCAGCCATTACTCACCCTTTTTCTTTTTTTCAGGCCACTGTGACAGTGCCTCTTCGCTGTCGTCTTGTTCTGCAAACATCAGCAGTGACTTGGGGTTTGTCGGGCAAACCTCCACGCATACGCCGCACCCTTTACAGTGATCGTAATCCACGCCGATCATCTTTTTATCACGGCTGATAATAGAAGAATCGGGGCAGAATACCCAGCAGTTTTGACAATCGATACAGATATCTCTGTTATATACCGGTTTTAAAACTCTCCAGTCTGCCACGCTGGCAGTGTATGAGTTTGTCTGCGCGTACGGTCTGTCTTCGGGTCTGACCAGAGCGGAATTATCTACTTCCTGACTGAACGATTCTAACAGCGTACCGTCAGATACTTCATCCCAACCTACTTTTTGCATACCAAATCCTTTACTTTACTTCGTTATAGGCTCGCTCGATTGCAGCCATGTTCGCGTCAATAATCTTTTGGGGAAACTTCTCAAGAGTGTGAAGCATCTTCTCTTTAAATGTTTCGATATCAAACATATTTGAAACCTTCATAAGCGCGCCCAGCATCGGCGTGTTGGGAATCGCCCTGCCGATTGTCTCCTGGGAGATTTTAATGCAGTCAACGACATACACTTCTCTGCCTTCTAATACCGGAGCGGCCTTGATGAGCTCGTCTTTGTCCATATGTGTGGTGATGATGTATTTGGTGTCATCCTTTTCATTGGCCGTAATGTTATCGGAAAAAGTCAAAGCCGGATCGATAACAAGCACATAATCTGGATTCATGAACTTTTCATGGTTGATGATAGGCTTATCATCGATTCTGTCGTACGCCGTCATGGCAGCACCTCTTTTTGCTGAGCCGTAAAAGGCAAAAGCCTGAACCTGCTTTCCTGTTGTAGCGACAACGTCTGCTAAACCCTTAGCACCCGTTACTGCACCTTGTCCGGCGCGGCTATGCCATCTGATTTCTAACATATCATTCTCCTATTATTAGACAATGCAAAAATTCTAATGAATAAGCACTTAAAAGATGCTTGACAAAAGCGGTATCTATGCCAAAGGCGTTACTTTTTGTAAGCTTTTGGCAAAAAATCGCGCAAATAAACGCAATTTTAAGTTTCGTAGCATTAAAATAGCATTTAATGCGTACCGTCTTGACGCGCGATTTTTGCGATGAATTCGACCGCCTGCCAAGCGTCTTCCGTGACAAATTCACTGCATCGCCGGAGCTCGTCATGGTCTCCGTACCCGCATTTTACTGCAATAGACTTTATGTTTGCTTTTCTGGCCGCATTAATGTCCAGAGGCGTATCTCCGATCATCCAGGTGTGCTTTGCGACCCCGCGGAGTTTGTGGATCGCTTTTAGAATCGGTTCAGGATGGGGCTTTGGATTTTGTACGTCTTCGCGGCCGATGAGGACTTGAAAATAGTGCATAATGCCCATATGCTCCAGCAGCTGCCTGGAATACAGCCCCGTTTTGGTCGTTACCACGCCCAGGGTGGCAAACTCCGCGGCGGCGATGACCGCTTCCCTGGCCCCGGGCAGAAAGGTTGTCATGGGGCGGTTGATTTCGCGGTATTTGTGTTTGTACGAATCAACAAAACCGCCGACTCTGTCGCTGCTTACGCCAAGATGGGCAAACATGAAATCAAGCGGGTGCCCGATAAGGGCTTTGATGCGCGCTCTTGGCGGGCAGGGCGTATTTTGGTCGGCAAAGGCGTATTCAAAGCTTTGCAGTATGGCTTCGGTGGAGTCAATGAGCGTGCCGTCTAAGTCAAATAAAATAATCATGGATATGCCTTGTATGCTATAATGACCGTAAAAACGATCGAGGATAGATTATGGATGAAATTATACAAAAACTCAAAGAGTACTACAGCGACAATAGCGCTGTTTTTGAAAAACTCCATCAATTTTCCCTGGACGCCCAGGACCGGGAGATGGATGTCAACGGCGATACAAGCGGGCTGGAGAGCTTTGAAAACAATTACAAAAAAGTGGTGGACAAAATCGCCCGTGATCTTGATCTGCAGACAAAGCAGCGCTTCAAAGCAAGCGATTTTGCCTTTGACCTGGAAGGTGACGAGGGCGAAGCGCTCAAAGTGGTTTATGAAAACGGCGATTTAGACCTGTATACGCTGTAAATGTTCCAATTATGCTGCCAAAACTGAAAAAAACCCTTCTTGCCCCGCTTTTGGCGATGCGGCTTCGCTACGTGCCGCTTTTGCTGATCTATTTTGCGTACGGGGCCAGTATCTTTACCGGGATTGCAGAAAGTTTCTGGGTAAAAGAAAAACTCAGTCTGGGAACCGACGAGTTGATGGCTTTGGGGGTGTGGCTAAGTATCCCCTGGACGATTAAGATGGTGTTTGGGCAGCTGGTAGACAGTGTGGGTATCTTTGGTTCGCAGCGGCGGGCTTATATCTTCATAGGCGCGGGACTGGTAGCAGTAAGTATGCTCACGCTTATGGCGCTTGCGGGGGATTATGCGCTCGTGCAGGGATACAGCAAAGACAAGCTCTATATCATCGCTTCGGTGATAGGGGTCGTGGGGTTTGTGATTCAGGACGTGGTGGCCGATACGATGAGTACCGAAGTCGTTGACCGCTCTCAGCCGCAGGAAAAAATAGAAGAAGAATTGGCGATGGTGCAGATTTTAGGCCGCCTTGCACTGGCCATTGCCGGCGTGGCCGTGGCGGGTCTTGGAGGCTGGCTTGCCCAAATCCTTTCGTATGAAACGATGTTTGCGCTGGGGCTTTTTATCCCCGCCCTTTCTATCGCGGGCGTACTCTTTATCCGTTTGGAAAAGCCGGTCAAAAGTCCTATCAACCCCAAAATCCTTTACGGCGGTCTTGTCTTTGCTCTTTTTGTGCTTGGCATGGGCTACAGCGATGTGGCCTACGGCCAGGAGATCGTCTTTGTCATCTCCATGGCGGTGGTTTTGTATATGCTCAAAGAAATTGTCATCGATCTGCCCGCCCAGAAACTCAACCATATTATCGCCGCCGTGATCGTTATCTTTATCTTCCGCGCTACCCCGCCGGTGGGGCCGGGGCTGCAGTGGTGGGAAATTGACGTGCTGGATTTTGACAAAGCGTTTTTTGGCACGCTCAATCAGATCGGCGCGGTACTGGCTATTGTCGGAATGTGGCTGGCAAGCGGCTATATCGTCAAAAAGTCTATTTCCAAGGTACTGCTGTTTTTAGTTATTGTTTCCACGCTGCTTTCCCTGCCGGTGATCGGGATGTATTACGGGCTGCATGAGTGGACGCAGGCGCACTTTGGTATTGACGCCAGGGATATCGCTCTTGTCGATACCGCCCTGGCCAGTCCCTTTAACCACCTTTCCATGGTAATGATGCTGGCACTGATCGCAATCTACGCGCCTGCGGGCAGACGGGGGACGTGGTTTGCGCTGATGGCCAGTCTGATGAACCTGGCTTTGACGGCGGGTAATTTGATCAGTAAGTATCTCAATGAAATCTTTGTCGTGACAAGAGAAGTACCGGCCCGGGGGATAAGTGCCGATTACAGCCAGCTTGGCTGGCTGCTGATCAGCGCTACGCTTATCGGTTTTGTACTGCCGCTGCTTGCTATTTACAAGTACGGCAGAAAGCTTTAAGAGAGGTTTTTAGTTAAAAAGGGCTTCCAGCGCGCTGGAGTCGTTGGAACGTTCATCGCCCCGGTCCTGGTCGTATTCGGGCTTGGCCGCGCCTTCTTCTTCGATCAATTCGATCCTGTAGCCGCTGAGCATGGAGGTCAGGCGGATATTGATGCCTGATTTGCCGATGGCTCTTGGTTTTTGCTCCGGAGATATTTTGACGCTTGCGACATCATCTTCGATAGTGATGTTATTTACCACCGCAGGCGCCAAACAGCGGGCGATAAAGATTTCGGGAATGGCCGAGTGCTCGATTACGTCGATGTTTTCACCCCGCAGCTGCTGGCTGACGGCGTTGACCCTGGTTCCCTTGACGCCCACGACCGCGCCGACGGGATCGATGTCATATGCGGTTTTGACTGCGACCTTGGCGCGTTCGCCCGGGATTCTGGCCGATCCCACGATTTCGACGTAATCATCCTGGACTTCGGGTACCTCTTTTTTTATCAGCTGGTTCAAAAACTCCGGCGAAGTACGGGTCAGATCAAGGTGCATCCCCTCTTTTTTCGTCATATTGACAAATTTCAAAAGGGCCCGGACCACGTCGCCTTTTTTGAAAGATTCCCCCTTGATACGGTTGCGCCGGGGCAGGATACCGCGCAGTTCATCGATTTCAATGAAGGTGTTGTCGTCGTTATCGACCCTGATGACGCTGCCGTGGACGATGGTGCCCACTTTTGCCTTGTATTTTTCAAACAGGTTTTGTTCAATAACCTTTTGGACGTTGAGTTCAACCTCGTAAAACAGCTTTGCCGCAGCCGTACGGCCGAAGTCTTCGATATGGATCGCGTTTTGCAGCTGGTCACCGACTTCAACGTCGGGATCAAGCTCTTTTGCTTCGCTCAGGGCGATATATTTTTCACTTTCCTCCTGCAGATGTTCATCATCATCGGCAACGACGTGCACCGTCTGGTACAGCGTATAGTTTTTACCCTCAATCTCGACGCTGAAATCCTGATCCGGCGAAATCATCTCTTTTGCCGTGAAAATCAGCGCGCGTTCAAACGCTTCGTTTACTTCTTCTTTTTTCAACCCCTTTTCCAAAGCGATCGATTCTATAATGTCACCAATTTTTTCCAAAAATAACCCTTGTGTTTTGTAAAAATTTAAAATTTACCTGTATGCTCTATTTTACATAAAGTTGGCTTAATGAAAGATGAGATATAATATAAGCTTACTATGTTATCAAAGGATATAGATGGAACTGTTAGCAGCACGAACAGATAAAACGAAAAAACCGAAAAAAATAGATATTGAGTCAGTCAACACCCATGATAACATTCTTTACTTTGATCGGGAGAATTCCCACAAAGATATGGTCAAAATGGTCGAGTATTTTGAAGACAAGGGCTTAAGCGTATATCTGCGAGAGGTAAAATTCGGACTGGATGAAGAAGATTACATGTATGAAGTCCATATCATGTAACACAGGGGGCATCTTCCGCCCCGCTGCCGCAAGCTATCCAAAATAGAAAGAAATCCGCCTATGCAAAATCATCCCGAAAAAAAACTTTATATTATGACTTTAGGCTGCGCGATGAACGTCCGCGACAGTGAACACCTGCTGGGACAGCTGCAGCACGAATACACTCCCACCGAGGATGAAAAAGACGCCGATCTGATTATTATCAACACCTGCAGCGTGCGGGAAAAACCGGTCAAGAAACTTTTCAGTGAAATAGGCAAGCTGGCAAAAATCAAAAAGCAGGGGGCCAAGCTGGGCGTGTGCGGTTGTACGGCAAGCCATCTTGGCGACCAGATCATTAAGCGCGCCGGCGCGGTCGATTTTGTCCTGGGGGCCAGGAATGTTTCCAGGATCAACGAAGCGCTGCGCACTAAAGGCTTTGTCGCCGTGGATACGGCCCACGATGAGAGCGAGTTTGTATTTGACAAGCCCTATAGCTCCAATCCCTATAAACGCATGGTCAATATCTCTATAGGATGCGATAAAAAGTGTACCTTCTGTATCGTTCCCCATACCAGAGGCAGTGAAATCTCCGTTCCCCTTGATTTGATCAAAAAAGAGATTACCAAAAGTGTCGCAGAAGGCGTCAGGGAAGTCATGCTGCTTGGCCAAAACGTCAATAATTACGGCAGGCGTTTCAGCGGCGGGCATGAAAAAATCGATTTTACGGGACTGCTGCGCGAAATTGCCAAGATAGAGGGCTTGGAACGTATCCGCTTCACTTCGCCCCACCCGCTGCATATGGATGATGCGTTTTTGCAAGAGTTTGCCACAAATCCCAAAATATGCAAATCGATCCATATGCCCCTGCAAAGCGGCTCGACCAAGGTCCTTGCGGATATGCGCAGGGGATATGGCAAAGAGTGGTTTTTAAACCGGGTCGCAAAACTGAAAAAACTGGTCCCCGAAGTTACCATAGGAACCGATATCATCGTGGGTTTTCCCGGTGAAAGCGAGGCTGATTTTGAAGATACGATCGATGTGGTCAAGCAGGTGGGCTTTGATCAAGTGTTTAGTTTCAAGTATTCGCCGCGCCCCCATACGCCTGCGAAAGATTTTGAAAACGGGGTTGATGAAGCGGTCGCTTCGCGGCGTCTTGCCCGCCTGCAGCAGCTTTGTACCCGGATTATCGATGAAAAGATGCAAAGCTATGTGGGCCAGACAATGCGGGTTTATTTTGAACAGTTGCAAAATGCCGGCAGGGTCGCGGGCCGAAGCGATACCAACGTTCTCATCAGCGTCACTGGCGGCGAAGAGCTGCTTGGTACCTTTGCCGATGTCAAGATAACCGGCGCTGCACGCATGAGCCTTGAGGGAGAACTGCTTTGGGATTAAAACTTTTGTACCGAAAAGCCGCGACTGTCCTTGTTCCGCCCGTGGCGGCGCTGTGTGTGCGGCTGTTTTTTCTCAGCTGCCGCAAAAAGTACCATTTTATCGGCAGTCTGCCGCAAAATAACTGCGTCTTTGTCGGCTGGCACGGTGAACTGTTTTTTAATCCCCTGTTGTATAAAAAGGTGCGCCCGGGCTTTGATGCCTACGCTCTGGTTTCACGCCATTTTGACGGCGAGCTGATTGCCCGTACCAACAAAATAAGCGCGGGGCTGCACGCACTTCGGGGTTCTTCAAGCAAAGGGGGCAGCGCCGTGCTGCTGCAGGCGATCAAAAAGCTGCGCGCCGGAGCCGACGTGGTTTTAACCCCCGATGGTCCAAGAGGTCCCAGACACCGGATCCAGGACGGCGTACTGAGCCTGTGCAAACGCTGCGGCGGCAGTGTCGTAGTCATTACGCACAGACCCCGGAGGTACTGGCGTCTTAAAAGCTGGGATAGGTTTATGATCGCCAAACCCTTTACGCGCGTGGATGTGTATTTTCAAACGCTGCAGCTGCAAAATTTTGATGAAAACGATAAGAAGTATCTGCAAGAAAGGATGCTTGCCTATGCGCTCTAAATACCTTGTACTGCTTGGGGCTTTGGCCACCGTAATCGTGATGGCGGTGTATTTTTATCTGCACCCTTCCTATAAGCTTTCCCTGGAAGCTAAGGTGTATTACTCTATAGGCGATTACGACAGTGCGCTGGAAACGGCCCAAAAAGCGTATGAGCAAAACGAATATAACCGTATGGCTTTTACGGTCCTGGTGCAGTCAAAAAACGCTAAAAAGTTTTTGGAATTTATTCAGATGGCCAAGGAGTATTACGCAAAGATAGAAACGATTTCGAAAAAAGAAACCATCAGCAACGCCGACAGGCAAAAGATCAAGATGCTTACCCAGATCGTTTTGGAAAGCTACAAACGCCTCAACGCTACGCGCCTGACCGATGAGGTACTGGTGGAAGATGCCAAGAAATATTATGAAAATTTTGTAGCGCTGCACCGGCGGGTTTTTGAACAAAGAAGCGATGATGCTAACGCAACTGATTGAAACCTTTTTGGATTACCAGCTTCGTATCAGGGGATACTCGCCCGCTACCGTTTGTACCTATGAACTGGCCCTGAAACAGATGGCGCAAAAAAGTTTTCTGTATCAAGAAGACGCAGAATGGTTTTTGGATATTACCCCCTTTCGTTTTGCCATCAGCGGCCAAAACCCAAAAACGATCGCAAAAAAGCTCAGTGCCGTGCGCTCGCTGGTGAAATACGCCAAAAAACAAAAGCATATGACTGTGACACTCATCGCCGATGCAAGCATTAAAACCCCCAAGACGCTGCCAAAACCGATTGCGTACGAACATATCCGGCAAGCGCTGGACCAAAGTGACGCCACCGGCGCATTGATGATAGAACTGCTGTACGGGCTGGGGCTTCGTATCAGCGAACTGCAGACACTGCGTGTTGAAGATATCGCTTCACAATGGGTACGGGTGCGGGGCAAGGGAGCCAAGACGCGCAACATTCCGCTGCTGCCGGGGCTTGGAGAAAAAATAGGGCATTATTTGCAAAAATACGCGCCAAAAACCTATTTATTTGAGAAAGATGGTGTAAAATTAAGTCAAAATAGCATAAGATATGCAATACAGAAAAGTTTCGCGCGTATCGGAGTAAAAGCAACGCCGCACCAGCTGCGCCATTCATACGCTTCGCATCTGCTTGAAAGCGGCGCGCGCATCAAAGACGTCAGTGAGCTTTTGGGCCACGAGTCGCTCAGCGCTACCCAGATTTATACCCGGCTGAGCAAGCACAAAAAGCTGCGCTCGTACCAGCAGGCCCATCCCCTCAGCGGGGCAAACTCGGAAGGCAAGGGATAATTTTTATGTTCAAAAAGTGGCTCAAATCGCTTTGGCCGGATTCGTATGTCATACTCTCAAAAGACGCCGAAGGCGTGTACGGGACGCATTACGTCAGGGGATCAAAAGGGATCGAGACCGTTGATGAAAGTACCTTTGCCATGCAAAGCGATGAGGACAGACTGCCGTATGAAGCAGACAGCTACCTGCAAGAAATCTATTCGGCTTATCCCCACACCAGGCTTATCTATCTTACCTCGGCTTCGAGCTGTTCGGCCGTTGCCGCGTGTTCCAAGGAGCAGATGGCGCAGATGGAAGTGGATACCTCCATCATCAAAATGGTTTGCAAAGGAAAGTTCAGCAGCTATATTTCAACCATGGATTTAGAAGAGGATAAACTTTTTTTCAAACCCTATACCCTTGATTATATCTACTCTCCCTTTTTCGTTCTGGATGAACTCAGGGGCTTTAGCGAAAAAACAACCATGTGTATTTTGCACAGGCAAAACCGCCTGATCGTGGCCGTTTATATCGATGATACCTTCGTATACGGAAGTAACGCGCCCATAGGCGGGGAAGAATCTTTCGAGGATGAGTTGGAAGATGACACTCTGGATGAGGATCTGCAGGCTGATTTTGACCTGGAAGACCTGGGGGATTTTGAAGAAGAGATGGAGGATATGGACGACCTTGACAGTATGGACGATCTTGATGATATGGAAGATTTTGATAAAGAGATCGAGGAAGAGGACGAAGATACCATCAATGAAGATGAAGAGGCCAGCCAGGAAGAAAGCGAACTCAAAGAGTATGATCTGAACCTGTACAAAACGCTCAAAGAGGTCATGAGCGAGTTTTACAACGATGAACTCGTCCAGAGCGATTTTATTGAAAAAATCGAAATCTATGATACGCTTGCAATCAGTGAAAACGTGTATGAACTGATCGAAGAGGAGCTGTTTTGCTCTGTTGTGGCAGAACATATCGATCTGCACAAAGCGGTTTTTTCGTTGATGCAAAAGGATAGCGGCAATGGCAAGGCTTAGTTTTACCAAACCGGCCAAACGGGGTTTTTTGGACTTAGAAAGCAAGATACTCATCGGCTTTGCGGCGGTGATTTCACTGATTATTATTGCTTTTTCAATCTTTTTAAGCGTGCAGGCTCTTTCAAAAAGTTCTTCGGCCCAGACCATGCGTGAAGAGATCAAAACGATGCGCGAAGAGATCAAAAGCTACAGCAATGAAATCGAACAGATCAAAAAGCTTTCATCCAAAGCCGATGAGGTCCATACCACCAACCAGCTGCTGCAGGAAAGCATCCGCAATCTTTTTGATCTCATTCCCGACCAAATCACGCTGAACCGTTCGGTGATGGAAAAAGACAAACTTATTCTTTACGGGGTGACGCCTTCAAAAGAGGTGTATAACTTTATACTGCTTTCTCCGCTGAAATCCATTTTTCATGAAAACAAAACGACCTTTTACTCCCTGGAAAACGGCTGGTACCGTTTTGTCAGCGTCAATGTTTTGCATGAAGGCGAGGTGCTTGCCAGATGAATCCCAAAGAACTCAAACTCATACGGCTGCTGATAGGTTTTATTCTGGTGCTGCTTGTACTGTTTGCCCTGTTTATTTTGATGGCTATTCCCTCGGTAAACCTGTATAAACAAAAAAACACCCAGTTCAAACAGATTCAGGCAACGCACTCGGATATGGCGCAGGATCACGAAAGCCGCCTGCAGACACTGGTGGAGCTCAAAAAGGAAAACAAGCGCGTTATCAACGCTTTTGACAACAAATTTGACGAAGAAAGTTTTATGCGCTATCTGGACACCCAGTTTGAGAGGGTTTCAATCCAAAAAGAGGAACCGGGCGAAGATGAACGGTTTTTGCGCTACCGCCTGAAAGTAACCACTTCCATGCAGACCCCGGTGAAGTTTTACGAATTTTTGCAAAAGCTAAACAGTTACAAAAATATTATCCAAGTCGAGTTTCCTATCGAATTTGCCATGGAAGAGGGGGAGTTGACGGGGATGTTTGACTTGAAAAAATATTATTACAAAATCCGTCCGCTGGAAGAAAAGAGAGAAAGTAAATAAACATTTTAAGCAGGAAATAACTTTATTTCGATATAGTTTCAAAATTATACAGTATTGAAACCAAAACGAGGATTTGTAGTCATGAAAAAAGATATACACCCACATTACGAACCGTGCCAAGTCACATGCGCATGCGGTAACAGCTTTGAAGTAAAATCCAATAAGCCAAAGCTTTCTATCGATATTTGCAGTGCGTGCCATCCGTTCTTTACGGGTACGGAAAAAGTTGCAGACACTGCCGGCAGAATCGATAAGTTTAAGAAAAAATACAACTTATCATAAACCATTAAGGCATCCTCCCGTTCGCGGAGGTTTGTTTTGCTCACATTTATTCCCACACCCCTAGGCAACCTTGACGATATTACCGTTCGTGCCATCGAATGTTTTCAAAACGCAGATATTATTTTGTGTGAAGATACACGGGTGACGGGACAGCTTTTGTCACTGCTTGCAAAGCGCCGGGAGTTTGCAACCCGCGCCAAATTGATCTCTTTTCACGAACACAACCAGCAGCGTCGTTTACAAGAGTTTGACAGCGAATTTTTTTCACAGAACGTTTTGTATGTCAGTGACGCCGGGATGCCAGCAATCAGCGACCCGGGAGCAATGCTGGTGCAGTTTTGCCACAGCAGGGGTCTTGAATATGACGTGCTGCCCGGGCCAAGCGCGGCGGTGACGGCGTATGCGGCCAGCGGTTTTGAGGGGGGATTTTACTTTTACGGATTTTTACCCAAAAAAAAGCGTCAGGGGCAGCTGGAGCAGCTGCTGCAATCTTCCTGTCCCGTGATTGTTTATGAATCCCCGCACAGAATCCAAAAACTTCTTGAACAGATCAAAAGCCTGCAGCCCCGGGCGCAGCTGTTTCTGGCCAAAGAGATTAGCAAACAGTACCAGCGCTATTATTACGGCAGCGCAGAAAGTATCAGTCTTGCCAATACCAAAGGCGAGTGGACGGTTGTGATCAAACCGGTACCAAAACCCAGGATCGAACTTGATGTCGATGAAGTGATCGCTTTGGATATCAGCGATAAGCAAAAGTCCAAAATCTTGGCAAAAGAGGGCAAAAAAACAGCAAAACAATGGTACAATGAGTTGCAAAACAGGGGCAGGTGAAACAATGATCATATACGGAAAACAGTGCTGTCAGTATATACTACGGCGGGAAATGGCGTTTGAAAAAATATATCTGAGTAAAAAAACCGTTTTAGATAAGAAAACTTTTGGCAAATTTCGCGAAAAAATTGATATAATTGACAATAAAAAGGCCCAGGCCCTGGCTAAAGGCGGCAACCATCAGGGGATTTTGATGGTCGTTGAAGACTTTGAGCCAAGTAGTCTGCATCAGGTCAAACACCATGATTTTATCGTTGTTTTAAACGAGATAACGGATGTGGGCAATATCGGCAGCATCGTGCGAAGCGCGCACGCTTTGGGCGCTGATGCGGTTATTGCCTGCGGCGTGCGTTCACTTTCGTTTTCCGGGATCGCAAGGGCAAGCAGCGGCGCGCTGTTTGAACTGGATTTTGCCATGGAGCCCAATACGCTTGATGTTCTTAATGAACTGGGCTTAAGCGGATTTACCCGCTACGGGGCCGCGATGGAGGGCAACGATATCAGCGGCGTCTCTTTTAAGCGCCGATGCGCTTTGGTTCTTGGAAGCGAGGGCAAGGGATTAAGCAACAGGGTTTTGGACAAACTTGATGCTACGGTGGCGATACCGATGCAGCGCAGCTTTGACTCGCTGAATGTCGGGGTCGCAGCGGGAATTATTATACACAGGATCGCCAATGACACTTCAAGAATTAATAGATAATTACGGTTTGGATCAGATACGTGATCGTACACGTATCTCTGTTGACAACATTCTCAATCTGCTCAACGAAGATTATGAAAGCAGCGGAAAAACAAATGCGCTTGGTTTTTATAAGATTTTAGAACGTGAATTTGATATCGATTTTTCCCAGCAGAAACAAAAGCTCAAAGAAAGTATTAACGAACACGACTACGTCCCAAAAGAGCTTTTGGTCACCGAAAGAAAATACGCCTCCACTAAAAAGATCACATCCGTAGCCTTTTTTCTCATTATACTCGCAGCCGCGGCGTTTGGAGTGGTGTACATGGCCAACTCCGGTGCGGTATTCAGCGACACGAACCAGAGCCAAAGCCAGTCGCAGCAGGTGGCACCGCCGGCTGAGGAGGAAACGCTTGCTATCGAGCGTTTGCCAAACGTTCAAAAAACAGCACCGCAACCTGAAAAGGAGCCGTCTGCAGCAGTGCCTGAAAGTAATACAACCCTGCAAGAAAGCCGGGAACTGGATGACATCACCGAAGAGGAAGAGGTCCAAAACCTCCAGGAGGAACCTCAAAACGTGCAGCAAGTGCAGGCTGAAGTGAATACCACTCGCGAAACCGAGCAGTCTATGGCGCTGCAGGAACCGGTACCCACTGAAAAGGAAGCGGGAAACGTACTGCAAACGTATACGCTGGATCAGCCTCCCGTGGTGCGTCCCAAAAGCAAAATGTGGCTTGGCTATATCGACCTTGAAAGCGGCAAGCGGGTGCAGAAAAACAAAACCGATCCCATCGTGATCGAGGGTAATAACACCCTTATTGTCACCGGACACGGCTATATGGCTATCGGTGATATCGATTTTGCGACCGGGCAGAGGTTGTTTTTTCATTATGAGGACGGAGAGCTTCAGCGTTTGAACGAAGCGGCTTTTAAGCAGCGCAACGAAGGTAGGCTCTGGTGAAAATTTTAGTAGCTATTGTTCTGTTTTGCTCACTGGTTTGGGCCGATACGCTTGATGACGTGGTGCAGGACCTGGTCGATCAAAACCAGTATGAAAAGCATAAAGTCCTCATCGACGCCCTTTTTGAAAAAAAAGAGCGGTTTATGATCGCCGAGCAGGTGGATGTGGTCGAAGTAGCCAAAGTGCTCAAGGAAAACGGTTTGCTCAAACTGTTTTACGAACAGCCCACGATGACACACGTGAAGTTTACCAGCAGTTCCAAACCAAAGCTGTTTTTAAAACTGCTCAACGATATTTTGCAGCAGATCGGATTTACCTATTATTTTATAGAAAATGTAAAGTACGATGATGGTAAGATTACGTGGCAAATAAAATACAGGGGAGATTACGCGATCGATCCGCTGCTGCTGTCCAGGCGGCTTGAAGCCCACGGGGTTAAGATCGCCTCCATGAAAAAAGAAGCGTACAACCGCTTTAGCTACGGATTGAATATGCATGATGCCCAGCTTGATGTCAAAAAGCTGATCCCGGGTGAGCGGTTTGAGATAACGCGGGCGATTGAGGATATTATGCTGGATGTCAGCTTTGGCCGGTATGTGGTTTTTCGGCCCCAGTCGGGCAGTTTCTGGTATCCCGAAGTGATCCTGTATGACAAGGATTTGAATATCATCGATATTATAGAACACCAAAAGATTAAAAAGACGCTGTATGTGGATCTTGGCAGGCATGTCAAGTATATCTCCGTATCGGATCTGTATCTACTGGAAAATTTAAAAGGCGGACTCAGCGTAGAATTAAAAGGGGAAAGATAAAAATGTTTGACGAAATTCAGTTTGAAAAGATGAACAGGCTGCCAAAGTACCTGTTTGCAGTCATAAACGATTTGAAGATGGAAGCCAGGCGGGCAGGCGAGGATATTATCGATTTCAGCATGGGTAATCCCGACGGTAAAGCCCCCGATGAGATAATAGACAAGCTGGTGGAAGTCGCCCAGAGGGAAAAAACGCACGGATACAGCGCCAGCAAAGGGGTATACAAGCTTCGTCTGGCAATCTGTGACTGGTACAAACGCAAATACGACGTCGATCTGGATTCCGAAACCCAGGCGGTGGCGACGATGGGTTCCAAGGAAGGGTACGTGCATCTGGTCCAAGCCATCACCAACGCCGGAGACGTGGCGATCGTGCCCGATCCGACCTATCCGATCCACTCTTATGCCTTTGTTCTTGCAGGCGGCAACGTCCAAAAGATGCCTTTGGTATTTGATGAAAATTACAGGGTAGATGAGGAACTGTTTTTTGAAAACCTGTACAAATCGCTCAAAACAGCCGTGCCAAAACCAAAATACGTCGTGGTTAATTTTCCCCACAATCCCTCCACGGCAACCGTGACGCCGCATTTTTACGAGCGCCTTGTGGAAATCGCCAAAGCCGAGCGCTTTTATATCATCAGCGATATCGCTTATGCCGATATCACGTTTGACGGGTATAAAACACCCTCGATTCTGAGTGTGCCCGGGGCTCATGAAGTCGCCGTTGAAAGCTTTACCATGAGTAAAAGTTATAATATGGCAGGCTGGAGAGTGGGGTTTGTCGTAGGCAACAAAAAGCTGGTCGGCGCGCTGCAAAAGATCAAAAGCTGGATCGATTACGGGATGTTTACCCCCATTCAGGTAGCTTCCACCATCGCGCTGAACGAGATGGACGATCTGGTACAGCAGCGCATCGTGCAAAAGTATGAAAAACGGCGGAAGGTACTGGTTGAAAGCTTCAGCAACGCAGGCTGGCCCATGAAAGCTCCCGAGGCGACGATGTTTGTCTGGGCCAAGATTCCAAAAGAGGTTGAGCATCTGGGGTCGCTTGAGTTTTCAAAGCGGCTGCTGACTGAAGCCAAGGTCGCCGTGAGCCCGGGAATCGGGTTTGGCGAATTTGGAGAAGGGTATGTCCGTATCGCGCTGATTGAGAATGAAAAGCGTACCAGGCAGGCGGCAAAAAATATTAAAAAGTTTTTAAAACAGTATCAGTAAACACTAGCGGCAAAAGGATAACAATGGTAAAAATAGGTATTTTAGGTGTAGGCACCGTCGGGCAGAGCGTGGTGCAGATTTTGGAAGAAAACGCAGATATCATCGAAGCCAGAGCGGGTAAAAAAATCATCCCCGTAAAAGGCATGGTGCGTGATGTAACCAAAAAAAGAGACGTAAGCATCGAACTCAGTGATGATGCCGATGCGATCTTGGAAGATGATTCCATCGATATCGTCGTAGAGTTGATGGGCGGCGTGGACAGACCGTTTGAATTTATCAAAAAAGCGATGCAAAAGGGCAAATCCATCGTCACGGCCAATAAAGCGCTGCTGGCTTACCACAGGTACGAACTGCAAAAAATCGCGGGCACACACAAAGATATCGCTTTTGGCTACGAAGCCAGCGTCGCGGGCGGTATTCCCATTATTCAGGCGCTGAAAACGGGTCTTAGCGCTAACCATATCGATTCGATTTCGGGGATTATGAACGGGACGTGCAACTTTATCCTGACCAAGATGATTAATGAGGGCGCCGAATTTGACGCGACACTCAAAGAAGCTCAGGAACTTGGCTACGCTGAAGCCGACCCGACCTTTGACGTGGGCGGATTTGACGCGGCCCACAAACTGCTGATTTTGGCCAGTATCGCTTACGGCATAGATGCCAAGCCCGAAGATATCGTGATTGAGGGGATTGAAAATATCAGCCCCATTGATGTGGAATTTGCCAACAAATTCGGCTACGCGATCAAACTGCTAGGCATGGCCAAGAAAAAGGGTGACAAGATCGAACTGCGCGTGCATCCGTGCATGATTGACGACAGTTCCATGGTCGCCAAGATTGACGGGGTGATGAACGGCATCAGCGCGGTCGGCGACAAGGTCGGCGAAACGCTGTATTACGGTCCCGGAGCAGGCGGTGACGCCACGGCCAGCGCGGTGATAGCAGATATTATCGATATCGTGCGGGGCAATACTTCGGCGATGCTTGGGTATAACCGGCCGCTGGAAAGCAATATGCACCTGGTTGAACCCGCCGACATCCGCTCCAAGTACTACCTGCGGCTGCTTGTTAACGACGAAGCCGGCGTGCTTGCCAGGATTTCCGATACCTTCGCCAAATACGGTATTTCCATAGAGACCATGATGCAGCAGCCCTCAGGCAGCGATATGGCCAACCTTTTGGTAGCAACGCACATCTGTAAAGAAGACAGTATCAACAAGGTGATGGAAGAGTTGTTTGAAAATCAAAACGTCTTTACCAAGCCGGCAATGATCAGAATCGACTAGGCAGTCCGGAGATGGAACGCTGTATCAGGTCCGTATGTACTTACTGCGGGGTGGGCTGTGAAATAGAGGCAACCGTCAGCGACAACAGGGTCCAAAAGATACGCGGGGCCAAAGACGGTCCCGTAAGCCGCGGACGGCTCTGTGTCAAAGGCAAAAAAGGGTATGGTTTTTTAGATGCCAAAGATCGCATCAAAGGGGCACTGGTAGAAAAAGATTTCGCGCAAAAAGCCGGTATCAATCCTGAAAAACTGCATCCCCATTCAGAGCGCTTTTTCCAAACCGACACCCAGACCGCCGCAAAAGCGGCTGCGCTGGGATTACAAGAGAGTATCCAAACCCATTCGCCGTATTCGCACGCTTCCATCGGCGGAGCCAGGACCAGCTGTGAAAACGGCTACTTTTTTCAAAAATTTACCAGGCAGATACTTGGCAGTCCCAATATCGACAGTTGTGCCAGGATTTGCCACTCTCCCAGCCTCAAAGGGATGAAAGCCGTTATCGGCGAGGGCGCGGCGACCAATGATTACGATTCCATCTTTGACAGCGGGTTTTTGCTTATTATCGGGTCCAATACGACCCAGGCCCATCCCATCGTTTCGGGCAAAATGCTGCGAAGCAACGCTACAATAGCCACTGTTGATATCCGACAAACCCAGATGGCGAAAAAAAGTGATTACGCTTTGACGATCCCTTTTGAATCCAATCTCATGATAGTCAATATGCTCAGCTTTATCATTATCCAAAAGGAGTGGTATGATAAGGAGTTCGTGCACCAACGTACCAGCGGCTTTGACAGTTTCGCCCAAAAGATTTTAAGCGATCCCTACGCCGATCCCGCGTATCTCAAAACGCTGGAAGGTTATGAAGACCTTTATGACAAAGTCTATGAAGTCGCCTACCGCTACGCCCACAGTAAAAGTATGATTTTTTGGGGCCTTGGGGTCAGTGAGCATGAACAGGGCAGCAAAACGGTGATGGCTATTTCGCATCTGGCGCTGATTACGGGCAACATCGGTAAAGAAGGGGCCGGGCTGATGCCTCTGCGGGGCCAGAATAATGTCCAGGGGACCTGCGATATGGGCTGCCTGCCCTATTTTGGTCCCGATTACAGCCAGCCAAAAGAGATCGGACTGATGACGCCGGAAGTCGTCGATGCGATCCTGGAGGGCAGGATTAAAACGCTTTATAATATGGGCGAGGATCTGGCCCATGTCCATCCCAATCAAAACAAGATGCAAAAAGCCCTGCGCAAGCTTGACCTTATCGTGGTCAATGAACTCTTTGAAAACGAGATTACCCGTTTTGCCCACGTGGTATTTGGGGTTAAAAGCGCGTATGAAAAGCAGGGGGTGTATATCAACGCCGAGCGGCGGATGCATCTTTCCTCCCCGCTTGTAGAATCTTCCCTGCCAGATGACTGGGAAGTGTTGCAAGAAATCACCCGTTATATGGGGCATGAACTCAACTACTTCGGCAGCGGCCAGATTTGGCAGGAGATACGCCGGCAAGCTCCTTTGCGCTTTAGCGGCGCAAGCTATGAAAAACTGGCCCGCAAGCCGATGCAGTGGCCGGTGGGTATCCACGATGAGGGGGTTGCGGTGATGCACCGCAATGGATTTAAAACCGATGACAGGCTGGGCCATTTTCACTACCACGGTTTTAAACCCAAACAATATAACAAACCTTTTGTTTTAAGCACGGGACGAACGCTGGCTCATTACAACAACGGCGCGCAGACACGCCATATTAAGGATATAAAGCAACTCTACGCCGGCGATCTTCTGGAAGTCAGCCCGCTGGATAAAGATTTTTTTGACTGCAGGGAAGTGATTTTACAAAGCAGTTACGGGCAAAGCGCTCCATTACAGATCGTATTTAATGACGGATTAAAAAAAGGCAGGCTCTTTACCACCTTTCACGACCCAAAAAGCAGGATCAATTTTCTCTTTGGCGACGAATGCGATGATATGATCAAAACAGCCAGATTCAAAGCGGTGGAAGTGGATGTCAAAAGAGTTAGGTGACAGGGCTGAACAGATGGCTGCTGATTATCTGTGGGCCCATGGATTTGCGATAATAGAGCGAAATTTTCACAGCCGCTTCGGGGAAATCGATATCATCGCGAAAAAAGACGGCGTGTATCATTTTGTCGAAGTCAAAAGCTCCACACTGTACCATCCTCTCTATGATATCACCCCGAAAAAATTAAACAAACTTATCAAAACTATAAGTATCTATTTGAAAAAGCACAATATAACTTCTGCTTATAGCCTTGATGCGGCGGCAGTTACCGATCGTGTCGAATTTTACGAAAATATAACTTTGTAATTCTAAGATTCTTGATTTAAGTCAAAAATTACGTTTATTGTTGTAATATTTTAGTGTCTAGTCTACTTTTTGCCCGATTAGTAGATTTGCTAAAACTTTATAGGAGGTATGACAATGCAAAAAAATGCTGCATTGGAGTACGACTATTCCGTTGCGAAACTGTTCGTTTTCTCGACAATTCTCTTCGGTATAGTCGGTATGGTGATTGGGACACTGATCGCTGCTCAGATGGCTTTTCCTGAGCTTAACTACCTTTTGGGTGAGTACGGTACGTTTTCACGATTGCGTCCGTTGCACACAAACGGGGTTATTTTCGGTTTCACGCTAAGTGCTGTTTGGGCCACATGGTATTATGTGGGTCAAAGAGTTTTGAAGGTTTCTATGGGGGAATCTCCGTTTTTGATGTTTATCGGCAAGCTGCATTTCTGGCTGTATATGCTGGTAATGGTAATAGCTGTTGTAACACTGTTTATGGGTGTAACACAAGCTAAAGAATACGCACAGCTTATCTGGCCTATTGATGTAGCCGTCGTTGTTGTGTGGGTCCTTTGGGGTGTGAGTATCTTCGGTCTTATCGGGATCAGAAGAGAAAAAACGCTGTATATCTCTATGTGGTACTATATCGCGACGTTCTTGGGGATCGCGATGTTGTATCTGTTTAACAATATGGCAATACCTACACAGCTTGTCACCGGTTACGGAAGCTGGCTGCACTCAGTTTCGATGTATTCAGGTACCAATGACGCGCTTGTACAATGGTGGTACGGACACAACGCGGTTGCGTTTGGTTTTACCGTTCCGATCATTGCGATGATTTATTACTTCCTGCCAAAAGAGTCAGGCCAGGCCGTTTATTCGTATAAACTGTCGCTGCTTTCTTTCTGGGGTTTGATGTTTGTGTATCTCTGGGCCGGCGGTCACCACCTGATCTATTCCACCGTTCCTGACTGGATGCAGTCGCTTGGTTCGGTATTCTCGGTCGTACTGATTCTGCCTTCCTGGGGTAGTGCTATTAATATGCTGCTTACTATGAAGGGTGAGTGGAACCAGCTAACGGAAAATCCGCTGATTAAGTTCATGATTTTGGCTTCAACGTTCTATATGCTTTCAACACTGGAAGGTCCGATCCAATCAATCAAATCAGTTAACGCGATCGCGCACTTTACAGACTGGATTCCGGGGCACGTGCATGATGGCGTTCTTGGATGGGTTGCGTTCATGGCAGTGGCTTCTATCTACCATATGGCACCAAGACTGTTCAACAAAGAGTTGTATTCAAAATCTCTGATGGAAAAACAGTTCTGGATTCAGACAACAGGTATTGTCCTGTACTTCTCAAGTATGTGGATTGCCGGTATTACTCAGGGTATGATGTGGAGAGCGGTTGATGAGTACGGTAACTTGGCTTACTCATTTATTGACACTGTGACTGTATTGCATCCATACTATACAATCAGAGCATTAGCAGGTGTTTTATACTTGGTCGGTTTCTTCATGTTTGCGTATAATATTTATAAAACATATACCGCAGGCAAAGAAGTAGACGGATCAACGCTACAAAACAAAACACCTATGTCGGCGTAAGGAGGTAGCAGATGTTTCATTGGTTAGAAAAACGACCGTTCTTTTTTTCGGTAGGTGTATTTGTAGTGATCGCTTTTGCGGGTTTGATCGAGATTTTGCCAAACTTCGCGCAGGCGTCACGTCCGGTTGACGGTACACGACCTATGACCGTTCTTGAGACGGCAGGCAAAAACGTATATATGAAAGACAACTGTCAATCATGTCACTCGCAGCTGATCAGACCGTTTAAAACCGAAACCGATCGGTACGGTATGTACAGCCTAAGCGGCGAGTACGCGTATGACAGACCGTTCCTTTGGGGTTCAAAAAGAACAGGCCCCGATCTTAAAAGAGTCGGTAACTACAGAACAACCGATTGGCATGAAAACCACATGTGGGATCCGCAATCTGTAGTGCCTAATTCGATTATGCCTGCGTATAAACACCAGTTTACGAATGTGGCAGATATCGAAACAGCGTATGCGGAAGCATTGACGGTGAAAAAAGTTTTTAATACACCGTATGACAGAGATATCGACGGTGACGGCAACGTCGACGTAGAACTTGGAAGCTGGAGCGAAGCAAAAGCAAACGCACAGGCGCAAGCTGAAGCGATCGCTGCTGATATGAAAAACCAAGATGTAAAAGATGCCGTAGCACGAGGGGAAATTCCCGAGATTGTTGCTATCATCGCATACATGAATAATCACTTAAGATAAGAGGGGTCAAGATGGATAACGTATATGAATTTCAAGGTTATGCGTACATTGTCTATACGATCATTCTGACCTTGATTCTGTACGGGTATATCGTTCATCTTTACAGAAGCGAAAAAAAAGGTATCAGAGATTACGAAAAGTACGGCAAGATGGCGCTAGATGACGAAATCAGCGATAAACCGGTCGAAAAACGTCACGAAGATACCGACGAAAAACCAAAGGAGCAATAAAAATGAAAAAGATTGTTATCGTATCTGTTCTTATTGCCGCTGTTATGATGGGGGGCGTATTTTATTATGTACGTGATATCATCGGCGACGATATGGTTAACCAACTTACGATCGCAGCAGCAATCATTCTTTTGATCCTGGTTATCGGTGTAACACTCAAATACATCAACCAGATCAAAAATGACACCGCTAGCGGGGAACTTGCTGACGAAGAGTGGGATGGAATCGGAGAATATAAAAACGAGTTGCCAATTGGCTGGGCACTGTCATTTCTAGGCACTATGATCTGGGCGGCATGGTACTGGACTACCGGCTATCCGCTTTGGGCGTACAGTCAGATCGGTGAGTGGAATGAAGAGGTACAGGCCCACAGAGCCGCGTATGAAACCAAGTGGGAAGATGCCGGCAAATCCGAACTTGAGGATATGGGCCAATCAGTTTACCTTGTACAGTGCGCGCCTTGTCACGGTATTACCGGTGACGGTATGGGCGGTAAAGCGGCCAACCTGATGGAGCGTATTAGCAAGGAAAGTGTGCTGCATAATATCAAAAACGGTGCCAACAACCTGACCTCGGCGTATCCGGGCGGAATGCCGGCGCAAAGCGGTCTTTACAATAGTAACAGCGGTGCTATGGTAACTGACGCAGAAGCTGAGCAGGTAGCGGGCTACGTAGCACGCGGTATGAGCGGCAGCGGAGCTGACGTGTACCAGGGAGCGTGTGCAAGCTGCCACGGAGCCGATGGTACGGGGATCACCGGTGCCGGCCCAAATCTTGTAGAATTTGACAACGACTTGATGAGTGCTCTTTTGCAAGACGGGAAAAAGGGTGCGATCGGTGCGATGCCTAGTTTTGGAGAGCGTTTGACTCCGGTACAGGTAAAAGCATTGACCACTTATATCAACTCATTGCAGATGTAAGGAGAGTATGATGAATGAAAACAGAAATATATTTTCGATAAACGGCATTACCGGGATGCTGATCGCAACGGTTCTGCTGCTTGCGATTCTGGCGTTTTTAACAACGCTGGCAATCGGTACCCAGCAAAAGAGTGCTGACAATTTTTACAAGCTTGAAAATCCGTCAGAAATCCAGATGAAAAGCGCTGACAACGTCAAACACGTTGTTGATGCCAATCAGAAACAGTAAGGTGTAAGCATATTATGAGTGAAGAAGCCAAAGCCCTGCCCACCCCCTACCGGATAAAGAGATACTGGTTCTTT
>JBNJFE010000013.1:0-30586 GCA_051746505.1 Campylobacterota bacterium
ATGAAAGATAGCGGCGTTATCGTCAGTGACGCAGTGGCAAAAGCTTTTTTACAGGCTGACAGAAAACTGTTTATGCCAAGTAATCTGCACAATCTGGCATACGCCGATGAAGCTCTTTCTATCGGGCATGATCAAACCATTTCGCAGCCTTCGACGGTGGCTTTTATGCTGGAGCTGTTGAATGTCAAAAAAGGTGACAAAATCCTTGATATCGGCAGCGGATCGGGCTGGACAAGCGCGCTTTTAGCCCTGCTTGCGGGCAAAGAGGGGACAGTGCTTGCCTTAGAGCGCATCGACGCGCTGGTAAAACGTGGTCAGGCCAATCTGCGGCAGCTTGGTTTGCAAAACGTCCGGGTACAAAAAGCAGGCAGCGCGCTTGGTATGCCCGGGCAGCGTTTTGACAAGATACTGGTGTCAGCCGCGGCAGATGAGGTGCCCGCTGCCTTGACAGAGCAGTTAAACCCCGGCGGGACACTGGTGATTCCGGTACAAAACAGCATCATGCGCATCACCAGAGACACAAACGGCCTGCTGCACGAACAAAGCTACTACGGATTTGCCTTTGTCCCCCTTATCTATTAAGCCCAGACCCCTTCAATCCCGTAGCCGCAATGCGGACAACTACCTTTTGCATCAAGGCTGTTTTGCACGTTTTGGCCGATATGGCCGCTTCTGTTGATGACCCTGTTTCCGCAGTGCGGGCAGTAGGTCGACTCCAGATCGGCATTGTCGTAATTGCCCACAAAGATATACTTCAGCCCGGCTTCTTTGCCGATCTCGTACGCTTTTTTCAGCGTCTTTGGCGGCGTGGGGGGACGATCAAGCATTTTATAGGTGGGATAAAACGCCGAGATATGCCACGGAATCGCCGGATCGAGATCGGCTAAAAATTCTGCGATGCTTTGCAATTGCTGCTTACTGTCGTTGAGCCCGGGAATGATCAGCGTGGTTACTTCCACCCAGATTCCTTTTTCTTTGGCGTGTTTGATCGCTTGCAGGACCGGCTTGAGCCTGGCCCCGCAGATGTCTTTGTAAAACTCGTCGCTAAAGGCTTTGAGGTCGATATTCATTCCGTCTATGTAAGGTGCCAGCAGGTCGATAGCTTTGTTTGTCTCGTAGCCGCTGGTGACGTAAATATTTTTAAGCCCCCGCTCATGGGCGAGTTTGGCAATGTCGTAAGTGTATTCAAAATACACGACCGGTTCATTGTAGGTATAAGCAATCGAAGCGCACTCTCTTTGCACCGCGATATCCACAATCTGTTCTGGCCGCAACTCTTCGCCGACAATCTTGTGCCCGTGGGTTTGGGGGTATTGTGAAATTTCGTAATTTTGGCAGAATTGGCACCGAAAATTGCATCCCACCGTCCCCACCGAAAACACGTCGGTGTTTGGCAGAAAATGAAACATCGGCTTTTTCTCCACCGGGTCGATATTGGCAGCGGCGGCCTTGGCGTAGACCAGCAGCTGCAATTTGCCATCAACCACCTGCCGTACGCCGCAGATGCCGTATTCGCCCTCCTGCAGCTTGCAGCCGTGTGCGCAGGCTTGGCACAGAATACTGCCCTTTGCAGTCTCTTTGCTTAGCCATGCTTCATGCATCTATTCTCCTTTTTGTGAAAACAGTTTGCTCAGATCGCCGGAAAAGGGAAAGACGATCGTGTTGGTTTTATCTCCTGAAATATCATTAAGCGTCTGCAGATAACGCAGCTGAATCCCCTGAGGGTTTTGGCTGAGCTTGTTGGCCGCGGCCAGGATATTTTCGCTGGCTTCGACCTCGCCTTTTGCGTTGATGACCTTGGCCCGTCTCTGGCGTTCGGCTTCGGCCTGCTTGGCGATGGCTCGGATCATGCTTTCATCCAGGTCGATATGTTTGATCTCCACGTTTGAAATCTTGATCCCCCACGCATCGGTCTGCTTATCCAGTATCTCCTGGATATCGGCGTTGAGCTCTTCTCTGTTGGCCAGCATTTCATCCAGTTCATGTCCGCCAAGGACCGAACGAAGCGTCGTCTGGGCCAGCTGGGAAGTGGCCGCGTCGTAATCTTCGACCTGCAAGATCGCTTTTTCAGGGTCGATAATGCGAAAGTACACTACCGCGTTGACATTGACTGAAACGTTGTCATGGCTGATCACATCCTGGCTTGGCACATCCAGTACCACCGTTCTAAGATCGACTTTGCGCATCTTTTGGATATAGGGAATGACGATAAAAATCCCCGGTCCCTTGATCCCGGTAAATCGTCCCAGCGTAAAGATGACGCCTCTTTCATACTCATTTAAAATCTTGATCGAGGCGGCGATGACAACAATGACTATTACAACAATATACATAACCGTACTTATCATGGTTTACTCCTTTTGCAGATGCAGGGTTAAGCCCTCTATGGCTTTGACCCTGACAGTTTGGCCCTTTTGCAGCGGCTCGCTGCTTCGGGCGTTCCAGCGTTCGCCGTGGCACCAGACGATATAGCCTTTTTCTTTGACCTCCAATACTTTGGCTTGACTGCCCACCATCTCCTGAGCCCCGGTAAAAGCTTTTTGTTTTCGTGATTTGAGCACGAAGCGAAGCAGCCAGATAAAAAAGGCAAGCGAGAGCAGGGCAAAGGCAATAATAAGCGGCAGTGAAATATCCTGGCCGATCACAGCCGGATCAAAAAGCAGCAGTGATCCGGCCACAAAAGCGATCACGCCCGCAATCCCCATGATCCCAAAGCCGGCGATAAAGACTTCGCCGATCATAAACAGCACCCCAAGCATCATCAAAGCAAGCCCGGCGTAGTTAAAGGGCAGGATGTTAAGCGCATACAGCGCGATCACGCCGCTGATAGCGCCGATGGTTCCGGGAAACAGGGCGCCGGGGTTGATGAGTTCAAAAAAGATGCCGTATATAGCAAGAAGGATAAAGATATAAACCAGATTGGGATTGCTGATAAGATCCAGTATCTTGGTCTTGGTATCAGGATGTAGGGTTTGGATAC
The DNA here is from genome assembly GCA_051746505.1 of Campylobacterota bacterium. Taxonomy (GTDB): domain Bacteria; phylum Campylobacterota; class Campylobacteria; order Campylobacterales; family Sulfurovaceae; genus TCS-49. The sequence continues at coordinate 2,981 of JBNJFE010000013.1, forward strand.
TCTGGTCGCTCATATCAAGCTGCTCTAACAGGGCAGGCACAGAAGCCGCGATATAATCGATAACGCCCAGATTTAACGCGCTGCGCGCGTCGATACTGATGCTGTCATCCACGGCTTTGGCCGCCCAGGTTGCGTTTCGGTCGCGCATTTTTGCCAGAGAGATGAGAAATGCTTTACTGTCGCCGGTCACTTTTTTGTTCATGGTAGAATTGCTATCTTGCACAGGCCCCTGCATCTTCACAGGCGTCGCGGCTCCGGTGTTGGTGCCCTCACTCATTGCCGCAATATCGGCAGCCTGGAGCAGGTAAAAGCCCGCACTGGCGCCTCTGGCACCGTGTGGATGGATAAAAACGGCGACGGGAACGGGGCTTTGGGTGATGGTTTGGACCATATCACGCGTGCTGGAAGCCAGCCCGCCGGGGGTATCCAGCGTGATCAGCAGCAGCTTGGCCTCTTGGTTTTTGGCCTGCGCGGCCGCCTGAGAGAGAAAATGCGACGAGGCGGGCGTTATAGGGCCTTTGAGTTCAATCTGAAGTATTGATCCAAACAGTAGTAACGGACTGCAAAGAAGAAAAATAATTTTTGCCATAACCCATCCTTATTGCTTCATGGTAGCCAATAAAGAGGCAAAAAGTCAACTCACCGGGATCTTTTTAATTTTTAAGCTCAAAACCGCCGCGACAAGAAGCAAAACAATTGCGCAGATATAGATAAAGATATAACTGCCAAAAAGATTCAGCAGCGCGCCGCCAAGGATCGGAAAAAACAGGCCGATGGAAGTCAGATTGACCTGCAGGGCCGAATAGATGGGGCGCTTGTCTTCGGGGGCGATTTCAATTACCAGGTTCATATCACTGATCTTGATCCCGTCAAGTGCCAAGCCAAAGAGTAAAAAGATGACGACAAAACCCGCAAAACTCTTGGCAAACAGTGCCAGGACAAAAGCGGCGATTAAAAAGAGGATGCTTAGGCTCAGCATCTTTTCATAATCATGGATCCGCCGCCACAGCAGCGAACTGCCTATAATGCTGCCAAGCATCTGGATAGAGATAAAGCCCCCAAGCATCCAGCCGGTGAGTTCAAACTTGCTGTTGGCATCCAAAATCACAAAGGGCATGGCCAAAAAGTAACTGTTGGCTAAAAAGATTACAAATATCTGCAGTCTCAGGCGCGGGTTGGTTTTGATGATGGCCGCGGCGTTTTTGAGAAAGTGGCGGAACTTTTTTTCCTTGATGCCTATATTATGTTTGACCGGTTCGTTGATGGTGCCAAAACTGATAAAGCCTATTGCCATCAAAAGCGAACTGACCATGAACAGGTACGCAAAATTCATCGGCGCGTCAAACGCGCTGAGCACCCAGCCCGCGACCCCGCCGCTGATAATAGCCGCCACAGAGCGCGCGACCATGCGGTTTGACATCGTTTTCCCCCGGTATTTCCTGGTAAAAAGCTTTGCCTGCAACTCTTTAAAATAGATGGCGCCAAAGCCGGCGGTAAAGGAGAAGAAAAAGAGTCCGATCCCGATACAAAGCAGCGTGAGGCTGGGGTAGTTTTGCCCAAAAAGTAAAATACTGACCCCGATAAGCAGCCAGCTGGCAAAGCGGAAGAAAAAGACCCGGCGCAGGTAACTTATAACCTTGGTATACACCTGGGCGTGAAAGGCCGCGTAGAGTTGGACCACGATGGCGCCGCCGCGAAGCAGCGAAACAAATATCCCGATGATAACGGCGTTTTCGGTAAAATGGCTGACCATCAAAGGCAGGATCGTGGAGGGTTCTGCGATGGTTACGGCAAGAGCCAGAAAAAAAGCGTGGATTACGTTTTTGCGGTTGTTTGCCGGGTCGTCGAGTTTGAACATAAGCGCTTACGGGTGTGATTTGCCCGAAAGCAGGTAGTTGGTAATATTGTTGATATAAGGGTCGTGTTTTCGGTCTCTTCTGTAAACGATATACATCTTGCGGCGGATGTCAAAACCTCTGATCTTGGATTCAAACAACTTTTTATACATAAGTTCTTCTAAGATCGCAAAGCGCGAAATAACCGAGATAGTCTGATTCTCACCGCTTTTATCCGCAAGCAGCACCGATTGCTTGACGGCAGTGGCATTGCCCACTTCTGAAAGGATATTGAAATTGTCGCAATTAACGCCTACTTCCTCAAACACTTCGTTCATCAGCTTTTTGGTATGGCTGTTTTCTTCGCGGCATATCCAGCCGTATTTGTAAAAATCCTCTTTTTGCAGGAAACGGGGCAACTCTTTGTTACTAAAAATAACCAGTTCGTCATCCAGCCACTCTTTATACATCAACTCATCATCATAGATGACGTTTTCAATCAGGCCGATATCGATCTTTTTATCTTTGAGATCGTCAATGACTTGCTGAGAATAGTTGATCTTGATCATCACGTCGTTGTTGATGACCTGCTTGATATTATTGAGTACCTTGCCGGGAATGAGAAAGTTGCCGATGGTAAAGGAAGCGCCGATTTTAAAGGTGAGTTCTTTATTGATAATCTTGACGATATCTTTTTGCGATTCAGTCAAGCATTTTTCAAGGCGCTGGGCGATTTTGTAAAACTCTTCACCCTCGCTGGTGAGCAAAATACCGTTTTTTTTACGCTTGACGATGGGGGCGCCCAGATATTTTTCCAACGCTTTGATCTGCTGCGTGACTGCGGGCTGGGAGACACCCAGCTTGGCCGAAGCCTTGGAAAAGCTGCGCTCCCTGACAACGGTTAAAAATGTTTCGATTTTTGAAAAGTCTTTGAGCAAGATATAACCTTTCGTTATGGGACTGTTTAAAGCATTATAACAGGTTATAGGTTAAAATAAAATAAGAAATTATTATAAATTTTAAAAGTAAATTTTATGAATCACTGTTCACCGCGAAAAAGCTGCTGCCGCTGCCGCTGAAAAAACGTCCCGGCTTGTAATACTCTTTCAGCGTTGGCTGCAGATCGCACGCGGGGGCAAAAAGGTCATTGAGCGTATACGCGTCGTATGCTTTTAGTATCGCCGCACTTGGCAGGCTTTCCAGTTTTTGCGCAAAAGCGGGGTTTATAGTCTTAAAATAATCACGCCGAAACTTTTGATACACCTGCGGGGTCGAACATGCGATCTCTGGATGAATCAACGTAAAATCCAGCGGTTTTTCCTCAAAAGGGGTGATGATTTCGCCGATACCGCCGACGTTGGCACTGTGGTGCCCGCTTATAAAAAAAGGGACATCGGCACCCACTTTTGCGCCAAGGTCCAGCAGCGTCTTCTCCCCAAGGCCCAGCTGACAATATTTGTTGCACATATGCATAAACGCTGCCGCGTCGCTGCTGCCGCCGCCAAGACCGGCAAAGGAGGGGATGTTTTTAACAACTTCCACCCTGTGGGCGCCAAAAAATTCCTGCAGCTTCTGGCTTTGCGTATACTCTGCCAACAGCCGGTACGCTTTATAAATCGTATTATCTTCTGTATTGACCTCTCCGCATCCGCTGATGGTAAAACGGTTGCACGCCGCGGGGACAAAAGCGATCTCATCGTAAAGGTGTGGTACCAGACAAAAGCGCGAAACCAGTTCATGATAACTGCCCCGCAGCCCGGTAATCTTTAAAAAGATATTAACCTTGGCATAGGCTTTTTGGCGCACTTATTTGTCTTTTTTGAATTTCAGCTTTGAAATTTCCGCGGTATCAACTGCCTGGCTGCCCGCTTCAATATTACTGCTTTTTACCGCGCTGAAAAGTTCTTCACGGATAATATCCACATCTTTTGGCGCGTCGATACCGAGTTTTACGCTTGATCCGTCAATAGAGATCACTTTTACTTCCACGTCTTTGCCGATAATGATTGATTCGTCTAGTTTTCTTGAGAGTATGAGCATTTTGGTACCTTGTTTTTAATATAATTGATCTTTTCATCCGTAACTTCTATGATAGCAAACTGATCGCCGGCGTCTATGAAGTACACTCCCGGATCAGTATAGGTCAGCTTCTCTTTGCTGAGTTTCTTGCCAAGCAAAACCTCTTCCAAATCCGCGTAATAGTTTTGTTCCATCGTTAAAAACCGCATCGGGTCAAGGGGTTTTTCATCTTCATAGACAAAACGCCCCTCCGCTTTGCGCTGCAGAAAGCTCAGCGTAGCCTCAACTTCCAGCTGAGAACTGAGGTATTCACACAGCGAGCGCACATAGGTCCCTTCGCTGACACTGACTTCAAAGGTGACAAAAGGGTGGTTGTAGTGAAGAAATGCGGCTTCATGGATCACCGCCTCCAGCATCGGGGGTTCAAACGCTTCCCCGGCTCTTGCCAAATCGTACGCTCTTTTGCCCTTTATCTTTTTGGCCGAAAACTTCGGCGCTTTGTAGCGGATGCGTCCCTGCATCCCTTTGACGGCGGCTTTGACTGCTGCTTCATCGAGGCGGGGCACTTCTTTGACGGCGGTGATGTTTTCCAAATCCAGTGAGGGAGAACTCGCCCCAAGCCACATCACCGCCCTGTAGCGCTTGGGAGTTTTTTCCAAATGGTTAAACAGCTTGGTGTAACTGCCAAAAGCAATGATCAGCGTCCCGCACGCAAAGGGATCAAGCGTGCCCGAAAAGCCCGCTTTTTTTACCCCGTATCTGCGCTTGAGGCGGCTTAAGTATTTGTTGGACCCGATATGGGGCGGTTTATTGGCGACAAAGAGTCTGTTCATATATTATACCGGCTGTACGAAGCTGGAGAGGATCTCTTTTTTATTGCCGCCGAAGTTGATCTTGAGCTTACTGTCGCGGCCTGCTTTGCTGACTTCCTGAACGCGCCCGATGCCAAAGAGTTTATGCTTGACCAAGTCCCCTTTTTTGTATTCGCTGCTTTGTTCCAGCGTGAAACTGCCCTCGATCAGCCCGCACTCTTTCAAAAAGCGGCTTTTTTTCAAATGTTTCCTACGGCCTCTGTGAAAGCGGCTTTCTGCGGTGCTTAAGATAAGGTGGCGTTTGGCCCGTGTCATCGCCACGTATGCCAGGCGGCGTTCCTCTTCGATATTGCAATCCTCGCCAAGCAGGGGGAAAAACTCCTCTTCGCTGCCCACGATATAGACGCGGTTAAACTCCAAGCCTTTGGACGCGTGAATCGTCATAATCGAAATCTGTTCGCCGCTGATCTTATCCTGATCGCTTTGCAGCGAAATATCGTATAAAAACTCATCCAGCGTGATAGAGGGGTTTTTGGTGATACTGTCGCGAAAAAGCCCGTAAAACTCGTCGATGTTTAAAATACGGTCGCGCCCGTCAGGCAGTGTGGCGTAGTACTCTTTGAGCTTGATGCTGCTTTCAAAGGTATCGATGAGATTATAGATCGCTTTGTCGGCTTCATCTTTGCACAGCCCCAGCGCGTCGATGAGTTCTTTGATCGCCTTGGCGGCTTTTTTGGTAGTCAGTTTTTCCAGTGAAGCTTTACTGCTTTGGCGCAGGAATTCATAGATGGACAGCTCCCCTTTGGCCGCTTCGATCTTTTCGATCGTTTTGGCCCCGATAGAGCGTTTTGGCTTGTTGATGATGCGCTTGATCGAAAAATCGTCGCTGCTGTTAGCGATGATGCGAAGATAGCAGATGATATCTTTGATTTCGGCGCGTTCATAAAAGCGCACGCCCCCGATCAGCTGGTAGGGCACGCCTTCTTTGTTCAAGCCTTCTTCCAGCGACCGTGAGAGCGCGTTGACGCGGTACAGTACGGCGATATCCTGGGGATCTTCGCCTTTGGCCACGGCGTCTTTGATATCTTTTGCTATCTTGTTGGCTTCGCTGACTTCATCGGGGGATTCGATCAGGCGTACATCCTCGCCGTCGCCGGTGTGGCTGACCAGCTTTTTGCCAAGGCGGTTTCTGTTGTGCTCAATGAGCTGATTGGACGTTTCAAGAATCTGGTTGGTTGAGCGGTAGTTGGTCTGGAGTTTGACCACCTTGGTGCCCTCAAAATGCTCGTGAAATTCCAGAATGTTTTTTACATTGGCCCCGCGCCAGCCGTAGATACTTTGGTCATCATCGCCGACGACGCAGAGGTTGTCATGCGTGGCACACAGCTTTTGCAGCAGCTTAAACTGGATATCGTTGGTATCCTGGTACTCATCAACCATGATGTATTTGTATTTTTTACTGGTTTGTTCACAGATATCGTCGTTATCACGCAGAATCTTATAAGGCAGCACCAAAAGGTCGTCAAAATCGACCAGGTTGTTTTGTACCAGCCAGTCTTCGTAGAGTTCATAAATCTTAGTAGCTTTTTTATAATTTGGCATCTCCGCTTTTTCCTGGGCTAAAGCGGGGGTGATAAGGTGATTTTTATGGTTTGAGATAACGGCGGTGACAAAAGAAAGGGGCAGATCGATCTTATTGTTTTTCATCAGCATTTTGACCACGCGTTTTTTATCATCGGCGTCGATAATGACAAAAGAGTTTTTGCGCCCCAGTTTAGCAATATGAAATTTTAAAAACATCAGGCCGAATTTGTGAAAGGTACACAGCAGCGGCGGGTAGATCGTGTCGTTATCAATCTGGTCCATCGCGCGCTGTTTCATTTCGCCGGCGGCTTTATTGGTAAAGGTAAGCGTAAGCGTATCGGCCGGGTCGATACCCAGGCTGAGCAGGTAAGCCAGTCTGGCCGTGATCGTTTTGGTTTTACCGCTGCCGGCCCCTGCCAGGATAAGCATCGGTCCGTCTATATGCTGGGATGCTTCAAGCTGCGCTTCATTTAACATGGTCTGCCTTTATCTTTCATTGAGAATGAATTTATTATATCAAATCAACCTGAAATCCTTTTATGCTACAATCGCCTAAGGGAAATCTATTTCAAGTAAAAACGCTGTGCAAGGAGACAACCGTGCAAACCCGCTCGCTGTATATCGCGTCGCTGCAAAAAAACTCCGGCAGCTTTTCTATCGCCCTTGGTTTGATGGAACTGCTGGTGCAAAATTATCAAAACGTGGGTATTTTTGAACCCGTCATCTCCTCTGCCCGCGACAGCGCGCAGCTGATCGATATCTTTTCGCTGTCTCAAAACCCGGATGAAGCCTACTGTTTTGAAAGCAGGCAGTTTTTAAAACAAATCGCCGCGGATGAAAAGCAGGCGTATGCAGCCGTTATTGAAAAATACGAGATGCTTAGGGATACATATGATTTTATCCTCATCCTTGGCATTAACAGGGATTTGATCTCAAGCGTACTGGATTACGATATCAACTTTTCAGTTGCCAACCATATAGGCGCACCCTTTGCGGCGGTGCTTTCAGGCAAAGACAAAGAGGCAGAGGCGATTGAAAGTGAAATGCGTTTTGAAAAACGCCGCATCGAAAAAAGCGGGTGTGAACTGTTTGCGTTTTTTGTCAATATGGTATCGCCGCAAATCTTGCGAAAGCTTCCAAAAGAGCCAAAAAGCTACTACCTGCCTTTTAAGCAGCGCCTTTCCATGCTTTCGGTGTCTGAAATACAAAGCGCGCTGGAAGCCAAACAGATGTACGGCCGCACCAGCGGGCTCAAACGCCTGGTGGCCAAAGCCAGGGTGGTAAGTTCGCATCCGGGCACGTTTTTGCGTGAAAGTCAAGAGGGGGAATTTGTCATTACCGCAGCTGATCGGGGTGATATCGTCCTGGCTGTACTGGCTGTGCTTGGAAGTTCCAATATGCCCCTGCCATCAGGGGTGTTGCTGTGCGGGAAACTAGCTATCAGCGATTATGACAGGCTGATCGCTTCGCAAGAGGATTTGGCACTGCCCATATTGCATACAGACAGAAGTACTTACCACGCCGCGGCCGCACTTGAAAACCTTTCGCCCTCGCTTAATGCCAACACAAAAAACAAACTTGCCATAGCCCAGGGCGTATTTTTTGACCATGTGGATTCTCTGGGGCTGCAAAAGCGCCTGCTTGAAGCCAAAAGCGACGTGCTGACCCCGCTGATGTTTACCCACCGTATTGTTACGGCGGCCAAACGCAGAAACACCGACATCGTCCTGCCAGAAAGCGGGGATGAACGCATTCTGCGCGCGGCTGAACTGCTTGCGCACAAAAAGATATGCGATGTCACCCTCATCGGCAGCGTAGATACGATTCAAAACGATGCCAGAAGCCTGGGGGTGGATATTGAAAATGTGCATATTATTGATAACAAAGCGTATGATAAGATTGATGTGTTAGCAGAGATAGCTTATGAGAAACGAAAGCACAAAGGGATGAGCAGGGCCGAAGCCAAAGAGTGGCTGCAAAGTGATGTCAGCGCCTTTGCTACGGCACTGGTGCAAAGCGGACGATGTGACGGTATGGTCAGTGGCGCGGCCCATACAACGGCTCAAACCATCCGTCCGGCGCTGCAACTTATTGGAACCACGGAGGACACCGATATCGTTTCAAGCATCTTTTTTATCGCTCTTGAGACAAAGGTGCTGGTATACGGCGACTGTGCGATCAATAAAAACCCAGACGCCCGCGAACTGGCCCAGATAGCTATCAGCAGCGCCGCAAGCGCCAAAGCTTTCGGGCTTGATCCGCAAATTGCCATGCTTTCATATTCCAGCGGGGATTCAGGCAGCGGCGAAGTGGTGCAAAAGGTCAAAGAAGCTACCGCGCTGGTAAGACAGCTCGCGCCCCATCTGCCCGTGGAAGGCCCTATCCAGTATGACGCGGCCGTGGATGAGACCGTAGCGCACAAAAAGCTGCCAGACAGCAGGGTGGCCGGTCACGCCAACGTGTTTATCTTTCCCGACCTTAACAGCGGCAACAACACGTACAAAGCCGTTCAGCGAAGCAGTGACGCCGTGGCGATGGGCCCGGTGCTGCAGGGATTGAATAAACCCGTCAACGATCTCAGCCGCGGCTGCAGCGTGGACGATATCGTCAGTACCGCGGCAATCACCGCCGTTCAGGCGGGATCAAAGAGGCAAAAATGAAAATCTTAGTGATCAATTCGGGCAGTTCGACGATCAAGTACAAACTCTTTGCCAAGGGCCGCGCGCTATTTGGCCAAACCTTTAAGCATACGGGAAATTTTAATGCAACCTTTGATGCGATCTTTGAAACACTCAAAGACAGAGGGTATATTACGGATATTAAAGATATTGACGCATACGGGCACCGGGTCGTTCACGGCGGGGAACGTTTCAACGTTCCCGTGGTGGTCAATGAAGCAATACTGCAAGCTATCGATGAACTCAGCGTACTGGCCCCGCTGCACAATCCGGCTAATCTCCAGGGCATCAGGCGGGCTATGCAGATATCGGGGGGCAAGCCTCAGGTGGCGGTTTTTGATACCGCCTTTCACCAGAGTATGCCCAAAACCTCCTACCTCTACCCGCTGCCGCTGCACCTGTATGAACGGCAAAGTATCCGCCGCTACGGTTTTCACGGCAGCAGCCATGAATACGTGGCCAGCAAAGCCGCCCACCATCTGCAAAAGCCGTTGCACACGTGCAATCTTATCACCGTCCATCTTGGCAACGGAGCCAGCATCTGCGCGGTAAAGCAGGGCCAAAGCTATGATACGACGATGGGGTTTACCCCGCTTGAGGGACTGATGATGGGAACGCGTTGCGGCGATATCGACCCTTCTATCATTTTGCAGCTGTACAAAGAGGGTAAAAGTGTTGCTCAGATTGAGAAGATGCTTAATCTGCACAGCGGTCTGTTTGCCATTGCGGGCATCAGTGATTTTGAAACGATTGTACAGCGCATTGCAAAAGGGGATGAAAGCGCGCGTTTGGCAAAAGAGATGTTTTGTTACCGGATCAAAAAATATATCGGCGCGTATAAAGAGGTACTGGAAGAGGTCGATGCGGTAATCTTTACCGGCGGGATCGGGGAAAATGTCCCGCAGGTGCGCGAGGGTGCGCAAAGCGGTATAGATCCCCAAAAAAACAGCCAGGACGGTGCGCTTGAGATTCAAAAGGATGATCATGAGGGCAAGATTTTTGTTATTGCTACCGATGAGGAAGGCTTGATTGCGCAAAAGACACAGGCATTGACATCGCCGTGATTTATTACAAAAATACACACCCAAAAGAAAAAAAGAGCGCGAAACTTTGTTTTTAATGCTATTTGGGTAAAATATAAAAATTTTAAAATTGCGTAAAAAGGTAACATATATGGATAACTGCTCCAAGATCAAAGCACATGTCAGAATGGAAGAACGATATGCGGGTATGTCGCTGGTTTGCGGCTGCGAAGAAGCGATTCAAAAAGAGATCATTGAAGCGATCGAAAAAGTCAGCAAAGAGTTGGACCTGCAGCCAAACGTTTTTGATAATCCAAACAAAGATTATCCTGAAAAGGAAGGTTTTTATATCGAATTTGACGATGATTACGACCGATCTGCGGGCAAGTATTTTGAAAAACTGCTCAGAGAGCTTAAAATCGATAAATGCGAACAATAGCTTAAACTTTTTCAAACCGTTTTTTTGATATAAATCTGTATATAAGAGGCGGTTTTGCCGCTATAGAAGCTTACAAGGGTAAAAGTAATGAAAATGACCGGCGCGAAAATGGTATGCGAAGCCTTGAAATGCGAAGGGGTAAAAACCGTCTTTGGTTACCCCGGCGGGGCGATCATGAACGTATACGACGAGATTTACAAACAGGATTATTTTGAGCATATTCTCAACAGGCACGAACAGGCCGCCGTACACGCGGCAGACGGCTATGCCAGAGCTACGGGTGATGTGGGCGTATCGATTGTAACCAGCGGACCCGGGTTTACCAACGCCGTAACCGGGCTGGCAACGGCGTATATGGATTCTATTCCCATCGTCGTTATCAGCGGGCAGGTGCCGTTGAGTCTGATCGGGACCGACGGTTTTCAGGAGATTGATGCGGTGGGGATTTCCAGACCCTGTACCAAGCACAACTTTTTAGTCAAAAACATCGAAGAACTGCCCCGTATCATCAAACAGGCGTTTTATATCGCCAAAAGCGGCAGACCGGGACCGGTACACATAGACATACCAAAATGTATCACGGCAACCCAGGGCGTGTTTGACTATCCAACAGAAGTGAATATGCGTACTTATAAGCCCCACGTAAAAGGCAATATCAGACAGATCAAAAAAGCGGTCAATGTGATCAAAAAGGGGCAAAAACCGCTGTTTTACCTCGGCGGCGGGGTAATGCTTTCTGATTCGTACCAACTGGTGCGGGATATGGTCGAATACAGCGGCATTCCCGCACTGGAGACACTGATGGCAAGAGGCACGCTTCGTAGCGATGATGAACATCTGCTTGGCATGGTGGGGATGCACGGAACGTACGCGGCTAATATGGCCATGAGCGAGTGTGACGTACTGATCGCCCTTGGCGCGCGCTTTGACGACCGGGTGACGGGCAAGCTGGATGAATTCGCCGTAGATGCGGAGATTATTCACGTTGATATCGATCCGACCAGCATCGGCAAGCTAGTTGATGTGGATTATCCCATCGTGGGCGATATCAAAAACGTACTAACAGACATGCTGCCCATCGTCAAAGAAAACATCGACGCAAGCCGGTATGAAAAATGGCGCAATCTCTTGGGCAAATACAAACAGCTGCACCCGTTGACCTATGAAGACAGCGATGAAGTGATCAAGCCCCAGTGGGCGATCCAGCGTGTGGCGCAGCTTTTAGGCGATGAGGTTGTCATCACTTCCGATGTGGGGCAGCACCAGATGTGGGCGGCGATGTTTTATCCTTTTAATAATGCCAGACAATGGATCAACAGCGGCGGTCTCGGGACGATGGGGTACGGGTTTCCCGCGGCCCTTGGCGTAAAAAAAGGGCGGCCCGATCAAACGGTGATCAATTTCACCGGCGATGGATCGATTCTGATGAATATGCAAGAACTCATCACCGCCTCGGAATTTGACATCCCCGTTGTCAACGTGATTTTAAACAATAATTACCTTGGCATGGTGCGTCAGTGGCAAACCTTTTTCTATGAAAAGCGCCATTCCCAGACCGATCTGAGCTACGGCCCCGATTTTGTCAAACTGGCCCAAAGCTGCGGCGGCATCGGGTACAACGTGGAAACAAAAGAGGAGTTTGACAACGCTTTGCAGGATGCGGTCAAATCAGGCAGGGTTGCTTTTATCAACGTTGCCGTGGCACGGATGGAAAACGTACTGCCGATGGTCCCGGCGGGCGGTTCGCTGTATAATATGATGCTTGAGTATAAGGATTAATGATGCATGAAAGAAGAGTGATTTCAGTTATCGTATCAAACGAACACGGCGTACTGTCACGCATTTCGGGACTTTTTGCGGGACGGGGGTACAATATCGAAACCCTTACCGTCGCGCCGATCCCGGGTACGGACTTTTCCCGTTTTACCATTTCTACCAAGGGCAGCGTGCAGGTGATCGAACAGATTACAAAGCAGCTGCACAAGCTGATCCCCACGTACAAGATTATGGAGCACAAAGAACACGACACCGACAATATCCAAAAAGAGATGGCGCTTTTAAAATTTCCCATCGAACAAAGCATCGCCGATATCGACGCTTTGAGCAAAGCGTACAACGGCGGCGTGGTCAATGTCGGCCAAAACGTTATTGTCGTGATGGTTGCCGATGATCCTTTCAGGGTCAAGCAGTTTATTAAAGCCAGCCAAAAATACAAACCCGTCGAAATCGTACGAAGCGGCGTGGTTGCCATTGAACGGTAATGATGACGCTGGATCGGCTGCTTGACAAGCTTGATCTGCCCCGGGTCGGTGACGACAGCCCCGTCACGGGCTTAAATACGCTTTTCCAGGCAACAGATGGGGAACTTTCTTTTTTAACAAGCCAAAAACATGCAAAAAGATTGCAGGATACAAAAGCCAAAGCGGTTTTTGTTCAGGAAGCCTACGCCTCCGAGGTACCCAGAAACACCCACGCCCTGGTCGTGGATAACCCTTATCTGTATCTCGCGTATGCTTCGGCGTTTTTTGCCCATACGATTGCCAAAGAAAAAAGCGCTCCCAGACTGGGCCAAGACTGTTTTATCGACGAAGGTGTGTTTTTTGGCGATAATGTAACAATCGGTAACAGAGTCACGATAATGCCGGGTTGTTATATCGGAGATAACAGCGTGGTGGAAGATGGTTGTATCCTGTATCCAAACGTCAGCGTATACCACGGCTGCGTGATTCAGAAAGACGTTATCATTCACGCAGGAAGCGTGATCGGAAGTGACGGCTACGGGTTTGCCAGCAAAAGCGACGGGACGCATGTCAAGCTGTATCAAAACGGCAACGTCGTGATTGAGGATAATGTAGAGATAGGGGCAAACTGCAGCGTGGACAGAGCGGTATTTAATACCACCAGAATCAAACGGGGTACTAAGCTGGACAACCTGATTCATATTGCCCACAACTGTGAAGTGGGTGAAAATAACTTTTTTGCCGCGCAGGTCGGACTTTCCGGATCGACCAGCACGGGCAAAAACGTCATGATGGGCGGTCAGGCGGGAACGGCGGGGCACCTGCACATCACTGACCACAGTGTCATCGCCGCCCGCGGCGGGGTTACAAAAGATGTTACAAAACCCGGATATTACTCCGGATTTCCTCTCATGGAGGGCAAATTATGGCTCAAGCTGCAGGCAAAGCTTTCAAGGCTGCTGAAAAATTGAGTTATCAAAGCTGGTGTGACAAACACGGCAAAAAGCACGCCAAACTCATCGGGGATTTGCAGCAGCGTGGGCTGGGTCAAGAACAGATTATCACCTACTTTGAATATGAAAACATAGCCCTCAGCCAGCCCGGTTTCTGCCCGCTGTTTGCCCAAAACAAAAAGTGCCATAATCTCAAGTATCTCAACTGTTTTTTCTGCGGGTGCCCCTATTTTATCTTTGCAAAAGAGGAGGGGGCAAAGATACAAAGCCGCTGTGCGATCAATGCACGTTTTGGTGTGCAAAAAAGTTACAATAATCAGCTGCATCTTGACTGCAGCGACTGTAATATTCCCCATACGTATCAATTTGTGCGTAAAAACTTCACGTATAATTGGTTTAGTGTTATGAAAATGTGTAAAAAAGAAACACACTGACGGATAAAATTTACTAAAAGTAACAAAATCTCCCTCTGCAATCAAAAAATTGTTACAATACGTAGTGTAAACACCTAACGATATACATATGACAGGAGATAAAAAATGTCAAGAATAATCTGGACCAAGATCGATGAAGCACCGGCTTTGGCAACATATTCATTTTTGCCGATTGTACAAAAATTTTGTCAATCAGGCGGCGTAGAAGTAGAACCAAGAGATATCTCTCTTGCAGGCAGAGTTATTTCACAATTTCCCGAAAGACTCAGAGATGATCAGAAAATGGATGATGAACTCGCAAAACTTGGAAAAGTGGTGAAAGAACCCGAGGGCAATATCATCAAGCTTCCCAATATTTCCGCATCGGTAACACAGCTGATCGAGTGTATCGAAGAGCTGCAGGCACAAGGTTATGATCTTCCCGATTATCCCGAAAATCCTCAGAATGAAGAGCAAAAGCGTATCAAGGAAAAATACGGCGTGTGTCTGGGCAGCGCGGTCAATCCCGTTCTTCGCGAAGGCAACTCCGACCGGCGCGCTGCTGCGGCGGTAAAAAATTTCGCACAGAAAAACCCGCATAAGCTCAAACCCTTTGAAGATCCTTCAAAAGCGTACGTAACGCATATGGACGGCGACGGGGATTTTTACTCCAATGAAAAATCGGTTGTCGTAAACGCGGATCAGAAAGTTACGATCAACCTTAACGGCAAGTGCCTCAAAGAGATCGACGCACTTGACAAAGAGGTGCTTGATGCAACCTATATGAGTGCAAGAAAGCTTCAGGAATTTTACCAAAAGAGTATGGATGAAGCCAAGGAAAAAGGCGTACTTTGGTCTTTGCACCTCAAAGCGACTATGATGAAAGTCAGCGATCCGATCATGTTCGGCCATGCGATCAAAGTGTATTTCAGTGACGTATTTGAACAATACGGTGACGAACTCGAAAAGATCGGCTTCAACCCCAACTACGGGCTTGGCGATCTGTATAAAAAGTTGGAAAAATCGGCTAAAAAGCATGAGATCGAAGCGGCGATTGAAGCCTGTTATGAAAAACAGCCTGATATGGCGATGGTTGATTCGCACAACGGAATAACAAATCTGCACGCAAACAATGATATCATTATCGACGCTTCTATGCCTGTTGTCGTTCGTGACGGCGGTAAAATGTGGAATAAAAACGACGCGCTTCAAGAGTGCTGCGCGGCTATTCCGGACAGTTCATACGCCAGGTTCCACCAGGGGATGGTTGATGACTGCGTCAAAAACGGACAGTACGACGTTTCTACAATGGGCAGCGTTGCAAACGTTGGACTCATGGCGCAAAAAGCCGAAGAATACGGATCGCATCCGACAACTTTTGAAATCGAAGAGGACGGCGTCGTGGAAGTCAAAGACGCAAACGGTAACGTGCTGATGAGTCACAATGTCGAGAAAAACGATATCTGGAGAATGAGCCGAACCAAAGATATCCCGATCAAAGACTGGGTGAGACTGGCCGTAGAGCGGGGCAGACTGACAGGCGATCCCGTGGTTTTCTGGCTGGATGAAAACAGAGCGCACGATGCGAACCTGATTAAAAAAGTCAACGATTATATCGGTGAGTTTGACACCAACGGTGTTGAGTGGTGCATCAAAAACGTTGAGGACGCTACGGCATACACCAACGCCAGAGTCAGAGAGGGAAAAAATACGATCGCGG
The DNA here is from genome assembly GCA_051746505.1 of Campylobacterota bacterium. Classification (GTDB taxonomy): domain Bacteria; phylum Campylobacterota; class Campylobacteria; order Campylobacterales; family Sulfurovaceae; genus TCS-49. The sequence continues at coordinate 18,696 of JBNJFE010000013.1, forward strand.
CAACGGGCAACGTCTTAAGAGACCACCTGACCGATATGTATCCTATTTTGGAACTTGGCACCAGCGCCAAAATGCTTTCAATCGTACCGCTTATCGCAGGTGGTGGTCTGTTTGAAACGGGTGCGGGCGGTTCGGCTCCCAAGCACGTGGATCAGTTCTTGAAAGAAGGGCACCTCAGATGGGACAGCCTGGGCGAATTTTTAGCGCTTGCCGAGTCGCTTCGCTATATCGAGCAAAAGCATCCCAGCCAAAACCTCAACGCGCTTGCAAAAGCACTTGACAAAGCCAACCAGGGCTATCTTGACAATAAAAAATCGCCAAGCAGAAAATGCGGCGAACCCGATAATAAGGCCAGTCACTTCTTTGTGGCCAAATACTGGGCCCAGGCGCTTGCAAACAGCGGCGTAAGCGAGCTGGAAGAAAAATTTGCTCCCGTAGCAAAAGAGCTTAAAGACAATGAAGCCAAAATCTTGGAAGAACTTGCCGCATCAGAGGGCAGTCCAAAGGATATCGGCGGCTATTACCGTCCCGATGATGCCAAAGCATCTGAAGCGATGAGGCCATCAGCTACCCTGAATAAAATCATCGATTCAATCTAACTCAATCAATCTTTTTCGCCGGGCGGTGGCAAACCGTACCCGGCGTTACAAAAAATGCTGCATCCGTGTAGCACGTATACATTACATGTAAGATAAGACACTTCGATGTTACTATTCAAAGCATATTCAACTCTTTAATAGTATAATGATTGATTATATTTTGATAGTGACATGATACGTTCGAGTTTATAATAAAGGATTCATATGCCATCAAGTAGAAAAGTAGGAATCGTAGGCGCAGGCAATGTCGGTTCAACGGTAGCCTACAGCCTTGCGATGCACGGTGCGTGCCATGAAATCATCCTGCGGGACAATAAAGTAGACCGGGCAAAAGGTATGGCCCTGGATATGAGCCAGGCTTCACAGGCGGCCAGACAGCACACCCTGGTGACTGCCGCGACCAAAGCAAGCGATCTGAACAACTGCGATGTGGTGGTTATCACCGCAGGCAGCCCCAGACTGCCGGGTATGAGCCGCGATGACCTGTTGCTTACCAACGCTAAAGTGATCAGAGAAGTGGTAAACGATATCAAAACCTATTCGCCAAACGCGATTATTATCGCCGTATCCAACCCTCTGGATGCGATGGTGTATACCGCGGTCAAGGACAGCGGTTGGGACAGAAGCCGGGTGATCGGTATGGCAGGCATCCTGGACAGTGCGCGTATGGCGCATTTCATCCACGAAAATCTGGGATACGGCGCGGGCCAGATCAGAGCCAGCGTTATGGGCGGCCACGGTGACGAAATGGTGCCTCTGCCCCGGTTTTCAACCGTAGCGGGCGTACCGCTTGGCGATCTGCTCAGTCAGGAGGATTTGGATGCGATCGTGGAGCGCACGAGAAAAGGCGGCGCCGAAATCGTAGGCCACCTAAAAACGGGGTCGGCGTACTACGCCCCGGCAAAGGCGACGGCGCTGATGGTCGATGCGATTTTAAAAGATACCAAGCAGATCCATCCCTGCGCGGTCTACCTGCAGGGGGAATACGGTTACAGCGACGTCGTCAGCGGCGTTCCTGTCATGCTTGGCGCCGGCGGTGCCGAAAAGGTTATCGAAGCCAATCTCAATGATGATCAAGCCCAGCGTTTTTCAAAATCAGTCGCCAGTGTGCAAAAACTGATCGATACACTGCATCAAAACAACTTTTTTGGAGAGTAGGATATGAGAGAAATTACATATCAGGAAGTCGTCAAGGCCGTCAGGGATATTATCATCCACAGCGGAACCGATCTGCCCAAAGATGCCTACGACGCGCTAAAAAGCGCATACGAAGAGGAAAAATCAGAAGTCAGCAAAGAGGTACTGGGCCAGCTTCTGGAAAACGCCGACATCGCCAAAGATGAGCAGCGGCCCCTGTGTCAGGATACGGGGTTGGCGGTCTTTTTTGTCGCCGTGGGCGAAGACGTGAAGGTCAAAGGCGGTACGCTCAAAGCAGCGATCAACGAAGGTACCGAACTTGGCTACAAAGAGGGCTACCTCAGAGCGTCAACCTGCCACCCCTTTACCCGAGAAAATCTCAAAGACAGTGTCGGGTATAACCTGCCCGCAATCATTCACTTTGATCTGGTCGAAGGTGATGAAATCACTATCGAATACGCGGCCAAAGGCGGAGGCAGTGAAAATGTCAGCCGTGCGCGCGTTTTCCCTCCGGCAGCGGGAAAAGAGGGTGTGATTGAATACGTCAAAGAGGTCATCAGCGACGCCGGCCCCAATCCGTGCCCTCCGCTGACGGTGGGCGTGGGTATCGGGGGCAGCTTTGAAAAAGCCGCGATTTCCAGCAAACACGCGCTGTACAGAGATATCGGTTCACAAAACGAAGACGCGGAAATGGCCCAGCTTGAAGGGCGGATAAAAGATGAGCTTAACAAGCTTGGCATCGGTGCGATGGGTATGGGTGGTACGCAAACCGTACTGGCGGTGCATATTGAAGCCAACCCCTGCCATATCGCGAGTCTGCCGGTTTCGGTTAATGTCCAGTGTCACTCTTCGCGCCACGCCCATATCACGATATAAGGATTATGCATGAGTAAAACCTATCATTTAACCACTCCTTTGAGTGATGCAGATGTCAGAAAGCTTGAAAGCGGCGATATCGTCTATCTCAGCGGGATTTTGTACACCGCGCGGGATGCGGCGCATAAAAAGTTGGTTGCCTTGATCGAAGAGGGCAAAGAGTTGCCTTTTGATTTGGAAGGCAGCGTCATCTACTTTGTAGGTCCCACACCGCCCAAACCGGGTGAACCCATCGGCAGCGCGGGCCCTACCACAAGCTACCGGATGGACAGTTATTCGCCCACGATGCTCAAACACGGTTCACGCGGGATGATCGGCAAAGGCAAGCGAAACCAGGAAGTTAAAGACGCGTGCAAAGAGTACGGGGGAGTGTATTTTGGTGCCACAGGCGGTGCCGGCGCGCTGCTTGGCAGACGTATTCTTTCATCAGAGGTGATCGCTTATCCCGAACTGGGTCCCGAAGCCGTTCGCAAGCTTGAAGTCAAGGATTTTCCCGTAACCGTGATCAATGATACCCACGGCAACGATCTGTACCAAAAAGGCCGCAGCCTTTTTGAACAAAAGTAACGCCGTGACAGAACACCGTTTTGATGACCACTGCCGGGTCAGTTTTTCACAAAAGAGTGATGGGTCTATGGCCGCATATGCGCCACAGGGCAATCAGGAGGCCAAAGCCAACAGGCAGGCGTTTATGCAAAAAGCGGGCTTAGACCATAAGCGCCTGGTTTTGATGCCTCAAGTCCATTCAGCAACGGTATGCAGTGTTTGTGAAGAAAGTCCCGGGCACGAATGTGACGGGATGGTTACGGCCAACTGTGAACTTGCCCTTGGCGTCCTTGCCGCAGATTGTATAGGGTTGTTTTTCTATGACGTGAAAAAAAGAGTGATTGCGTGTGCCCACGCGGGCAGAAAAGGAACCTTTGAAAATATTGCGGGCAAAACCGTGCAAAAAATGCACGATGACTTTGGCTGCGACCCGAAGGATGTGCATGTATACATGAGTCCCTCAATCGGCAAATGCTGCTATGAGGTTGACGAGAAATTGCGCACTTTTGTAACAGAACATTTTTCCGATACATTTGTCTATGGCTCTAAAATCGATCTGCAGGGACTCAATAAAGCCCAGCTGCTAAAAGCGGGGATCAAAAAGCACAATCTGAGTGACGCTGCAACATGCACGCAGTGTCAAAGCGGCGATTTTTACTCATATAGAGCCCAGAAAGAAAACAGCGGCCGAAATATCGGTATCATCAGCCTAGGCTGATGTAACAAAAAGAAACATCTTTTTTCTGTTGAAAATATTAAATGTTACTATATGACACATTGTTAAAAATTAGATGTATCAAAATTACCCAAATTCATAAAATAAGCACAGAAGTTGCTATAATACGGATAATTAACCTGCAAGGAGCTTAGTTTGAATATACATGAGTATCAAGCAAAAGAGATTTTTAAACAATACGGAGTGCCGACGCCGCAAGGCAAGGTTGCTTTCAGCGTCGATGAAGCGGTGGCAAACGCCAAGGAACTGGGCGGCCCGATCTGGGTGGTCAAAGCCCAGATTCATGCAGGCGGCAGAGGCCTGGGCGGCGGTGTAAAGCTTGCAAAAAGTATTGATGAAGTCAAACAGTATGCCGATGAAATACTGGGAATGCAGCTTGTAACGCACCAGACGGGGCCAGAGGGCAAGCTGGTTCAAAAACTTTATATAGAAGACGGTGCAGATATCGCCGATGAACTGTATCTGGGACTGGTTCTTGATCGCTCCAAAGAGATGCCTGTGATGATGGCTTCCACAGAAGGCGGTATGGAGATCGAGGAAGTCGCGGCAAAATCGCCTGAAAAGATCATCAAGGTAGCGATCGACCCCTCAATCGGTTTTCAAGCTTTTCACGCCAGAAAAATCGCCTTTGGACTGGGGCTTGGCAAGGTAGAACAAAAACATATCTTTAAATTTGCCACAGCGCTGTATGACGTGTATATGGACAATGATGCGGAGATGATCGAGATCAATCCGCTGATTAAAACTAGCGAGGGCGAGTTTATCGCGCTAGATGCGAAGATGGGCTTTGACGATAACGCGCTTGGCAGACATCCGGGTATCGAAAAGATGCGGGATCTGTCCGAAGAAGACGCCGATGAGATGGAAGCGTCTTCTTACGGTCTCAGTTATGTCAACCTTGAGGGCAACGTGGGCTGTATGGTCAACGGCGCGGGTCTTGCCATGGGTACGATGGATACGATCAACTACGTCGGCGGCAACCCGGCCAACTTCCTTGACGTGGGCGGCGGAGCAAACCCTGAAACCGTTGCAAAAGGCTTTGAAATCATTTTAAAAGATAAGGGCGTTAAATCGATTTTTGTCAATATATTCGGCGGTATTGTACGCTGTGACCGCGTGGCAAACGGGATTTTGGATGCAACGAAGATGACAAAGGTGGATGTGCCAATAGTCGTCAGACTTGACGGAACCAACGCCAAAGAAGCGGCGGAAATTTTGGATAATTCGGGAATTGAAAATATTATTACGGCAACTGATCTGTTAGACGGTGCGAAAAAAGCTGTAGAAGCAGCGAAATAGAGGGAGTGGTGTATGTCAATTTTAGTAAATAAAGATACAAAAGTAATCGTTCAGGGCTTTACGGGTAAAGAGGGCAGCTTTCACGCGCAGCAGTGTTTGGAGTACGGGACGCAGATCGTAGGCGGCGTTACGCCCAATAAAGGCGGCCAGGAGCATCTTGGCAAACCCGTTTTCAATACGGTGGCAGACGCGGTAGCCAAAACAAATGCGACAGTAAGCATGATCTTTGTTCCGCCTCCGTTTGTAGCCGATGCGGTGATGGAAGCAGCCGATGCCGGGATTGAACTGGCCGTTATCATTACCGAAGGCGCGCCTGTAAAAGATATGCAATCAGCCAAAGCGTACGCGGTCAAAAAAGGGATGAAAACAATCGGGCCAAACTGTCCGGGTATTATCACCTCAGAAGAGTGCAAAATCGGCATCATGCCAGGCAGTATTTTTAAAAAGGGCAAAGTAGGTTTGATTTCAAAATCGGGTACGCTGACATATGAAGCCTCCAACCAGGTCGTGCAGGAAGGCTTTGGTATTTCAACGGCGGTGGGTATCGGCGGTGATCCTATCATCGGGCTTTCATATAAGCAGCTGCTGCCCATGTTTGAAGCTGATAGTGAAACCGAAGCGATCGTCATGATCGGTGAAATCGGCGGGGACCTTGAAATTCAGGCGGCCAAGTTTATCAAGGAAAATATTTCAAAGCCGGTTGTCGCTTTTATCGCCGGGCAAACGGCGCCAAAGGGCAAAAGAATGGGCCACGCCGGCGCCATCGTCAGCGGTGCGGCCGGTACGGCAAAGGAAAAGATGGACGCGCTGGAAGCTGCAGGTGTTAAAGTCGTCATCAGCCCCGCAGAGATCGGCAAAGCCGTCAGCGACGTTATCAATAAATAATTCTTCCTCCCTTTTTGGGGGAAATCCTCATCTTTTTGACTGAATATGCTACAATAACGCTATCATACAGACAGGATAGTGAATGATTTTAATGATCGATAATTACGACAGTTTTACCTATAATATCGTCCAGTACTGCCTGGAACTCGATGCCAATTTGAAAGTGATCAGAAATGACGAGTTGAGTATCAGCCAGATTAAAGCATTGAATCCGGAAAAAATAATCCTCTCCCCCGGTCCGGCGACCCCTGATGAAGCAGGTGTTTGTCTGGACGTGGTTAAAGCGTGTGAACAGCCTATTCTCGGTATCTGTCTGGGACACCAGGCAATAGCGCAGGCATACGGTGCCAAAATCATTAAAGCAAAAAATATGATGCACGGCAAGACTTCCACGATTGAGATTGTCAAAGACACCAAGGTGTTTGCCACGCTGCCAAAAGAGTTTGTAGCCACCCGGTATCACTCTTTAGTTGTTGATCAAGACAGCGTAGGGGGTGCTATTGAGGTTACTTCTTACAGCAAAGACGACCACGAGATTATGTCGCTGCAAATTAAAGACAAACCCGTCTACGGGATACAGTTTCATCCCGAATCGATAATGAGCGAACACGGCAAAACGATTATCGGCAACTTTTTACGTATATGATGTACCGACTGATTATTGTTTTAGCGTACCTGTTGATTGCGTACCAATCCTTTACGCTGCCCATTGGTCCCTCAGAAGCACACTATATCCAGGGGCAAAACAGTATCGTCACCTTTTTGGCTTATCTTGGCGGGGATTATTTCCGCCTGGCTTTTTTCCTGCTATCGACGGTTAATTTTATTTTATTTTACCGTCTTGGCGGGTATTACCTGCGTTATCAAAAAGACCGGGTTATCGCGCTGTCGGTTTTTATGCTTCTGCCGGGGGTGATCAGCAGCGCCGTTTTGGTCGATCCCTCCTCGGTTTCTATATTTTTGGTGCTGGTGTTTTTACTGGCATACAAGAAAAAACAATCCTACCTGCAGACGCTTAGTCTGCTGGCACTGCTTTTTGTCAACCCCTCAAGCGCTATATTGTTTTTTGCCCTGTTTGTCTATGCGGTGGTCAAAAAAGAGAAGGTTTTGCTGCAAAATGCGATTATTCTCTTTACGGCCGCGGCGTATATGGGCGGTTTTGATGTCGGGGGCAAGCCGCAGGGGCGCTTTCTGGAAACATTCGCTCTGCTGGCCGTGATCTTTTCGCCTTTTTTCTTTTTATATTTTCTCTACTCGCTTTACCGCGTCGTGACCGAAAGACAAAAGGATATCCTGTGGTATATCGTAACCGTTTCTCTTGCGATGATTATGCTGTTTTCTTTCCGTCAGCATATCGATATCGAACAAAGCGCGCCGTTTTTAGTCATCGGGGTCATTATGACGGTGGATATGTTCAGCAGGAGTTACCGGGTACGACTGCGGCCGTTTCGAAAAGTGTATAAAACCTTTTTTACCCTTATCTACCTGTCGCTGTTTGTAACGGCTATGGTTTTGCTCAATAATGCGTGGCTGTATCATTTTATAACGCCCTCTCACCATTTTGCGCATACATTTTATCAACCCTACGCACTCGCGTCTTCTTTGCAGCAAAACGGATACGCCTGCGTCGATGCCGGGCAGACAAAACTGCAGTATCAACTGCAAACCTACGGCATCGACTATTGCAGTGAGTATGTTCTACACAGTAACGAGGTAAATAATGCCGACAAATTGCAACTGACTTATAAAAACTTCATCTTTGACCCACAATATGTTACAAAAGTAAACAAATAAACTTTCCAAAGAGAAAAAATATAGAAAAATTGTAACATATTCCTTTACTATCTGCTATAATCATTACTGAAAGTATCACTTGTGTAAATGTTTCATTTTTGACTGTTACAAAGTGGGGCATTATTGAAAAAAACAAGCAAAAATTAATAATCAGGAGATATGATGGCACAAAAAGCAATTCGTGAATTTGATGCTAAGACCATTTTGGCAAATCATTGGGACAGATATTTTCCCGACTTTGATTATGCGTACCAAAGCGTATTGGTAGGCAGCGGAGATCAGCTCAAAGAAAAAGCCGCTCAGAACAGTTGGCTTAAGGATAAAAAACTCGTTGCAAAGCCCGATATGCTTTTTGGCAAGAGAGGTAAAAACGGTCTTGTACTTTTTAAAGACCAAAAACCCGGGGACGTAACGCTGGATACGGCTGCAAAATGGATTGATGAAAAAACATCAGGCAAACAGAAAGTATATTTCAGCTTTGACGGCGATACGCCCAAGGGCGAAGCAAAAGAGGATTATCTGACGCATTTTATCGTCGAACCCTTTACGCCCCATGACGCGAGCCAAGAGTACTACATCAGCGCTACATGCGTGGGCGATGACGACGTGCTGTACATGTCGGCTGAGGGCGGCATGGAAGTTGAAGAAGGCTGGGATGAAAAAGTGACGGAAGTTGCTTTTGGTATTACCGCAAGCGAAGATGAGATCGCGCAAAAGATTAAGCAAAACGTCCCCAAAGACGTTAAAGCAGAAGATAAAGACAATTTTGCACAATTTGCGATCGGTTTTTTCAAAGCGTACCGGGAACTCAACTTTGCCTATCTTGAAATCAATCCTTTTGTCATGCAGGGCAATAAAATCGAACTGCTTGATATGGTGGCCAAGCTCGATGATACGGCAGGATTTATGATGGCCGATGAGTGGGGCGATGTGGATTTCCCCACAGCTTTTGGTATGGAAGATAAATCTCCTGAAGAGATCGCGGTGGAAGAAGCAGACGCCAAGACGGGCGCGAGCTTGAAACTGACGATTTTGAAGCCAGAAGCCAGAATCTGGACGATGGTCGCAGGCGGCGGCGCATCGGTGGTGTATGCCGATACGATCGCCGATTTTGCCGGTATTGAGGATTTGGCAAACTACGGCGAGTACAGCGGCGGCCCGACAACGGGTGAAACGCGGTTTTACGCCCAAACGCTGCTGGATTTGATGACACGTGAAAAAGATCCGCAGGGCCGGGACAAGATTTTGATTATCGGCGGTGCGATAGCCAATTTTACCGATGTGGCAAAAACATTTACCGGTATCATCCAAGCGTTTGAAGAGTATGCTGATAAGATGAAAGAGGTCGGAGTTAAGATTTACGTGCGAAGAGGCGGCCCGAACTATGAAAAGGGGCTGAAAGATATTAAAGAAGCCGCGCAGCGCCTGGGACTTGATATCCATGTCCACGGACCGGAAACACACGTTACCGATATTGTCAGAATGGCACTTGAGAAATAAAAGGGGAGTTTAGATATGGCATTATTTACAAAAGATACACAAGCAATTTTTTGGAACAACAACAAAAAAGCGATCCAGAGAATGCTGGATTACGATTATACGATCAAAAGAGAAAAACCTTCCGTAGCAGGGATTGTCGCGCCAACCAGCGGCAATAAGTTTGAAAAGTTTTTTTACGGCGGTGATGAGATCATGGTTCCGCTGTATAAAACCACGGCCGAAGCGAAAAAAGCACAGCCCCAGGCGGACGTGCTGCTCAATTTCGCTTCATTTCGAACGGCGTATGACGTGACGATGGAAGCCCTTGAAATCGGCGGTTTTAAAACGATCATGATCACGGCTGAGGGGATTCCCGAACGTTTGGCGCGGTATATGAATGAAACCGCACGCAGTAAAGACGTAACCGTTATCGGCCCGGCAACGGTCGGGGGTATCGTCCCGGGAGCGTTTAAGATCGCAAACGTAGGCGGTACGATTACCAATATCATCAATTCCAAGCTGCACAGAGCGGGCAGCTGCGGGCTTGTAACCAGATCAGGCGGGCTGTTTAACGAGCTTTCAAACATTATTTCAATCAACGCCGACGGAATTGCTGAGGGCGTGGCCATCGGCGGTGACCGGTTTGTGGGCAGTACGTTTATCGACAACCTGCTTCGTATGGAAAATAACCCCAAAGTCAAATATATGCTGCTGCTTGGTGAAGTGGGCGGTATAGAAGAGTATAAGGTGATCGAAGCGATTCAATCGGGCAAAATCACCAAGCCCGTGATCGCATGGTGCATCGGCACGATTGCCAAGTATTACGACAGCGGTGTACAGTTTGGCCACGCCGGCGCCAGTGCCAACGCAGACAGAGAAACGGCGGAAGCAAAAAACAAAGCGATGGCCCAGGCGGGTATCTATGTGCCTGAAAGCTTCAATGATCTGCCAAACAAGATCAAAGAAGTCTATACCAAGCTTAAAAGCGAAGGCAGTATTCAAGAGATTGAAGAGCCTGAACTTAATGAGATTCCCGCGCACAGAAAGCCCAAAAACTTCATCTGTACGATCTCTGATGACAGAGGGGATGAAGCGACATACGCGGGCCATCCGATCAGTTCTGTGGCTACTCCGGATACGGGCAAAGGTATCGGCGACGTGGTTTCCCTGCTGTGGTTTAAAAAAGAGTATCCCAAATGGGCTACAGATTTTATAGAAACGGTTATGAAAACGGTTGCCGATCACGGGCCGGCCGTCAGCGGCGCGCATAACGCAAAAGTAACCGCACGTGCGGGCAAAAGCGTGGTTGAATCGCTTGTAACCGGACTGCTGACCATTGGTCCAAGATTTGGCGGCGCGATTGACGGCGCGGCGAAGTATTTCAAATACGCCGATGACAACGACCTGAGCCCCAAAGAGTTTTTAAAACATATGAAAAACGAGGGGGTGCCGATTCCAGGCATCGGTCACAGGATCAAATCACTGAAAAATCCTGACAAGCGGGTTGAGGGGTTGAAAAAGTTTGCCAAAGAAAACTTTCCTTCCACGTCGCTGCTGGATTATGCCTTAAGCGTTGAGCAGTTGACCACGTCAAAGAAGGAAAATCTGATTCTTAATGTCGACGGCACCATCGGGATTTTGATGGTTGATATGTGGCGCGCGCTTGGTTATGATGAAAAAGAAATTGATGAGTTTATCGAAAGCGGTACGCTGAACTCTTTCTTTATCGTAGGCAGATCGATCGGCTTTATCGGTCACATTCTTGATGAAAAGCGGCTTGCGATGCCGATGTATCGTCATCCGTTTGACGATATCTTGTATGATGTTGAAAAGGCGGAAAAATTATAATATAATGAGTGTAGCTGAGTTTTCTCAGCTGCACTTTACCTTTTTAGGATCAACTTATGCAAAAAAGCGCTTTTACCTATTTGGAACTCGTGATCGTCATCGTTGTCATAGGTATACTGGCTACCATATCCCTGAACCGCCTTGACAGAGACCATCTGTATGAAGCGGCCGATCAAGTCCTTTCACACATCCGCTACACCCAGCACCTTGCTATGATCGATGACCGTTATGATCCAAATGACCAGCATTGGCAAAGCAGGCAGTACAGAATACAGTTTCACAGTACAACCAATAATAATGCTTATACTATTTACAGAGATATGGGCGAAGATATAACTGACGCTGAATACGACAGTAGTGATGATGTCGTTGTGCGCGATCCGTTAAAAAATATGCTCATTTGCGGAAAAACGTCAGTCAACGGCTGTAATGAAAAAACAAGACTTTCTACGGTGGATTTACAAACCAAATACGGAGTAGAAGTTGCATTCAGTAATTCAAACGGCGGCAGACAACTCATGTTTGACGCGCTTGGCAGACCGATGTATCATGACGGAACGTATCCCGGTCCTAATGATGATGACATCACAATAACGCTCAAATCCAACGACGGAGAGGAAGTTGATATCAAAATCCAAAAAGAAACCGGATTTGCTTCCACCTAGCCCTGTGGCCCCAAAACAGGGTGTTTG
>JBNJFE010000014.1:0-25900 GCA_051746505.1 Campylobacterota bacterium
GAACAAAACATGTGCGCTCTTAGCTCAGTTGGATAGAGCAACGCCCTCCTAAGGCGTAGGTCTCAGGTTCGAATCCTGAAGGGCGCACCAGTCAGTTTAGGCCACCTCTAAAAACCCTGTACGAATCATAGAAGGCAAAGTCGGGGTAAGATTTTGTGAAAGATTTCTGCAGGCCTACCCGTAGGTAAGTCAAAGAAATATTTTACAAAAGATGGCCCCGAACCGGGGTCCCCGCAAAACAATTGTTTTGTGGGGTGGGAATTTGCCTTCCCTCCGGGCTTTTAGAGCTTTCCCGTATACGGCGTTGCGGCTCCTTGACTATGCTACGGCATAGCCTGCGTCCCCGCGCCTTGTCTACGAAAAAGCTTTAAAAGCTATGACCGCACAGGGTTATTAGAGGTGGCCTTTAATTCATTCGAGTCAATTACGAAGGTTACGGGCCCGTCGTTGACGATATCGACTTCCATCATCGCGCCAAATTCTCCCGTTTGTACTTTAACTACTTTTGACAACTCTTTGACAAAGTATTCATATAGTTCTTTTGCCGTGTGCGCATCCGCACTTGCATCAAAACCCGGGCGGCGTCCCTTTTTTACGCTTGCGGCAAGCGTAAACTGCGAAATGACCAGGGCTTCCCCGCCCCGATCGATCAGCGAGCGGTTCATTTTACCCCTCTCATCGGCAAAGATTCGCAGATTGGGTATCTTTTTGACCAGTTTGTCCGCGGCGGCTTTCTTATCGCCTTTTTGCACGCCAAGCAGGATATTTAATCCAGGGCCGATAGAACCCACGATCTTTTCATCCACGCGCACGCTGGAACTGCTGACTCTTTGAATGACTGCTTTCATGAATCCTCCTTTTGCAAATATCTGCCACACGCCGCCGCGCTGCTAAAGCACCACTGGATATTATACCCGCCAAGGGCGCCCGTGACATCCAACACTTCTCCGATAAAAAAAAGACCATGCTTTTTTTTGCTCTGCATATTCATATCGATCTCTTTTGTCGTGATGCCTCCCTTTGTCACTTCGGCCCTGCCGTATCCAAAATCGCCCGCCGGGGCAAATTCGTAGTGCCGCAGTTGTTGCAGCAGCTGCCACTGGCCGGACGTATATTGCCTGCATGGTTTGTCAACCAAGTCAAGTGAGTGTAAAAACGCTTTGACAAAGCGTTTTGGAAGCGGCAGCACGGTTGTAACGTTTTTTGCCGAATTTCTTTGTTGTTGCAGGTTGAAACCGGGGGCAAAATCGATTGTCAGAGTGCCTTTGGTATGATACAGCGACGCGTTTAAGATTGCCGGACCGCTGATGCCTTTGTGGGTAAAAAGCACGCTGCCCTCAAAGCTTTTGCCTCCGGTTCCTACCCGGGCTTCAAGGCTGATTCCGCTTAAACCTTTAAACCAAAACTGGGGTTTTTGAACGGTAAAGCCCACCAAAGCGGGACGAAGCGGGGTGAGCGTGTGCCCAAAATTTTCAGCGATGTCATAGCCGATGGAACCGGCCCCAAGCCTGGGGTAGCTGATCCCTCCGCTTGCGACAATCACCTTTTTAGCGTAAAAGGACCCTTTTGAGGTTTGTATACAAAAGATATCCTTTTTTGTCACGCTTTTGACAAACGTATTCAATTGTTTTTGACATTTGCCGGTACTGTTTTGCAAAGCATTTATCACGTCTTTGCTGTCGCGGCAAAAGTAGGTGCCTTTGACGATCTTTTCACGCAGATCATAATGAACGCCCCGGCGACGCAAAAATGAAAGCGTATCGTTTTGATCAAAGCCTTTTAAGATATGATCGATAAAACCGTCTTCGCCGACAAAAAATGTACTTTGCATGTTTGCGTTGGTTACGTTGCATTTGCCCCCGCCGCTGATGGCAACCTTGGCGGCGGGCTTGGCGCCGCCTTCTATGATGAGGGTGCTTTTTGTATTGATATAGGCCGCACACATCAGCCCCGAAGCGCCCGCTCCGATGATGCAGTGTTGAAAAACTTTTGCCAAAGCCGCCCTTTTTTACGTGTAATTATACAAAAAGATGTCATAATGGGCCAAAGGAGAGTTTATGCGCGTTTTACTCACCGGGGCCACCGGCTATATCGGCCGCCGCCTGAAACAAAAACTCATCAAAGACAGCAATATTGAACTTGTGCTTTTTGTCCGCAATAAAAAAGCCCTCTCTCAATACGCGCAGCAAAACCTGCGTATCATCGAAGGCGATACCTTTGATAAAGAAGCATTGCATGAAGCTATGCGGGGCGTTGACGTCGCGTATTACCTGATCCATTCGCTCAACAGCAAAGATTACAAAGACCTTGATAAACGTTCGGCACAAAACTTCAGTGATGTTGCGGCCGAGTGCGGAGTAGGGCGTATTATCTACCTGGGCGGCCTGGGTGTAAAATCGGCCCATACCAGTGATCATCTGCTTTCGCGTTTGGAAACGGGCGAAGTGCTCAGTGCCAATAAAGCCGTGCAGACGGTATGGATCAGAGCCGGGGTGATCATCGGATCAGGCAGTGCCAGCTTTGAAATCATCCGCAACCTGGTCGAAAAACTGCCGGTGATGACGACGCCAAAATGGGTCAATACCAAAGCCCAGCCCATTGCTGTGGATGATGTACTTTTGTATCTGCATGAAAGCCTGTATCTGCAAGAAAGAGAAAACCTTGTCGTTGATATCGGCAGCAAAGCGATGACATATAAGCAGATGATGCTGCAAACGGCGCAGGCACTGGGGTTGAAGCGTTACATAATCGGGTTGCCTTTTATGAGTATCAACATTTCTTCATACTGGCTCAATATCTTTACGCCCGTACCATTCAGTGTCGCAAAAGCGTTGATAGAGGGGCTAAAGTCTGAAGTGACGGTACAAAACGACAATGCGCGCATATATTTTCCCCATATTGAACCGCTGAGTTACAAAGAAGCCGTGACAAACGCGGTCAAAGAGATAGAAAACAACCAGGTTATCAGCCGCTGGAGTGACGTGGGCGGCAAGATTTGGGACAGAGACCACGACAAAGAGTTTAGCGACGCGATTTTTGTGGACCGCCAAAGAGCTGATATCAGCGGCCTGGACAAACACGGGGTTTATCAAGCCTTTACCGCCATCGGCGGGGAAAACGGATGGTTTGATTTTGATTTTTTATGGGAGATTCGCGGTATTATCGATAAGCTTGTAGGCGGCGTGGGGATCAACCGGGGCCGAAGAAGCCAGTGCGATCTGCGTCTTGGGGATTGTCTGGATTTTTGGAAGGTGGTGGATTTGCAAAAAGATGAGCGGCTTTTGCTTTTTGCCCAGATGAAGCTGCCCGGCAGCGCATGGATCGAGTTTAAAATAAGCGGCGATGAGTTGATACAATCAGCTTATTTTTACCCCCACGGCGTGTGGGGCAGGCTCTACTGGTACGCCCTCATCCCGCTGCACTATTTTGTGTTTAAGAATATGATCAATTCGATTGTGGCCAAAGCAAAAGAAGATTAATCCTTGACAACCTCTTTGATCCAGTCCTCAAGCAGGCTGTGCAGGTTTTGATTAGGAACTTCCAGGATGCTGATTTCAAAGCGGTCTTCAAACTCCGCAATCCCTATGGACCTGGGCCTTACGGCCAGGATCCTGCTGGTGGGGATCTCTTTGCCAAAGCAAAAGATCAGGTTTTTAGCGTCAATCATCCCTTCAGCCACGGCATTGTCCGGCAAACTTTTTGTATGGGCGTAATGGTCAAATTCAGCGATATACTCGGCTATGGGATGGGCCTCAATCTTTTCTTTGAAAAACGCGAAAAACGCGTCGATGGAGTTAAATCTGCTTTCATTTTTGTTGACGATAAGTTCGTAGACGGGGTATTTTTCTTTAAACGTAACCTGTTTCATACAGAATCCTTTGTAATAAAAGTATAATAAACATATGTTCAAAATAATAGCATGTAAATAAACATATGTCAAATAAAGGAAACCTACTTTAAATAAATTATGTTAAAATAGGCAGTAAGAAATAAAATAAAAAAATCAGGTTGGGTTAATGTATGAAAGTATACGCGATTTAAAAATACTCTATGTCGAAGATGATTCGACGATGCGAAAGATGTTTAAAGAGGTGCTGAAAAAGATCGTTGACACCATCTACCTGGCCAATGACGGCAAAGACGGATTGGACGTATTTGAACACGAAGATATCGATATCATCATTACAGATATCAATATGCCCGTGATGAGCGGATTAGAGATGGCTTATGAAATACGCAAATCAGATAAAAACATCCCCATTGTCGTTACCTCCTCATACAGCGAAAGCAATTATCTGCTTCAGGCGATCGATCATGATGTGACCAGCTATATGCTCAAACCCATCAGTTACGAAACGCTTCGCAAAAAGATCGAACAGGTCGCGCATTCGGTCTTTTTGGAAAAACGCCTGGCCAGAAACCAGAAAATGGCCCAAACCGCGATCGATCTGTATGAGGGAATGATCGTGGAAGTGGTGAACAAAAATATCGATTTTGCCAATGAAAGTTGCAAAAGAATTCTCAATATCAATGAGAAACCAAGCTATAAAGAGTTTTCAAACTTTTTTGACAGTGAAGATATTATCGCCACGATTCAGGCTATTGAGGAAAAAAACAAAATCATCCAGTCCAAAAACGGACTCAGCTATCTTGTGGATATGACCGGGATGGACCAAAACAGTTACCTCCTGATTATGAGTGACGTAACCCATATGGTCGAAAAAACCGATCAATTGGAAAAACAATCCGTTACCGATGAACTTACGGGTATCTATAACCGCAAAAAGTTTGACCAGTCGCTGGTGTATTTCAAAGAATCCTTCCTGCGCTACAATATCAGCTTTTCAGTGATTTTGTTTGATATCGATCATTTCAAACATATCAATGATACCTACGGCCACGCCGCCGGCGATGAAGCGCTTAAAACTCTCTCCTACATCGTCAATAACAGTATCAGGGTAACGGACGTATTTGCCCGCTGGGGCGGAGAAGAGTTTGTTGTCTTGCTTCCTGAAACCGACAGGGCCAATGCGACGATCGTAGCGACCAATCTCAAAAATCTTATTAAAATTCACCGTTTTGCACAGATTGGTAATATTACATGCAGTTTCGGGGTAGGGGAATACGGCGGAAACGAAAGTTTGGATGATTTTTTCAAGCGTATTGACAAAGCTCTTTACAGCGCCAAAAAAGGCGGCAGGGACCAGGTTGTCGTGGCAGATTAATCCTGTTTGTATTTTTTGAGTTTATAGCGCAGCTGGCGCGGGGTTAACCCAAGGGCTTCTGCGGTTTTTGCGACGTTGTAGTCGCATCTGTCGTATGTATGCAAAACAAACCGCCGTTCCATCGTCTGCAGCGAGGATGTCTGCAAAAATAACTTTTGAGCCAGGTGTGTTTTGAACGCTTTTGAAAACAGCGGAACCAGGAGGTGCAGAGTATCGATGTTGTGTTGTGATTTGCTTTCAAAAGCGGCGTTAAAACTGCCTATGATCTGACCCTTTTCAATCATGGGCAGCGATAGTTGCAATGCAGCCGGGCCGCTTTTTTTCTTTTCGTAGGTGACGTAGGGTTTCTTGTCAACCTCGATAGATACGCTTTGCAACTTTAAAAAATCAGCCGCGCGCTTGAGTGCGGTTGCGGCGTTTTGTTCAAAGTCTTCACTTTCCAGCAGCAAAAGCGTAATTTCATATAAAAAAGAGTTGTCTTCATTTTTTAAAATATTTTGCTTCATGATACAACTATTATACTGCGTCTTTTTGATCGCAAATGCAATTTTTTGTATACTTACTATACAGTTATATCACTATGATATAATCACGCAAAAAAAGTGATCCATATGAAGAAAAAACTTTTCATCCTTGCGGCCGTAATCCTTATAGCCCTGTATGCGATGACAAACAGCCTGGGTTTAAATGAAGCTTCGCTTTCTTTTGTCGCTTCCCACGCCCAGCAGATCGAAGATTTTATTGCCCGGCATTTTATGCTGTCGCTGCTGATGTATTGTGGTATCTATATCATCCTGCTTTGTCTTGGAATGCCTATGGGCGCGATCTTAGCCATGATCAGCGGTTATTTTTACGATTTGACAACAGGGGTTTGCGCCACGCTTGCTGCAGCGCTTATCGCAGCAGTGGTCACCTTTTTTCTGGGCAAAACGATACTGTACCGCTATCTGCATAAAAAATACGGCGTTAAGGTTGACAGAGTGGAAAAAGCGGTGAATGAAAACGGCACCTTTTACGTACTTGCCGTTCGGGTGAGTTCGGTTTTACCCTTTTTCTGGGTCAATCTGCTTTTTGGCGCGGCCAATCTCTCCTATAAACAATACGTTTTGCCCACCTTTATAGGGTTGATCCCCGGAACCATTGTGTATGTCAATATGGGTGTATCGCTGTCATCGCTGAATTCGCTTAACGATATCTTCAGCCTCAAAATCGCGCTTTCGTTTTTACTGCTTGGGGTGTTGGTTTTGCTGCCTGTTCTTGGGAAAAAGATTCAGAAAAAAATAAAGCGTTAAGCAAATTTGGATACTATTACGCCATGAAAATTTTGATGATAACCAACACCTATCTGCCCCATGTCGGAGGGGTAGCCAATTCCGTTGCCGGATTTAAAAACGCCCTGCAGGCAAAGGGGCACCGTGTCATGGTCATTGCTCCGCATTTTGAGGGGGAAAAAGAGCAAGAGGACGTGCTTCGCGTTGAAGCGGTGCAAAACTTTAACGGCAGCGATTTTTCACTTTCACTGCCTGCTGTGATCTTAAAAAACAGGGCGATCGAAGCGTTTGATCCCGATATTATCCATTCCCACCACCCCTTTTTGCTGGGTATCAGCGCCCTTCGTATCGCGGGACGAAAAGAGATACCGATTGTATTTACCCACCATACGCTGTACGAACGCTACACCCACTACGTCCCCTTTGAATCACGGGCGTTAAAAAAGATGGCCAAAAAGATGGCCACGGAGTATTGCAATCTTTGCGACGGGGTTATCGCTCCAAGCGCGAGTATCGCGTCCCTGCTGCAAAAGCGCGGCGTAACCACCCCTGTAGCGGTGATTCCAACGGGGATTGACAGGCGGCCCTCCGGTGAGTCCGCCAAAGAAGCCGAAGAGATTTTTGGTATCGGCAGCGGCGCGTTTGTTATCGGCCATGTCAGCCGGCTGGCCCCGGAAAAAAACCAAATCTTTTTAGCTAAAGCCGTGGCGCTGTTTTTACAAACCCATCCGGGCGCGCTTTTTGTGATCGCAGGCAGCGGTGAGATCGAAGATGAGCTTAAACAGATATTTGCCCTGCATGGGGTGTATGAGCAGGTATATTTTCTTGGCAGCCAAAGCGGCAAGAATCTGCAGGCATTGTATGCGCGCATGGATCTGTTTGTTTTCAGTTCCACCAGCGAAACGCAGGGGATGGTCCTGGCAGAAGCGATGCTAGCGCATACGCCCGTGGTTGCCCTGGATGCACCCGCCGTAAGCGAAATGGTCAATGAAAACAACGGTATCTTAGTACAAAAAAATGATACAACGCTCTTTGCAGCGGCGATGAAAAAGATACACGATATGGATGTTAAGACGTTATCACGCTTGAAACAAAGCAGCTTTGACAGCGCGCAGGATTACCGCATGGACCACACGGTGTCGGCTTTGATAGAATTTTACAAACAGAGATTATGGGGATATGAAAGAAAAGAACGAGACAGTACGCTGCTTGATACAACGCTTCGAACCCTGACAACAGAGTATGAGATTTGGAAAAGCAGAGCCCAGAGTTTCGGGCAAAGCAAAGTAGTAAGCAAGAGCCTTGGCAAGCTGAAAAAGCTTGGCCAAAACCCGATAAAAAAAGCTTAAACCAAAAAGATCGTGGGCACGATCAGCGGGTAGCGCTTATGCGATTTGATTACCTGTTTTCTGATGCTTGAGCGGATATTATCTTCAATAACCTTCTTGCTGGCACCGGCGTCCAGTTTGGCCAAAACCCCTTCGATAGTGTTTTTGACATCTTTTTCAAAGGTTTTGTGGTGGCGTTTGCCGATCAGCCCGTATGTGGTGACAATGGGATTTTGTACCAGTTTGCGGTCTTGTTCTGCTATTTGCACCACAAGGTTGATAATACCTTCATTGGCCAGTTTCTGACGGTCAACGACCACGTCGTTTTCAATCGTCTGGTTGGCCTGGTTGTCGATATAAGATTTGCCCGTTTTGATCGTTTTGACCTTCTTGATATATTTTGGCGAAATCTCGACCTGGTCGCCGTCTCCCATCAAAAACATGTTGCGTTTGTCCACGCCGCATTCCGCTGCCGTTTGGGCGTGTTTGACCACGTGGTTGTATTCGCCGTGGACGGGCATGAAAAATTTGGGCTGGCACAGGCGAAGCAGCAGTTTCTGCTCTTCCTGCCCGGCGTGGCCGCTGACGTGGATTTCGCTGAACTCTTTGTATTTGACCGCCGCGCCTGCTTTTTGGATATGGTTGATTACTTTGGAAACACTGCCCTCATTGCCCGGGATCGCCTTGGCTGAGAGCACGACGGTGTCGCTTGGCTTGAGTTTGATGTGGCGGTGATCATCGGTGGCCATTCGAAACAGCGCGCTCATCGGTTCGCCCTGGCTGCCGGTGGTAACAATCAGCACTTCTTCGTCATTGTATTTGCCCACTTCGTGCGCGTCGATGAAGATATCTTCAGGGAGTTTGATATAGCCAAGTTCCATCGCCACCCCGATATTTCGCTCCATCGACCGGCCGATGATGCTGATCTTTCTGCCGTGTTTTCTGGCATGATCGATCGCCTGGTAGATACGGTGGATATTGGATGAGAAAGTGGACATGATCACTCTGCCCTTGGCCTGGTCAAACAGCCCCTCAAATGTTTTGCCCACCACGCTTTCGCTTTTGGTGCTGCCGGGGTTGTGGGAGTTGGTACTGTCGCTGAGCATCAGCAGCACGCCCTTTTCTCCGTAGTACGCAAAACGGTGCAGATCGGTGGGATTGCCGTCAATGGGCGTGTGATCGATCTTGAAATCGCCCGTGTGGATAACCGTTCCCGCAGGTGTTTGGATCGCTAATGCGGAAGAATCGGGGATTGAGTGGGTAATATGCATAAACTCCACGGTAAAATCGCCCATTTTGATCTGTTTTCTTTTTTCGACGTAGCGGAAATACTTTTTGTGTTCGCGCATCTTGTGTTCATCAAATTTATTCGCGATCATACCAAGGGGCAGCGGCGTGCCGTAGATCGGAAACTGCAGCTGCTTGAACAGGTAGGGCACCGCCCCGATGTGGTCTTCGTGGGCGTGGGTGATAACGATACCGGCGATTTTATCTTTGATCGCGTGGATATAGTTGAAATCAGGCACCAGAATATCGACCCCGTGCATCTCGTCATCGGGAAAGCTCATGCCCACATCGATCAGGATCGCGCTGTTTTGGGTTTCCAGTACACCGATATTGCCCCCGATCTCTCCAAGACCGCCAAGAGGGGTAAAGCGCAGCTTCGCGTTTGTCTTGCTGTTGATCTTGTTGTGGGCGTTAAGACGCTTTTCATTCATCGCGTCATTGGCTTTGATCGCTCTTTTGATATCTTTGTGCCAGCTGAAAGATTTCTTCTTGCCGCCTCTGTTATTATTTCTCGGGCCGTTTTTGTGCGGCGGTTTGCTATTGTTGTTTGGCTGGGCGGCAGCCGTGTTTTGTTCTGGTTGTTGATTTGTTTTATTGTCTGTTTTTTCCATCTTGTTCACCTTTTAATAAGTCATGTAGATGATGATAAAAAGGTGTCACCAGCTGATGAGGTCGGAGAGTACGATCAAGTTCAAGGGTCGCAAACGCTTTGCTTAAAGCATTTTTGTCATGCTTTGCGCTTAAGTTTTTATACAGCGTCTTTCGCGGCTGGCAAAACGCGGTTTTCAAAAAGCTTTCAAAAGCTTCATCGTCCAAAGAACTTGTTTTTTCTATCAAAAGCACGCTTGAAGTTACTTTCGGAGCCGGTTCAAAGGCTTCGGCGGGCACGTCAAAAAGCAGCCGTGCCGCTGCGCAGCTTTGGGTCAGTACCGATAAGGCCCCGAAGGCTTTATCTCCCGCGTCTGCTGCGAATTTTTGCGCAACTTCTTTTTGCACCATGACAAGCAAACTCTTGCAGTTTGGATCATGCAGCGCTTTTAATATAATTTTCGTCGCGATATAATATGGCAGGTTCGCCGCCAGATCATACGCTTTGTCTCCAAGAGTACCCTGCCAGTTTTTTAAAACATCTTCCTCTGTCAGCCGCAGCCGCTTCGTGGCTAATTCGCGAGAAAACTTCTGTTTTAAAACTTGACAGGCTCTCTTGTCAACCTCATATGCAGTGACATCTTCAACTTGTAAAAGTTTTTCGGTCAAATCACCTAACCCAGGCCCTATCTCGATAATATGGTCGGTTTTGGAGGGCATCGATTGGATGATCCTGTTCAGATAATACTCATCTTTTAAAAAATTCTGACCAAAACTTTTTTTGGCAAATTGGTGCGTGTTTATCATTTTTTGATACAATTATAACCTAAATGAGAACAATTGCTGTTTAAACCCCGGCAATTAATCTTTTTTTTAAAACTCACTTACAAATTGTAACACAAAAGGCTGAAAAAACAATGAATCAAGAACCCTTTGCAAAACGTATCATCCCCTGCCTGGACGTCAAAGACGGCCGCGTGGTCAAAGGCGTGAACTTTGTAGGCCTCAAAGACGCCGGCGACCCGGTAGAGGTAGCCAAGCGCTACAACGCCGAAGGTGCTGATGAAATCACGTTTTTAGATATTACCGCTACGCACGAAAAACGCGATACTATCGTGGATGTGGTCAGCCGGGTTGCCAAAGAAGTGTTTATTCCCCTGACCGTGGGCGGCGGGATCAAAACGCTGGAAGATATTTACAGGCTGTTAAACGTGGGGTGCGATAAGATCAGTATCAATTCCCACGCGGTCAAAAACCCCGATTTTATCAATGAGGCGGCCAAGCGCTTTGGCAGCCAGTGTATCGTAGTGGCCATCGATGTCAAGCGACACGGCGAGGGGTATCACGTCTATACCGCCGGCGGCAGGCATGACAGCAAAATTGACGCGTTTACGTGGGCTAAAGAGGTCGTCAGCCGCGGGGCCGGAGAGATACTGCTGACAAGTATGGACGCCGATGGCACCAAAGCCGGCTTTGATACGCAGGTGACAAAGCGTATCAGCCAGATGGTGGATGTACCCGTTATCGCAAGCGGCGGGGCCGGAACTATGGAAGATTTCAAAGATGTTTTTGAAAACAGTGCCGACGCCGCTTTGGCCGCATCGGTGTTTCACTTTAAAGAAATTGATATCATGGAGTTGAAAAACTACCTGAGCACAAACAACATTTCAGTAAGGATCAACAAATGAGAACAGTATTAATACTACTTGCTATGACCCTGAGTCTGGGGGCGATGGAGATCGCTTTTGAAAAAACATTCACCAAAGAGGTCGAACCCGAGCTGATCCGCACGAACCTGCTTATTGAAGCCGAAGGTGAGAGTGAAAAGCGCGTCAGCAGTATTTTGCAGGAAAGTTCGGTTTTTATCGACGGGTATTCCCAGGTGCAAAAAAGCGGCGGCAATCTCAAAATCACGCCCCGCTATTCGCATGAAAAGGACACAAAAGAGTTGCAAGGCTTTGAGGGTAGGCTTTCTTATGAGATACAATCGGATAATTTTGACCATATAGAGGTTTTTTTGCAGGATTTGCTCTCACAAAAGGATAAAGAAACCATCACGGTGCAAAACCTTGGCTACGTGCTTTCAAAAGAGCAAAAGGAAGATGAGTTGGAAAAACTGCGGTTTAAAGCGATTTTGTGGGGCATCAGCTATGCCAAAAGCCTTTCGTCCAAGATTTACGAACAGTGCAGCGTCGATGAGATCAGTTTTAAGCGCCCAAATGCCCCGGTGATGTTTCAAGCCCGCATGATTGAACAAGATCAAAACAGAAAATTGACGCGTGATTTTATTCCCAATCCTATCAAAAAGCCAAGAAGCCTTTCCATGCAGCCCAGTTTTCTTTTAAAGTGCAGCGATGATAGTTAGCGCCGGCAATATGGAAACGTTTGCCTTTGCCCTGCCTGTTGGCATCGGCATGAATGAAGCGGCGGTCAATACGACCAAAGCCGTGCTGCTGGATCCGCCAAAAGAGCTGGTGTTTATCGGCAGTGCGGGCAGTTACGGCGGGCATGAAATCTTTGATATCGTTACCAGCGCCAAGGGGTGCAGTGTCGAAGCGTGCTTCTTTCAAAAAAAGTGTTATACGCCCATGGACAACGTTATCGATGCCGGGTTAGACGGTGACGTGATGGTTAATTCCAGCAATTATATCACAGCCGATGAGGCAAACGCGCGGCAGTTTTTAAAACGGGGCATCGCGATAGAAAATATGGAGTTTTACTCGATTTTGCAGGTGGCAAAAGAGTTTGAACTGCCCGTTAAAGGGATCTTTGTCATCACCAACCACTGTTTTGAGGATGCGCACAAACAGTTTACGGCCAACCACAAAGAAGCCATGGCCCGTCTTACGCGCCATCTGCAAAAAAACTACGCGGTGCAAGAGTAGTTTATGCATTCGATTATGGATTATACCAAGGCCGAATTGGCCCAAAACATACAACCCGCTTTTCGGGCAAAGCAGATTTTTGGGTGGGTGTATCACAAATACGCGGACAGTTTTGAACAGATGAAAAACCTGCCAAAAAAGATGCAACAGGAATTGTCACAAAAGTATGTGATCAATCCGCTCGAAATTGCGGCCAAAGAAAGCAGCGTTGACGGCAGCATAAAGTATCTTTTCAGGCTGCATGACGGCTACAGCGTTGAAGCGGTGCTTTTAAAGATGAGTGAAACAAGTTACCATGAAGACGGCAGCATCAAGCACCTGCCCCGCTATAGCGTCTGCGTTTCGACCCAGGTGGGCTGCAAAGTGGGATGCGCGTTTTGTCTGACGGGCAAAGAGGGGTTTTTCCGTGATCTTACCCCCGGCGAGATTGTCGGTCAGGTGATTGCTGTTAAGAAAGACAACGACCTTGAAGCCAACAGAAAGACCAATATCGTGTATATGGGCATGGGCGAACCCCTTGACAATCTTGACAACCTCATCAAAGCGATCGAAATCTTCAGCGACCCCGAAGGGCCCTCCATCTCGCCCCAGCGCCAGACGGTATCAACCAGCGGCCTTGGCAGACAGATTTACAAACTCGGAGCCAAAGACCTGGGCGTGAACCTGGCGATTTCGCTGCACGCAGTCGATGACAAGCTGCGCCAAAAGTTGATGCCCATTAACAAGGCGTATAATATCGAAGCGGTGATCAACGCCGTCAGGGATTTTCCCATCAACGCCAGAAAGCGGGTAATGTTTGAATACCTGGTGATCAAAGATATCAATGACGACAGGGCAAGTGCGCACAAGCTGGTCAAACTGCTGCACGGTATCAGGGCCAAGGTGAATCTGATCTATTTTAACGATGCGCCCGGCACCGCGTTTCAAAGGCCAAAAGAAGAGGATATGCTCGCTTTTCAAAAGATTTTACGCGACAAAGGGGTGACGTGTACCATCCGCGAATCAAAAGGGCTTGATATAAGCGCTGCCTGCGGGCAGCTGTACCAAAAGGATAAAAATGACTCCGACTGATATTGCATTACTGGTATTTTTAGTGATTGTTTTCATTGTGGGCGTAGGCGGTTTTTTGATCGCAAACAAAGAGGATTAGTTTAGGCACGCTTTTTGCTTTACATACAATAGTAAATCAGTAAAAAGGCTGTTGTATGCTTGAAGCGATACTTGCAAAAAAGGGAAGTGTTCCAAAAGAAGGTTTGACAAAAGGGGACTCAGCATCTTCCAAAGAGGGAGAAAGCGGTAGTTTTAAAGATCTTTTTGTCAAACTCGTTGCACAAAAAGAGACAAAGGGCAAAGCTGCTTTGGAGGAAAAACCCGCACCCCAGGTAGCGATAAAAGAACAAGGCAAAGAGGCAAAGACGATCACTTCGATGCTGGAATCGATTCTGCAAGCTTCAGGCAGGGAAAAAAGCCAGATCAAAGACCTCGATGCCAAAGCGAAAATGATGCAGGCAAAATCAGTGCTTGAAAAAAGCCTCGGGCAAAAGGTTGATTTGGCCCAGCTAAAAGATGCCAAAAGTTTGGGTGATCTGATCAAGCAGGCCAATAAAAAAGGTTTAAACGCCAAAATAATCTCCTTTGAACAAACCAGCAGCCAAAAAGCAGCCAAAACAGACCAAAAACCCGATGCCCAAAAAGCGCAGAAATCGGTTCAAAGCGCGTTGCAAAACCAAAGCCAGACAGTAAAACAAGACGGCATTAAGCAGGCGCTCGTGCAGCAGGCAAAAGCTTTTGACAAACCCGCACAGGCAAATAATGCCCAAAACAACAACCTCTCAAGCGTCCTTGCCCAAAAGCTGCATGACAAAGGTGAGCAAAATCCGGGCAAACAGGACTTTTCTCAAATAGTACATAAAGACGGGGAAGCAAAAGAGGGGAAACAAAGTTCCGCGCAAAACGCGGCTTTGATGCAGGCGCTGCAAAAAGATAAAAAAGATTCCGGAAAAGAAAGCAAAAAAGATACGCTTGATAAATTGCTGCAAACACGATTTGATGATGACAAGCTGCGCCAAAAAAAGACGATGAATGATACTATCGCTTCTAAGCTTGATCTTTCAAAAAATATCGAAAAAACCGCGCAAAAGGCGGACAGGGGTACTGACGTGATGCAGTCGCTGCAAGAAATTGCTGCAAAAGAGCAGCCAACGTCTTCAAACAGTTCGCAAAACGCTTCACAATCCAACGCCACGGTGAATACTCAGCAGGGCGCGCAAAGCGAGTTCAGCCTCAAATCCAATGAAGCCAAGCAGGCCGTGAAGCAGTTTGCCTCCTCTCTGAAAGAGCAGGTGGACAATTACAAGCCCCCCGTTTCCAAACTGACGCTTTCGCTTAACCCGAAAAGTTTAGGAGAAGTGGACGTGGTGATCAAAACCAGGGGGGATCAGCTCAGCGTGCAGCTGAGTTCCAATACCGCCCCGGCACTGCAGCTGCTGGCGCAAAATTCGCAGGATCTGCGCCAAAACCTTTTGAATATGGGATTTGAAAACGTTTCCATGCAGTTTAGTTCCGGTTCGCAGCAGGAAGGCAGAGAACAAAACCAGCAGCAGCAAGCCGCGATGATGCGTGAATTTGAAGATTTTGACGAAGAATTAAGCGCGGAGGTGGAACAGTTGGAAATTGTTCTGCCCAGATACGTGTAACAAGGAGAGAAAATGAATGTAGCCGATACGCTCAACAGTCCAGACGCTTCAAACGCTCTTGGATCAGCAAGCCAGAGTATGCTTGAAAAAGATGATTTTTTAAAACTGCTGATGACGGAATTGCAGCACCAGGATCCCACCGATCCGATGGATTCGGACAAGATTTTATCCCAGACTTCGCAGCTGGCGACGATGGAATCAGCCCAAAACACCCAGGACGCACTGGAAAAACTGAGTGAATCTTTAGGCAACAACCGTGATTTCTCAACCGTTTCAGCCATCGGTAAAACCGCTGATATGGGAAGTGCCGAGATAACACTGCCTGAAGAGGGGCAGACCGATTTTGATATCTATTTCCCCGAAAATGTCAAAAGCGGCCAGATTTCGATCGAAGACAGTGACGGCAACGTCATCAAAACCGTAGGCCTGGAGGAACAACCCGGCGGAGTGCTGAATTTTAAATGGGATGGCACCAACAATAACGGCGATCAGGTTGAATCAGGCGCGTATTACGCCAGCGCACAGTATTTCAATGAAGCCGGACAGCAGCGTCAGACCAGGGTGGGCACGTATCCCATCTCTTCAGTGAAGTTTGACGAGGGCAAAACCTTTCTGCGTCTTGGCAGCGATTACGTCGCTCTTGACAAAGTCAAAGAGATTTTTTAAAGGCTAAAACAATGCTGCAATCATTTTTTAACAGTATCTCGGGGGTAAAGAGCCATCAATTCGGGATGGATGTGACGTCCAACAACATAGCCAATGTCAACACGTACGGCTTTAAAGGCTCAGACGCGGAGTTTAAAAATATCTTTGCCAAAGCAGCCGCCGACAGGCAGAGTTCCACAACCACCGATCAGATCGGGCTTGGGTCCACCGCGCAGACAACGGCACTGGATACCAAACAGGGGACCTTTGAAAACACCGACAGGGCATTTGATCTGGCTATCGGCGGGGACGGCTGGTTTAACGTGGCCCCGGGCCAGGGGGAGAATGAACAGCAAAGTTTTTATACCAGAGACGGTAATTTCAGCGTCAATGCAGACGGATTTCTGGTAAACAGCAGCGGGTATTTTGTGCAGGGAATCACGGCAGATAATATTACCCCCGATGACGTGATCAATCCAAACGTCGAAATCGATCCACAAAGTGAGCAAACCGGCCCGATCAAAATACCTACGCAGTTGACATATCCGCCCACGGCCACCGATGAGGTTACGCTGCGAAAAAATCTTGCCCACGGAACCACCCAGCAGAGCCAGAGTATCGGGATCGTGACACCGCAGGGTGAGCGTACCAATTTGGATTTGGAATTTACCTTTGATGAAACGGATCAGCCCGCAAACGGTACGCGGTGGAACTACAGCGCAAGCGTTGAGGGCAGTGACGATGATCCTACAACCGGTGCCCTGGATTTTGATACCGCCGGCGGTTTGATCGGTGATACCGTATTAGATATCAATAATTTCGGGCAGAATATGACAGTTGACCTTGGCGGCGGGTTTGACGGCGTGATATCCACTACCGGAGAGGTCAGTACAGCGGTTACGGCAAACGGTCGCCCCGAAGGCAATCTTGACAATTACCGCGTTGACCAGGACGGCAATGTCGTCGCTTCTTTTGACAACAGTAACAGTGCTTATATCGGCAAGATTCCGCTGTATCATTTTCAAAACGATCAGGGCCTTGACAAAGAGGGAGAAAATCTCTTCCAGGCGTCTGCCAACAGCGGCGATCCGACACGTTTTGAAACCGAGTCGGGTAAATCAGCCTTTGGCAGCAAGATATTGTCCCACAAATTAGAAAACAGCAATGTCCAGCTTTCTCAGAGTTTGACCAATCTGATCGTATACCAAAAGGCCTTTGACGCCAACTCGAAAGGGATCACGACCAGCGATCAAATGATCCAGACCGCGATCAATATGAAGCGGTAAGCCCGCGGTTTTGAAAAAATGGTAAAATTGCCTTTAAAAAAGGCGGTTTATCATGAGATGGCGCGACGTGAAACAGGGCAGGGCAAAGCCCGCAAAAAAAACCAATACACAGAAAGAACCCTACGCAACCTATCCGCAGCGTATCAAAGCGTTTATCGTGGATATGTTTATGATCTATACCCCAATTTTGTATATTATCACCTATTTTATTCTTGGAGGCAAGGAGGATTTTCAAAGCTCCCAGGCCGCGCCGCTGGCAGCAGTGGCGGTATATGGGCTCATATATGCGATCTTTTTGGCAAAAAAGGGCCAGACGCCGGGCAAAAAAGCGTATGAGATACAAGTGGTGGATAAAAACGGATACAAACTCTCTTTCGGGATGGCGCTGCTTCGGTTTATCCTGTTTCTTTTTTCGGCCACTGTTATTGCGGGGTTGCTGACACCCTTTTTTCGAGCCGATAAAAAAGCTTTGCACGATATCATTCTGGGGTCAAAAGAGATCGCGCTTGAAAAATAAAAATGAGAATATTTATCAATTTAACCTCTTTTTAATCTATTTTGGTTTAAAATATGATAATCATTCGCAAAGAAGGAAAATATCATGACGTTAGATCAACTCAGTGTGGGTCAGGAAGCAATCGTAACAGATATTGATTCAGGAAGAGAGCTTAAGCGCAGGCTGCTCTCTTTCGGCCTTGTAAAAGGTACCAAGATCAAACTGACCGAGCGGACGCTAAAACGCAATACCTTTGAAGTTCAGGTTGACCGTTCCATGGTCGCCCTTCGTAAAGGCGAGGCGCAGAAAGTGCAGGTGCAGATATGAAACAAATCAAGGTAGCAC
Source organism: Campylobacterota bacterium (assembly GCA_051746505.1). GTDB lineage: Bacteria > Campylobacterota > Campylobacteria > Campylobacterales > Sulfurovaceae > TCS-49. The sequence goes on from JBNJFE010000014.1 coordinate 18,053, forward strand.
TGGTCGGCCAGCCAAACGTGGGTAAGAGTATGCTTACCAACTCCATCGGCAATACCAAGCTCAAAGTGGGCAATTTCAGCGGGGTGACGGTTGAGAAAAAAGAGATCAGCTTTTATTATAAAGAGTATGAATTTCTGCTGACCGATCTGCCCGGAGCGTATTCACTGAATAACTATACCATCGAAGAGCAGGTTACCAACCAATTTTTAACAGCCGATGAGTATGATTTGATTTTAAACGTGGTCGATTCCACGGCGATGGAGCGAAATCTTTATCTTACCACCGAGTTGCTGGAACTCAACCAGAAGATGGTTATCGCGCTGAACATGGTCGATGAAGCCGAAAAAGAGGGTGTGTGCATCGATGAAAAGCAGCTTGGCGCTATTCTTGGCAAACCCTGCGTAAAAACCAGCGCGTTGAAAAAAGAAGGGATCCATGACCTGCTTGACTGCATGGTTGAAACGTTTGAACACGGCAAAGAGGAATCCAAGCTCAAATTCACAGACGCCATAGAAGAAGAGATCGATAACCTCGTGGGCCTTTTTGAGGAAAAAAACTTCCAAAGCCCGGTGGGTTACAGGGAGCTTGCGATCAAGCTGCTCAAGGAAGATGAGGATACGTACAAAAAGATACATGATAATCCCATCTGGGTAGACCTGCAGCCCGTGCTGTTAAAAGCGCTGGAACATATCTATCTGCATTACAATACCAAAGATACCGATGAAATCTTTTTTGACGAACGCATCGCTTTTGCCAAAGGGGCGGCGGCAGAAACCTTTTCCTGCCCCATCAGGGAAAAAAAGTCAGTTACCCAAAAAATCGATGAAGTGATGATGCACAAGATTTGGGGGCTGCCGATCTTTTTGTTTTTGATGTGGGGATTGTTTCAGCTGACGTTTGAAATCGGTTCGATTCCTATGGATTATATCGATATGTTCTTTTCCAGTCTTATCGACAGTACCAAAAGCGCTCTTGGCGGCGGACAGGTGGCTTCTGTTGTCGGTGACGGCGCCATTGCCGGTGTGGGGGCCGTGGTGATGTTTCTGCCCAATATCGTTATCCTGTTTTTAGGGATCGCCCTGCTTGAGAGTACGGGGTATATGAGCCGGGTGGCGTTTTTGCTGGACGGGTTTTTTCACAAGTTCGGACTGCACGGTAAGAGTTTTATCCCGCTTGTTACGGGCTTTGGCTGCAGCGTACCGGCATACATGGCCGCGCGCACGCTTAAAAACAAAAAAGACCGTCTGATTACGCTTTTTATCATCGGGTTTATGAGCTGCGGGGCCAGGCTGCCCATTTACGTACTTTTTATCGGCGCCTTTTTTGCGCAGCACAACCCCGGAAACATCCTTTTTATCATCTATATAGCCGGGGCGATGATCGGGCTGATCGCGGCAAAGGTGCTCAAACTCACCGCGTTTAAAGGCGAGGATGAACCCTTTGTCATGGAGATTCCAAAGTACCGGATGCCCTCAGTCAAGCTGATCTGGCATACCGTATCGGTGCAGGCGTGGAGTTATCTCAAAAAGGCGGGGACTTTTATTCTGGCCGCTTCGATTTTGATCTGGTTTGCCAGCAATTATCCAAAAGACGAGGTGTATAATCAGCAGATGCAGATCAAGATAGAAAACGCAGCAGACAAGCAGGGAGCACAGGAGTTGGCCGCAGCCCAAAGTGCGTATAATCTGGAAAACAGTTATCTGGGTATGGCGGGCAAAACACTGGAACCGCTGTTTGCGCCGCTTGGTTTTGACTGGAAGATGAGCGTCGCGCTGCAGACGGGACTTGCTGCCAAAGAGGTCGTGGTTTCCACCCTTGGTATCCTGTACGGCCTGGGCGAGGGCGCGACCGAACAAAGTGCGACCCTGATAGAAAAGATACGCCAAAACATCCCCTTTGCTTCCGGGATCGCGTTTATCGTGTTTGTCATGATCTATCTTCCCTGCCTGGCTGCTTCAGTCGTATTTGCCAAAGAGGCTGGCGGATGGCGCTATCTTGGCTACCTGTTTGTGATGACGACCACGATGGCGTGGATTTTGTCTTTTATCGCGTATAATATTACGCAGGCGTTAGTGTGAAGCGTTGCGGTCGTTGATAAAGGTTGAAAGAGAAAACTTTTTGAGCGTGTAGGCTTTTGGCTTATTGGCCGGAGGGCGGCCGCTGTTATCAAGCATCTGCAGGGCGTTTTCTTTTACCCTGTAGCTGCTTCCGTCATCAAGCGTGATGCTGTGGCCCGATCCGTCCCAGAAAAAACTGCCCCGGGCATAAAAACGCTCCTGAGCGCTCTGGATATAGGAGAGTTTTTTTTCATACCGGTTTGGGCGCTGCAGTTTCAGGGTGGTTTTGATCCCCATGCACCGTTTGCACGGCAGTACGCCCTTGTAGATACCGTAATAATCAAGATCGTCTCTGGGGGTAAATCCGGCGTCTTTGAGGCTGCAGCCGCTCAAAAGCAAAAGCGCAGCCGCGCTGAGAATGATTTTAAACATAGGGGTATTATACTACATCTTGGTATAATACTTTGATACAATAAAGCACACTTTTAAAAAAGCAGGTTGATTGTGAAAAAACGAACCTTTGATTTTTCCAGATACGCTTTCGTACTCTTTTTTTTTGTCGTAGCGGCGTTTTTATACGCCGAGTACAGCAGTTACGAAGCAAAGCATAACAGATTACAGGTGACAAATCTGCAAAAGGAATTTGACAGCGTGCGTCAAAACCTGCGCGATAAAGCCGCCGCCGTAGGCGCTGCAGCCTATGAACTGCGCGATCAGGAAGAAAAACTCAACGCATACTTTTTGCAGACCCGTGACTTTGGCGTTGACAATATACGCTTGTATTCCCCCAAAGGCGTTTTGCGCAAAAACCTCAAATACCCGGACGCGCATACTCTGGGCGAAACTGTCAAAAAATCGTCAATCACCGCCAAAAGTATCACCGACGCGGGCCCGCATTTTGGCTTTGACGTCAGTCATGCTTTTTACGGGTTTGTTTACACCGATATGTATCAAAGCCCGGATTCTGATCCTTTGATAATAACAGTCAGTATTGATACCAATTATGCCCTGAAGCTTTTAAACAGCCGCGGGGTTGACAAAAAGCTGTTTTTACTTAAGCGCTCCTACCTTGACAAAACACTGCGGCAGCCGCATTTGAGCAGCCGTTTTCAAAGTTCTTGCCTGAGTGAAGATTTTTTACTTACGACGCTGCGGCAGGGGAAGGAAGAATCAAAAATCGGACAGTTTTTGAAATCTGAAGTATCTTCGCTTATTGACACAGATGAAGCTTTCAGCGTTTACGGCCGCACGGCCCGGGATGTCCACAGGGCGACGTTTCTTCCCGTGCGCGATCACCGGCAAGAGCAGATCGGGTATCTTGTCAGTGTCGGCAGCGATGATTCGCTGTGGCAGCTTGCAAAGAGTTCGGGCTTAAAACTTCTGATCGCACTGGCACTGTTTGTGTTTTTATTTATCATCTACAGCAGGCAAAAAGCCGCCGCCAAAGAGCTTGCCCAGATGAAATACTTTATCGACGAGTCAACCGTGGTGGCCAAGTTTGATCTCAAAGGCGAAATCACGTACGGTAATAAAGCGTTTGAGAAACTGTGCGGCTACAAAGCCGCGCAGCTGTACAAAACACCGTATTCCGATTTGATCGCCCCGGGCCACAGAGATATCTTTGAAAGTATTTTCAGCTCTTTGATGCAGGGAAAAACATGGCGGGGCAAACTGACCCACAAAAATCAGGCCGGCGGCGAGTATATTGTCCAGGGCAGTATCTTTGCAGTGTATGACAAATCTTCGCGGCTGCGCGAATTTATCTTTATCAGTCATGACGTGACAAAGATCGAAAAAGCCAGGGAACAAAAAGACAATCTGCTCATGCACCAGTCAAAACTCGCTTCTATCGGCGAAATGGTGGATTTGGTAGCCCACCAGTGGAAACAGCCCATCCATATCCTGCGCATGAAAATCGATATGCTCCATCATGATTTCAAAGACGGGGAGTTGGACGAAGCGCTGATGCATGAGTTTCACGCCCAGAGTTTTGCGCAGTTTGACCATATGCAGCAAACGCTTGATACCTTTAGAAACTTTCTCCGCCCCGGCGGAAAAGTCAGCACGATCAATGTCAAAGAGTGCTTTGAGGATGTGATGCTGCTTATCGGGGATGATTTGCAATACGCCAATATTCAGGTTTGCATTGATGCTGATAAAGAAGCGGTGGTCAAGGGAAATGAAAATGAGGTCAAGCACCTGTTTTTAAACCTGCTTAGCAATGCCAAAGATGCTTTTAAGGCTAAAAGTATCGAGTATAAAAAGATAACGGTGCGTATCAGCCAAAGCAGCGACAACGTGTCGGTTTCAGTCAGCGACAACGCCGGAGGCATCCCGGAAGAGGTGCTGCCTTCTGTTTTTGAACCTCATATTACGACCAAGAGTCAGGGTACCGGGATGGGGCTGTATATGAGTAAAAAGATCGCCAAGAAATTAGGGGGCGATCTGTCTGCCAGAAACGCTTCACAGGGAGCGGACTTTACCTTCGTTATCCCAAAATAAAGTGCGCTGTGCCATCTGCCGATATAGTTGGTATGAAAGGTAATAAGGAGTGTTATGAGAGCCGGCGCGCACATATATAAAACCTCTTCGGTCAGCCAAACGCTGCTGCAGTATGCTAAAAACCACAAAGTCACTTCCAGGCTCGTTGATTTTCGGCTGCTTCGATATACGACCATGTATAAATACGAAGGCGAAGAGAATTGGCAGGAATTTACCGACAAAGAGATAAAGCAGCTGCATGATCTCCAATTTCTCCTTCAGCCCAACCTGCAGCTTTCACAGCAGTATGAAATAGAGGTTTACAAGCGTGACAAGCCCTCCAGACTTCCTTCTGTAAAGATAGGGGCCAGTACCGACAAGAGTAAAGTCGTATTTGTCATAGCAGAGCGTACCCGCTTAAAGTACTCCACGCGCCTTGAGCAGTATATCCGTAAAAACATTGTCAAACAGCAGTTAATGCACGGGTACTTTATCGGCGTGTTTGATCTTAAAAAGCCGCTGCAAGAGTTTTTTGACGTACTGCAAACGGCAAAGGCCGTTTCATACGCGCACAGGCAGTATATCCCCGTTGCCAAAGCCGCCGGACTGGTGCCTGCCAAAGACGACTACTTGGAACTTGTGTACAAACAAAAAAACGACAGCCAAAACAAAGACCGGCAGGATTATAAAAAAAGAGAGTTTTCCTACGGTGTTGAAAAGGGCGAGTGCATAATCTGCTACCACTATCCAAAAGAGGGCCGTGACGGAAGAGATTGCAAAGGGCAGTTTCTGCCCGTACAGGAACCCCGAAAAGACAACTTCCCCGATTTTGGATTCAATGAAGACAATATCGAAAAAAAAGAAAATGAAGAGCGTATCGAGTATTTTGCAAAAAGGTCCGGCTTTGTCGTCTTTGAAGAGGGCCGGTACGATATCGGACAGTACATGGAAGTGGAAAATATCGATTTTAAAACGACAGGCGATGTTGCTCTTGGGATTACCGGTGATACCAGGGTGGTTGTCACGGGCAACAATGATATGAATGATTCTATCGGTCAGGGGATGCATGTCAAAGCCAAAGAGATCAATGTCAAAAGCGGTACGGTCGGATCCGGGGCGCAGATAGAAGCTGACAGCGTCAATATCCAAAGCATCACCCATCAAAACTCCAAGATATACGCAAATGATATCTCTCTTAATGTTCATAACGGGTACGCCAAGGGCCAAAGCGTTTATGTCAAGCGTTTGGAAGGCGGTGAGGTAGAGGGTGAAAAGGTCAATATCGAAGTAGCTGTCGGCGGTATTATCAAAGCCCAGGAGGTTCATGTGGATGTACTTACTTCCAACACACTGATCTATGCTTCCAAACTCATCGAGATCGACACGCTCAAAGGTGAAGACAATGAGTTTATGATCGATCCCCGGCTGGTCAAAGGTTTAAGCGAGGATATCCATGCACTGCAAAAGGATGTAAAACGGTTTTCGCATACCAGGGCGGCATTGAAAAAGGAACTTTTCAGCAAAAAAAGAGCGATACAGGCCAGTGAAAATGTTATCAAACAGATCAAAGACACCATGGCCGCCAATGAAAAAAAGGGAGTTAAAACGTCCGCTACCTATCTGCAGCGGTTGCAGAAATTCCAATCCCTGATGAAAAGCATTCGCGTTGACGAGGAAGAGATGATGTTTTTAAACGAGGAACTCAACCGTTTACAATCCCAGATCGATGTGAAGCAGTCGATTGTTTTAAACGCGCAGGTTGTCAACCGCAGCAAGTGGAACGGGTATAACAAGGTCAGCTTTTCACTTATATCCCCCGAGATTATCGAGGAAACGACAACGGAGGGGAAAAAAAATGTCATCATGCTCAAAGAGGGCGGCAACAGCCGCTACCATATCGAGTCCATGGAACTGGACCGTGCGGAAACGGCCGGGGAGGAAAACGATGTTTCACGTGAAACATCGGCTAATGATGATACTACCCCTGCGGATGAAAATGAGGGTGGAAAGCAAAAATCTTAAACCTGTTTTGAAGTGTAAACTCAAGGCAGTACGCATGCAGCATCAAGCGCTTGGCACCGGTGTGTACAACACGTTTTTTTTCATTGACAAGTTTGTCAAGGTAGGCATCGGCAAAGGAAAATTCCGTACCGTACAGCGGATCGCCGAGGATAGGGTGTTCCACGTGGAACATGTGTACGCGCAGCTGATGGGTTCGGCCGGTCAGGGGATGCAGGTCAACAAGTGTGGCATCACGGAATTTGTCATAATAGACAGATTTGACAAGTGTCACCGCCGGCTTCCCCGCACTCCCGACAAAGATTTTATGCTTGCTTTGGGTGTAATCGGTATTGCGTTGAAGCGGTGCCTCAATACGGAAAGCCCCACGCAGTTTGCCCCGCACCCATGCCCGGTAATGTTTTTTTACCTGCTTTTTCTCAAAAGCCGTATTAAGAACCTTGGTAGCATAAGCGGTTTTGCCCGCAAGCAGCAGGCCGCTTGTCTCTCTGTCAAGCCTGTGAACCGGGTGGCAGTTTCGGCCGCCGAAATGACGCATCTCATCAAGCATCGTATACTCATGCATATTGACCTGCGGATGGACATGGATACCGGAGGGTTTGTCAAAGATTAAAAACTCCCGGTGTGTCAAAAGCGGTTGACATCCCATGGTCCTGGGCACAAAGAGTTCGATGCTGACAGTACCCATGATACAGGCGGTTTTATCCCTTAGTACCGTGCCCTCAAAAGTGACCCTGTTGCTGTCAATGAGGCGCTGGGTCTGCGCGATATTAATGTCAAGCTTGGATGACAAAAAACGGCATATGTTTTGCTTGTTTTGTATTTGAAAATTTTGCGTGATAAAGGGCATACTCTTAGCTACTTTTAACTATATTTGTACTATTATTTCAAAAGCAAATTATACCGAAAGGTTCATTGAATGGTAGAACGATACGCGCGCAGAGAAATGAGTGAGAAATGGACGATGCAGGCCAAATACGACGCTTGGCTCAAAGTCGAAATCGCGGCGACAAAAGCATGGAATAAAATGGGACTGGTCCCCGATGCCGACTGCGAAAAGATCGCCAAAAACGCAAGCTTCGATATAGACCGCATTGATGAGATCGAACAGGAAACAAGACACGACGTGATCGCCTTTTTAACCTCGGTGGGCGAAAGTCTGGGCGAGGAAAAGCGCTGGGTACATTACGGCATGACCAGCAGCGACTGTATCGATACGGCGGTAGCGTTGCAGATCAAAGACTCTCTCAATGTCATTATCGATGACGTATCTATGGTAATGGAGTCGATC
>JBNJFE010000015.1:0-25570 GCA_051746505.1 Campylobacterota bacterium
AAAGCCAGGCAGTTTGCTGCCGGGCGTAAGCCCCGTAATAGCAGCTTTTCCGACGATAAAACGCCCTTCGTTGCCCCGCCAGTCCCGAGTGGGGATACCCCAGAAATTGTGAAAGATAACGATTTTGTCTTCATGCGTTTTTAGATACAGCATGATGTGGCCGGGCATATACAAAAGCGTACGCAGCGGCCGGGCTTTTTGGGTAATGAGTTTTCTTTTTTGCCCGGCGTTCATATCCTCAAGTGAAACGTATCTGCCCGCCCGGGCCTGGGCGGCGGAGTTTCTTGGCAGATAAAGCCCGAAAACAGTGAAAAAATCCCTTGTCATCGCCGAACAGTCGCGCAAAAACCCCGCTTCGCCCCAGCCGTATTTTTCCCCCTGCAGCTGCGCGATGATACTTTTGATATTTGGTTCATGAAAAAGCAGGGGATGTTTGACAAGGGCAAAGGGCTTGGCTTGTACCGTGCGTTTTTTTGCCATGAGATTGTTCGATTGTACAAAGATATACAAGCTGTTGTCTGCATCCATGGAAAAAAGAGTCCCCAGCTTGGCCCCGGCTTGAAAGAAGCCGTCGCTGTAGAGGTTGACTTTATCCTGTACCGATACAAACCGCGGCCCGTTTTCAAAATCTTTTGCCTGTCTGTCAGAAACAAAAGCGATATTTTCCACCTCCGTCCAGCCAAGCGCGAAGCCCGTCTGTACAAGCACCCACGCCCCGTCAGCGGAAAAATGGGAAACAAGAAGGGGTGTATTGATCTTGATTCCGGCGTTTTGGTTGTAATCAAAAGGATATCCTTCGCCGGGTTTGTCGGGGTTTGCAAAGAGGGGTTTGTTTGTGGGCAGTACCCGCATATCGGCGTTTTTAACCGTGACCGCTTTTTGTGCGAGGCTGCCGTAGGCTTGCATATTGGCTTTTTGTTTCTGGTTGTCAAACCACTGCGGCAGGAGAGGTTTGAGATTGGACCCATGCATCGTTTTCTTTGCATACATAAACCCCCAGGAAGCTTCTTTTTTTGAATAACGCATCTGCCTGTCGTGCCAGGGGGCAAAAAACGCTTTGTCAAACGCTTTGTCACGCGGCGGTAAAAAAGCCGGGGTGATAGTGAAGTCATAGTCGCTGATATCCTGACTAAAGGTGCGCATATCCTCTATCTCAAGAGTGGTTTTTGATGAGCACCCTCCCAAAAACAGTACGCTACTTATCAAAAACACTGCCGCTGTTTTATGTATCCCCACGCTTTGGACCTTTTTTGATCTTATTATAGCAGTCAAAGGGTATTTGCGCAAAGCTTTGTTAAGAAATCAAACGTTGGATTTGATATAATATTTTTATGCAAAGGAAATTGATGTATAAAATACTGCTGATAGCTATAACAAGTTCGGTGCTTTTGGCCCGGGGACTTATCACGCCGATTCCCGAAAAAATCTCGCATGATACGCAGAAAGCCGCCCTTGGCAAAAAGCTGTTTTTTGATCCGATATTTTCGCGCAATAAAGATGTTTCCTGCTTTAGCTGCCACCACAGTTACGGAGCCGATGATCGGCCCGTGTCGCTTGGAACAAAGGGACAAAAAGGCACGATCAATGCGCCTTCGGTTTTTAATGCCGTGTTTGATATCGCTTTTTTTCACAACGGCCGGGCGGCAAATTTCAGCCAGCAGGCCTCAGATACGATTAAAAACCCGGTTGAGATGAACAGCAGCAAAGAACTGGTGCAAAAACGGCTGCGTGATTCTAAAGAGTACAGCAAAGCTTTTGAGCGCATATACGGCCGCGCGCCGACGCTGCAGACCGCTCTTGACGCGCTGGCGGAGTATCAAAAAACCCTGATCACGCCCGGAGCGAAATTTGACCGTTATCTGCGCGGCAAAACGCAGTTGAGCCAAAAAGAGCAAAAGGGGTATGAACTGTTTAAGGATTACGGCTGTATCTCTTGCCACAACGGTAGAAACGTCGGGGGCAATTCCTATCAGAAATTTGGCAACGTGATTGATTTTGACCCCTTTGACAAGCACCAGAACGACCGTTACCAGGTAACGAAAAAGCCTGAGGATAAAAACGTTTTCAAGGTTCCAAGCCTTCGCAACGTAACCAAAACCGCTCCCTATTTTCACAACGGCAGCGTCAAAAGTCTGCCTGCCGCGGTTAATTTTATGGCGGTGTACAACCTGGGTACGCAGCTTGATGATAAAGAGATCGAAGCCATTATCGCGTTTTTAAAAACCCTGGAAGCCCCGCAGCCTGAAAGTTACAAGCCATGAATAAAACAAACCTGCAAATAGTCATCGTCATTATTATCGGTCTTGGTATGGGCTGGCTGTCATATTCGTATTACCAGAAAGCCAAAGCGTACAACGCCATGAGCAAGGATCTTAACACCTACCTGTACCTGTTTGAACAAAATGAAAACCACATTGTCTCCACGGTTGAGCGTTCGGTGATCTTTTTGCATTTTAACAACGACCTGATCGCGTCTGCGATCAAAACGGCAAAACGAAGTGCCCAAGAGTTTTTGCAAAGATTTGAGACGCGGTACGGGTTTTATGAGCAAAATTATGAACAGATAAAGCAATACAGGCAGATGCTTGATGCCTTTGAGATCGAAGTGTACTCCTTTGTACGCACCAACGCTTCGATCAAAAACTCCATGACTTACCTGCAGACATATATGAGCGCCCTTGAACAATACGGCACAACGTATTCCGAGGATGTGACGGATATGATGGTGCATCTGCTGCAGCTGCAGGCAAATTTCAAAGAACAAAGCGGGCTTGACCACGACCTGTATGAAACGTTACGCGGGTATGAGTTTGAGGATGAGAAGCTTGCTTCGGGGCACAGACTGTATATGGCGCACCTGCAAGTGCTGTATGACGAGTTTGGCAAATACGCCCAAAAATATGAGGTTTTGCGCTCTTTTAAAACAAAGCAGCTGCTGCAAAAAGCGTTTGCAACGTTTGATGAGCAAAACAAAGCGATCCAAAAGAAGTTGCAACAAGAGTTTGAAACGGTTATACTCGCCTCTGCAGGCCTGCTTGTGGCCATCCTTGTTTACATCATCGTTATCGAACAAAACCGGCGCCGCATCCTGAAGCTGCAGCGGGAACAAAAAAGAGCCCTGACCACCGATACGCTGACCCGCCTGAAAAACAGAAAGGCTTTGAAAACGGCGATGCGGGATTATAAAGACGTTTACATGGTCGTTGTCAATATCCTTGAATTTCGCAATATCAATAACCTGCTTGGGCCAAGCGGCGGGGATTACGCGCTGGTACAGCTGGCGGCTTTGATGAAACAGTACTTTGGCAGTCAAACCTTTCGTATCGGATCTGACGAGTTTGCCGCGCTGGTCGCAAAGCCCGCTTCGTATGACCTGGACGCAAAAATACAAGCGTTTGTGCAAAGTGTGGATGAACATACTTTTGTCTATCAGGACGTGCGCTTTCCGGTCAATGTAGTCGTCGGCGTCAGCGACGAGTATCCTTATGTCATCAACGCCAAAACCGCTATCGATACGATCAAAAAAGATTTTGCCAAAAAGATCGCGTATTATACGCAACAGATGAATACAAAAGAGCAGACCGCGCAAAATATCCTGATGCTGCAACGGGTTAAAACGGCTCTGGAGGAAGACAGGATCGTTCCTTTTTTTCAACCAATCGTGGATTTGCAGAGCAAAGAGGTGATCAAGTATGAATCGCTGGTGCGTTTGATGGATGAAAAGGGCAACCCCGTCTCTCCCTTTTTCTTTCTGGATATTGCCAAGCGTTCCAAACTCTACAGCCAAATCACTGAAACGGTGATGCGCAAAAGCTTTGCCTTTGTCAAAAAGTACGGGCATGATGTTTCTATCAACCTTTCAAGTGAAGATATCGCCGATGAAAAGACAAAAGCGTTTATTTTCAATCTGCTGCAAAAAAACGCGTCGATTGCGCATAAGATCACGTTTGAACTGGTCGAAAGCGAAGAGATCGGCAGTTATGAAAAAGTGCTGGCTTTTACGCGCCAAATCAAAGCCCTTGGATCGTTTCTGGCAATCGATGATTTTGGCAGCGGTTACTCCAACTTTGAGTATCTGCTCAAATTTGAACCCGATATTTTAAAAATAGACGGGTCCTTGATCAAAGATATCGCCCGGGATAAAGATATGGAAACCATTGTCAAAACCATGAACAGCTTTGCCGCTGATGCCGGGATCGAAACGGTTGCGGAGTTTGTGGATAATGAAAAGGTCGATTCGATCATTACCGGCCTTGGCTTGACCTACGGGCAGGGGTATTATTACGGCAAGCCCCAAAGCTTTGTGCTGCAGGATTAATCTTTCAGCAGCTCGCCGGCGATATAGGTTTTTGCCACGATCTTTGTATGCAAAATCGTATGCAGGGCCAACTGCTTTATTTTTGCTTCTGGCAGATTGATAGCGATAAAATCAGCATCCCTGTCTTTTTCGATCGCTCCGCAGTTTAACCCCAGTGCGCGTGCGGGGGTTTTGGTGACAGCCCGCAGCAGTCTGCGCGCCAAATCATTGATTTCAAGATCATCATGAACCATCAGCGCCGCGCGCATTTCGTCAAAGAGGCTGAGCGAAAAGTTTGAACTCAAGCCGTCGGTGGCGAGAATAAGATTGTCAAAGCCCGCGATGTCAAGTCTTTTGCTTCCAAGCAGGCGGTTGGAGACGGGGCAGTGGGTGACGTAGTGTCCCCGCAGCTGTCGTCTTTGCTCTGTATTAGCGTAATTGCAGTGGGTAAAAAGCGTTTTTTCGGGAAAGCTTTGCAAAAATTCATCAGCGCTGTTGACTGCTTTGGTCTGGTTTAGAAATTTTTGAAAAAAAGGTAAAAACCCGCCGCTGTTTTCTTCCAGCCACTGCTTTTCCTCACTGCTTTCCAAAAAATGGGTACTGACGGTAAGATCGTTTTGTTTTGCAAAATCCAGCGCCTTTTGCAAAACGACGGGGTGGACCGAGTAGGGTGAGTGGATCGCTACAGCGGGTTTGAAAAATGCACTCTCATACTTGCAACTGGCGGCAACGCGGCTTTGAAAGTCGCCGTAGAGCGCATCGACCATCGCCGGATCGGAACCGATGAGTTCGTTGAAAAAGACAACACGCTGTTTTGCTTTTGCCACCGCTTTCAGTTCGCTGCCGCCGCTGCTGATCTGGCCGATAGCCGTGGTCCCCTGGGCCAGCTGCAAACTGAGTGCTTTATCGATCATCTTTTCATCGCACGCCCCCATCAGCGTATCCCTGTTTTCTATCACGCTGTGCAGCCAGGGCATGAACTTTCCGTAGCTCAGCGTAGCTTTGTTGGCCGAAAACTCCAGATGCTGGTGGGCGTTGATAAGCCCGGGCATTACCAGCTTGTCGCCGTAATCGATATGGTCGATATCGGGGTATTTGCGTGCTAATTCTTTGTTGGGTCCCACATCCAGTATCTGTCTGTCAAAAACAAAGCCAAAATCGTGTTTAAAATCTTCTCCGTCGTAAATATATCGCGCACTGAGCCGTTTCATGTCATCCTTAACCTGTTTTTTGTTAAAATTCTACCAAATTCAGCCAGATAAAGGAAACAGATGAAAGTAGTAGTGATCCAGGGACCAAACCTTAATATGCTCGGCCACCGTGAGCAAAGTATATACGGGGGTATGAAATTAGAAGATATTCATACGCAGATGGAAAACGTCGCAAAGCAAAGCAATCTTGAAATCGAATTTTTTCAAAGCAACCTCGAAGGTGAAATCGTTGACCGTATCCAGGAATGCATCGGGGAAGCTGACGGCATCATTATCAACCCCGCAGCCTATACGCACAGTTCTATCGCCATCAGAGACGCTATCAGCGCCGTCCGTATTCCAACGATTGAAGTGCATATTTCCAATATCCACCAAAGAGAAGAGTTTCGCCAAAAAAGCGTAACGGCTGCGGTAACGGCGGGACAGATCGTGGGCTTTGGTCCCTTTGGCTACCATATGGCCATGGTCGGTATGACCCAGATTTTAAATGAGATCAGCCAGCGCAAGCAAGCCCAGCAACAGCAGCAACAAGAAGGCGGCAGCCAAGAGTAATGCAAAATTATATTTGCAAAAACGAAAACGCCGTTTATTACGAGTGCGGCTACAGTTGTGATAACGTCATTTACCTAACCCTTGGCAGCCAAAGCTTTTTTATTACCGACGGGCGTTATGTCCAGGAAGCAAAAGAAGCACTCACGCAGACGCAGGTCGTGCCCAGTGCCAACTTGCTCAAAACGGCCAGGGGCCTGCTTTTGAAATATAAGATCAAATCACTGGTGTTTGACCCCAGGCAGTGGTCGGTCCAAGAGTTTGACGCTCTGAAATCGCTGCCGCTTTATTTAAAACCAAGACCGGGTTTTTCGCAGAAAAAACGGATGATCAAAACCGATACCGAGATCGGCAACCTTCAAGAAGCCGTCAGGCTGGGAGCAGAGGGGTTTGCGCGTTTTGCGTCGGAGGTTCGTGCGGGCATGGATGAATACCAGCTGAACTTTTTAGCCAAAAAACATATGAGTTTTACGGGCCGGTACGAATTAAGCTTTGATCCCATAACCGCCGTCGGCGAAAACGGTTCCAAACCCCACGCGCTGCCGGGGCAGAAGCGTCTGGATGCAGGAGATGTGTTTTTGATGGATGCGGGGCTGCGTTACAAAGGCTACTGCAGCGACCGCACCAGAACGGCTTTGTTTGACAACAATCTGGATTTTGCCAAGCGGCGCAACGATTTTTCACCGCAGGTACAAAAAGCTTACGATACGGTGTTAAAAGCCCATGACAGGGCCATTGAGGGTGCAAGAAGCGGAATGCTTGCGCGTGAAGTTGACAAGCTTGCGCGTGATGTGATCGAAAAGAACGGTTTTGGCAAGTATTTTGTCCACTCCACGGGACACGGCGTGGGGTTAGATATCCACGAGATGCCTTTTATAGCAACCAAAAGCAAGACCCCTGTTGAAGACGGGATGGTTTTTACGGTAGAACCGGGTATCTACCTGCCCGGGGAGTTTGGTATCAGGATCGAGGATATGGTCGTCATGGAAAAGGGGCGCGCGAAGATATTATGAAAAAAAGGCTCAACGCGTCGCTGGTTTTATACAAAACACCAACCTTTCCAAAGACGTACGGCAAAAGCCGCCGGCGTTTTGGGGCAGTTATCGGTATCGGCGGCAACACGGGTGACAGCAAGCGTATCTTTTCAAGGCTGCTGCTTGTTCTGAGAAAACAGCCCGGCGTTGACGTGGTTAAAACGTCGCCGCTGCTGAAAAACCCCGCCTTTGGCTACACTGACCAGCCCGATTTTTATAACGCCGTGGCGCTTTTGGGAACCGATCTGTTTCCAAAAGCGTTTTTAGCGCTGATGATGCGGCTTGAAAAGCGGTTTAAAAGAAAACGGCTTTTTACCGACGGGCCAAGAACGCTGGATTTAGATATAATATTCTTTGATAAATTCGTCAGTGACACAGAAGAGTTGACTTTGCCCCATCCCAGATGGGCACAGCGCGAATCCGTAGTTATCCCTTTAAGGTATTTGCATGGAATTAAAAACATTTAGAGCCAGTTCACCTGCAGCAGCCCTGAAAAAAGCGCAGGCCCACTGCGGCGAAGACGCGATGGTTGTCAGCACCAAGCAGCTGCGCAAAAAAACGCTTACACAGGACCCGGTGTATGAGATCGTGGTCGTCAACGCGCAGGAAGCACAGCAGCAATCGCAGCAGGGCGGCGGCCGACAACAAAGCCAAAGCCGTTCCCGCTATGAAGACAGTTCGCAGCAACAGGACTCTGCACGCCAAAAGTCGGGCTCCATCGAAGATGAGTTTAAAAACTCTCAGGATATTTTGGTCAATATTTCCGAAGCGGCCAAGCAGATTTCAAAGATTACCCATCTTGATGAAGAGGGACAGCAGCAAAAGAGCAAAGATTTCAGCAGTGAAAAACGCTTGAACAAACCGCAGCAGGATCAGGCCCCCGTGCAGCCTGAGGGGCACTCCTCAAAAGAGTTGGAACAGATCAAATCCGAAATCAACAAGCTTGGCGACACCGTCAATCTGCTTAAAAATATGGTGTGGGACAGCAAGGAAGATGCGCAGGATTTGACCATTCCATCCGAATTTGCCGAAATCTTTCGTATCATCAAGCAAAACCATATGAGCAAAGAACATATCGATACGATTATGAAGCTGACCTTTGAGCACATGCCCCTTTCCATGCGCCACAACAGTACCACGATCAAGCGTTATTTTCACGTACTGCTTCGCAAAATGATTCCCACCCGCATCGAACAGCCCGTGATCGCGCCCAAGAAAAAGATCATGATGTTTGTTGGCTCCACCGGGGTGGGCAAAACCACCACCATAGCAAAGCTTGCGGCCAGGTACGCGTATATGATGGATCACAAGCACAAAGTCGGACTTATTACCTTAGATACCTACCGTATCGGGGCGGTGGAACAGCTGATGCATTATGCCAAAACGATGCGCCTTAGTATTGAAGCGGTGGTCGATCCCCCGGAGTTTGTCACCGCTTTGGATTCGCTTCGCAACTGTGACGTGATCCTGATCGATACGGTGGGCAGCAGCCAGTACGATAAAGAAAAGATTGAAAAGATCCAAAGCTTTTTATCCACCCAGAGTGATTTTGCCATCGATATCAATCTCGTACTTTCGGCGACGACAAAGTATGAAGATCTCAAAGATATATACCAAAACTTTTCATTTTTGGGCATAGATACGATGGTTTTTACCAAACTGGATGAAACCAATGTCTTTGGTAATATCTTTTCGCTGGTGTATGAAAAACAAAAACCGGTCAGTTATTTTTCTATCGGGCAGGAAGTTCCTGATGATATTACCAACGCTGATGCCGATTATCTCGTGGGCTGCCTGCTTGAGGGTTTTTCAAAGGATAAAAAATGAGCGGCGTCAACCAGGCAAGCAAACTTGAACAGATGATGAAACAAGAAGGCGGCAAGCCTAAGGATACGCGCTTTATCGCCATCACAAGCGGCAAGGGCGGCGTGGGTAAAAGCACGATCAGCGCCAACCTCGGACATCTGCTTGCCAAGATGGGGCTCAAGGTGGCGGTGATGGATGCCGATATCGGCCTGGCCAACCTTGACGTGATCTTTAACGTGGATACGGATAAAAACATTTTAGACGTGTTAAAGGGGCAGGCGACGCTGGAAGAGGTGGTCACTCCCGTTTCAAAGAATCTGTTTTTGATTCCCGGCGAAAGCGGTGATGAGATATTTAAATTCAACGACAGCCAGATTGTGCAGGCGTTTTTGGACGAAGCGCAGATTTTAAGCGCGCTGGATATCGTCCTGATTGATACGGGAGCCGGTATCAGCGAACATATCCAAAAGTTTCTCAACGCAGCCGATGACGTCATCGTCGTCACCGTTCCCGATCCCGCCGCGATTACGGATGCGTATGCTACGATCAAGGTTGTCAGCAAGGAAAAAGACAGCGCGTATATGATCTTTAACCAGGTCAAAAACAGTAAGGAAGCAACCACTATTTTCAGCAAGATAAACAATGTCGCCAAAGCCAATATGAAAGAGGGGTTTTTACTCGAACTCATCGGGCAGATTTCGCGTGATGAAACCGTGGCCAAAGCGACCAAACAGCGGCTTTTGTATACCAAGGAGTTTGGCACCCACAGCGCCACGAACGAATTGACCGAAATCGCCAAGAAAATCGCCAGGAAAGTGGAACACAATATGCTTAATGAAAAGGATGACGGTTCCATTAGCAGATTTTTCAAAAAGTTACTGGGGCAGTTTTGAGACTAACGTGTGCAGAGGGTTGCGATGGGGATAATGAACTATTATCACTTTACTGTTGTCAGCGGATTTTTCATCGGAGTCTTTACTGCACTGATTAATATCGAACGCGGTCCTTTGGTTTTTACAGCCATCTGCCTGAGCGTATCGGTGTTTTTTTATTTTGTCGTTCATGTCGCGATCAGTTTGTTTATACGCTATTCGGAAGAAGCAAACCTTTCTTTCAAAAAAGATGATTATGAAAAAGCGATCGACCATTATTACAACGAATTGCTGACAAAAGAAAAAGATATCGATGATTCGTACGAGTTTACCAAGCAGTTAGAAGATGAGATGCGAGAGCTGTATGTGAAAAAAACAGCAAAAAAACGACGAAAAAAAAGAAGAGTGAGCAATGCATAGCGGATACGATTCTGGAATCAAACATTACCAAGACGAACTGGCTTTGCAATACCTTCCCGCCGTTAAGGCGATGGCGTACCGGCTCAAAGAGCGGCTGCCAAGCAGTGTGGAGATCAATGATCTCAACTCTATCGGCACAGAAGAGCTTATCAAGCTTGCAAGACGGTATGATCCGGGCCTTAATGATTCGTTTTGGGGGTATGCCAAGACGCGCGTATACGGATCGATGCTGGATTATCTGCGCTCGCTGGATATCGTCAGCCGTGCCAACAGGCGTCTTATCAAACGCATCCATGAAATCGAAAACCGCTACCTGGCGACAACGGGCATTGAACCAAGCGATGAGGATTTGGCCAAAGAGTGCGAAGAAAGCGTGGATAAAATCAACGAAGCCAGGAAAGCCGCGACCATTTACAATGTGATGCCAATTGACGACTGGATGGTCGATAAAGGCGAGGGCGTGGATGAGCAGATTCAGAAAACGGAGATTTTAAAGCGGGTCAAGCACGAACTCAAATCGCTTTCAAAAAGAGAACAAACGGTGATTCAACTGTATTATTTCGAAGAGCTTTCTTATAAAGAGATTTCACAAATTCTTGATATTACACCCTCAAGAATTTCTCAAATCCACAAAAAAGTGGTCACAACGATCAAAGCGCAGGTGGAATAAATGGCTGATATACTTTCCCAGGAAGAGATCGACCAGCTTTTAGAAGTTGTTGACGATGACGATACCGCCGAAGAACAAACCTCCAGCAAGGGCGAAGACACCCTTGATGAGAGAAATATCACCCTGTATGACTTCAAGCGCCCCAACAGAGTCAGTAAAGAGCAGTTAAGAGCCTTTCGCGGGATACACGACAAGATGGCCAGATCACTGGCATCAGAAATCTCTTCGATCATGCGCTCCATCGTCGAGATTCAGCTGCACTCGGTCGATCAGATGACATACGGTGAATTCCTGATGAGTCTGCCAAGTCCGACCAGTTTCAACGTCTTTTCGATGAAGCCGCTGGATGGCAGCGGGATTTTAGAAATCAATCCCTCTATCGTTTTTTCTATGGTGGACCGGCTGCTTGGGGGCAAGGGCGATCCCTACGACACCAGCCGCGAATTCAGCGATATCGAACTGAACCTGGCTGATACGGTGCTTCGTGAAATCATGTCCAACCTCAAAGACGCCTGGGCGCCGGTAACGGAGCTGTACCCGGCGGTTGAGAGCAAGGAATCCAGCCCCAACGTTATCCAGATTGTCGCGCAAAACGAGATTGTGGTTATGGTCGTGATGGAGATCGTCATCGGCCACTCCAGCGGGATGATGAACCTGTGCTATCCCGTGATTACGCTGGAACCGGTGCTTTCAAAGATGGCCAGCCGTGATTTTATGCTCAGTGAAACCAACGCTAAAAAAAGCCGCAACAAAGAGCTTAAAGCGCTGCTTGGCGGGGCCAGGGTCAAGATGGACGCCAGCATCGGCAGCGCGGATTTGACCATTCAGGAACTGCTGGAACTGAATGTAAATGATATAATACGGTTAGACCGGCCCGCAAACGATGAAGTGATCGTTTCAGCTGACGGCAAAGAACGCTTTATCGGCAAGGTAGGCCTTAAGCGCTTTAGAAAAAGTATCGAAATTATCGAAATTATCCAGGATGAAAAAGACGAGGTCAAGAAAACGCTTGAAATCATCGAAAGCGAACGCAAACACCGTATCGGTACGAGCGAGTTTCTGGGGGATGAGGATGAAGATGAAGATTACGAAGATTTTGAAGAGGATTGATAAATGAGCTGGATTGAACTGTTTTCAGGAGAATGTGCCGCGACGATTGAGGGACTGATTGGCCAGAAACCCGAAGTAGAGCTCAAAAGCCAGCAGGAAAAAGCGATGGCTTCAGCTCCCATGTCAATGACTTATATTGATGTCAGCGGGGATTATGAGGGGAAGATGGCCGTAGCCATTACGCCCGCTGTGGCCACGGCGCTTTCGGATATGATGCTTGGGGGCGAAGGCGAAAGCCAGAATGATATGACCGATGATGATCTGGATGCGACAAAAGAGATCGTATCCAATATCTTCGGGGCGATCTCCACCTCGCTTGGCGGGCAGCAGGATATGCCAAAGCTCAATTTTTCCATCAGCGATATCGAGTTTTTTGAAGAAAAAGTGGAGGTAAGCGATTTTACCTACTCGGTGACGTTTCATTTCGTCCTTGGCGTAATCAACGGGGAAATGAACATTTTATTTGACGAGGCGCTGAAAAAATCGATCGCGCCCCAGGAGGAAAGCAGCCAGCCCGCTTCGCAGTCTACGGGTGCGCCATCGGGTACCGAAAGCCTGGGCAGCCTCTCCCCCGAACAGCAAAAAAACATCAATCTTTTGATGGATGTCAAGCTGCCGGTAAAGGTTCGCATCGGAACGAAAAAGATGCTGTTAAAAGATGTGCTTGCAATGGATATCGGCTCAGTGGTCGAACTCGATCAGCTGGCCAACGATCCTCTTGAGATTTTGGTGGATGATATCGTCATCGCCATGGGCGAAGTCGTGATTGTTGACGGCAACTTCGGTATACAGGTGACTGAGATCGGTTCCAAAGCAGAACGTCTTCAAAAACTCAAAAATGGATAATAAAGTTCTGCTTGCCATGAGCGGCGGGGTGGATTCCAGCCTCAGTCTGCATCTGCTGCAGGAAAAGGGATATGATGTCACCGGCGTTTATATGCGTCTGCACGGTTTTGACAAAACAGGAGAGGCAAACGCCGCAAAAGTGGCGAAGGCTTTTGGGATCAAGCTGCATACCGTAGATTTTCGCGACGCGTTTGATAAAGAGGTGTATACCTATTTCGTGCAAAGCTATAAACAGGGCATTACTCCCAATCCCTGCGTCGTGTGCAACAGGGGAATAAAGTTTGGCAAACTGGTCGGATTTGCGCAGAGTTTGGGTATCGACAGGGTCGCCACGGGCCACTACGTCCAAAGTGACGGCACCTATTTTTACGAAGGGGCGGACAAAAGCAAGGACCAAAGCTACTTTTTGGCCAAGGTTGCCAAAGATATCCCCCAAAAAGCGCTTTTTCCCCTGGGATCGTGGAAAAAAGAGGATGTCAAGGCGCGCGCGGCTGCTTTTGACGTACTGCAAACCATAGCCGCGCAAAAAGAAAGCAGTGAAATCTGCTTTGTCGAAGATTCCTATCTTGAAGTGTTAAAAGCGCATATGAATGTCGACCGTGCGGGTACAGTCGTCGATAAAGAGGGAACTGAAGTAGGCACGCACAAAGGGTATATGCACTATACTGTGGGCAAACGCCGCGGGTTTGACGTGCCAAAAGCCCAGGTGCCCCACTATGTCACCTCCATCGACGCTAAAAACAACATTATCCGGGTAGGGTTGAAAGAAGACCTCCGCGTAGACAAAGTCATCGCAAACGATTTGAACTTTTTTGGATCCCGGCCACAGGAGTGTACGGTCAAGGTCCGCTACCGTACCCAAAAACTGCCCGCCCGCATCGAGTATGAGGATGATACGGCAATAATCTATTTAGACCGTCCCGCCTACGGCGTGGCAAAAGGACAGATCGCGGCGTTTTACGAGGATGAGAAACTGCTTGGAGGCGGTACGATCATCGCCTAAATCTGCATCTCATCAACGATTTGGTATAATTTATCATAAATTTTACAAGACAAAGGCGCATTATGGATTGGGGTAAGGTAATATACGTATTTTTTACGTTGATGAGTTTAACCACTTCTGCCGGATTTCTCTACGAACACTCCGCGTTGGCGCTGTTTATCGCAGGTTCTGTGAATCTTGTTTCCACACTGCTGAAAATCGGTGTGCGCAACCTGCTTTCAGCCGAACTGCTTGCCGGTTCCCTGGTTGCTGATCTCCACCTTGTCCCGGCCTTTTTCGCCCTTGTGTTTTACGGCAACGAAGCCCTGGCAATCGGCCTGGTTATCGGTGCGGTTATAGCCAATATGTTCAGTATTGTGCTTGTTATGATTGAAAGTTCTAAAACAAAAGAGGTATTTTAATGAGTTATGATCCGAGGCAAATAGAGACCAAGTGGCAGCGAATTTGGCGTGAAAACGCCGAGTTTGAACCTGATTTTGACGCCAAAGACAAAGAAAAAAAATATATTTTAAGCATGTTCCCCTACCCAAGCGGGCGCATCCACATGGGCCACGTGCGAAACTACGCCATCGGCGACGCGCTTGCCAGGTACTACAGAAACAAAAACTACAACGTACTGCACCCAATAGGCTGGGACAGCTTCGGGATGCCTGCTGAAAACGCGGCGATCAAGCACAAGCTGCACCCCAAAAAATGGACCTATGACAATATCGATTATATGCGCGGCGAGTTAGAAGCACTCGGGCTTTCATTTAGCAAAAATCAGGAGTTTGCCACCAGCGATCCGCTGTACAGCAGGTATGAGCAGGAATTTATCATCGATATGTATGAAAAGGGCCTGCTGTATAGAAAATCCAGCACCGTCAACTGGTGTGAAAGCTGCCATACGGTACTGGCAAACGAACAGGTCGAGGAGGGCTGCTGCTGGCGCTGTGACAACGAGATCACTCAAAAGCAGATGCCCGGGTATTACGTGGCTATCACCAAATACGCGCAGGAGCTGCTGGATGATCTGGACAGGCTCAAAGAGGGTTGGCCATCACAGGTGCTGGCGATGCAGGAAAACTGGATCGGCAAGAGCCGGGGGCTGGAGTTTGATTTTATCTTAAGCGAAGCATCCAGACAGAAACTAAGCGGGCAGTTTGAAAGATACGGGGTTTATACCACCAGGCCCGATACAATCTACGGGGTGAGTTATTCAGCCCTGAGTCCCGAACACGAAATCGTGGAGTATATGCTGCAAAACGATCTGCTTGACGCCCAGACAGAAAAAGCGATTCAGTCGATGCGCAAGATGAGTGAAAAACAGCGTGCCAGCGAGGAAAAGCAGGGGGTGTATCTGGGTATTGACGTGATCCATCCCATGACCGGCGACGCGATCCCGGTGTGGGTGGCCAACTTCGTACTGGCAAGCTACGGCGGCGGAGCGATCATGGCTGTTCCCGCACACGATGAGAGAGATTTTGAATTTGCCAGAAAATACGACCTGCCCGTACGACAAGTCGTCAGTGCTGACGGCAGCGAAGAAGACGAACTCAAAGAGGCTATTACCGACCACGGAGTCAGTATCAACAGCGCAGAATTTGGCGGCAAGCAAACGCCTGAAGTCCAAAAGCAGATCATCGCGTATTTTGAAGATAAGGGCCTTGGCCAAAGCAAGATTAATTTCAAACTCAGAGACTGGGGCATCAGCCGCCAGAGGTACTGGGGCGCGCCCATACCCTTTGTCCACTGCCCCAAATGCGGCCTTGTCGCCGAGAAAAAGCAAAACCTGCCGGTTACGCTGCCAGATGACGTGGAGATTACGGGAGCGGGTAATCCGCTGGATGACCACGCGGGCTTTAAAAACTGCGCCTGCCCCAAATGCGGCGGGCATGCCCAAAGAGAAACCGATACGCTGGATACCTTCGTGCAATCTAGCTGGTATTTTCTGCGCTACGCCACAGGCCGGGATAAATGGGAACAAACCGGTATCGATACAACTGATACTGATTACTGGATGGATGTGGACCAGTACGTCGGCGGGATCGAACACGCCATCTTGCACCTGCTGTACGCGCGCTTTTTTACCAAGGCGCTGCGTGATCTGGGGTATGTAAACAGCAGTGAACCGTTTTCTAACCTGCTGACGCAGGGCATGGTGCTCAAAGACGGCGCGAAGATGAGCAAATCCAAAGGCAACACCGTCGATCCCGACGCGCTGATCAAGGAATACGGCGCAGATACCGCGCGGCTGTTTATTCTCTTTGCCGCGCCGCCGCAAAAGGAGCTGGAGTGGAACGATAACGCCGTAGAAGGCGCGTTTAAATTCATCAAAAAGCTGCACAGTAGGAAAGAGCGGGCAAAAGCGTGCGACGTGATACCTGACATCGCGCATGAAAAGCTGAATGACAAAGAGAAAACGGCCCGCAAAAAAGTGTATGAAGCGCTGGAAAAATCGCGCCACGTTTATGAGAAAAGCTTTGCTTTCAATACGCTGATCGCTGCGTGTATGGAAGCGCTCAACGCGCTTGATAAACAGGAAGACGAAGATATATGGAGCGAGGGGCTGTTTATTTTGCTGCAGATTCTTGAACCCATCATTCCCCACGCCGCGTGTGAACTCAGCCAGCAACTGTTTGGGCGGGCCAATCTCAAAGCCGCTCTTGAGGTGAAAGAGGAAGTGTTTCAAAGCGACAGTCTCAGCTACGCCGTGACGGTTAACGGTAAAAAACGCGCACAGCTTACAATCGCAGCGGATGCGGACAAAGACGCTGTTGTTGCCGCGGCCAAAGAGTTGGTACCCAAATGGCTGGAGGACAAACAGATCATTAAAGAGATCGTCGTGCCCGGCAAGCTGGTCAACCTCGTGGTGAAATAGATGAAAAAAACTTTTGCGTGGATTATCATAAGCCTTTTGTTTCTTGGGGGGTGCGGGTATAAACCCACAACGACCTATACCAAGGAAGCCCTCGGCGAAAACATCTACGCGGAAGTCCAAATCCTGCGATCGGACCCCAAAAGTTCGGTTTCAGTCCAGGATGCGATCAATTCAGCCGTTTTGAGCCGCTTTAAAGCCAATTTGACAAGCCGCCGGCGCGCCGATACGGTTTTAAATATCAAATTCGGCGGCATCAGCTTTTCACCGCTGCAATATGACCGTGACGGGTACGCGGTATACTACCAGGCTACCGTGCGGCTTTTGGTGGATTATGAAACCCCGCAGAAAAGCGGGAGTTTCAACGTCAGCGGCAGTTATGAATTTGCCGTGGAATCAAGCAGCGTCATCACCGACGCCAAGCGTTCCGAAGCGCTTCGTGAAGGTTCGCTGGACGCGCTGGATGAGTTTGTATCGCGATTAGCGCTGGAAGGGATCGACAGTGACAATTCAAACAATCATTAAAAATACGGTTAAAAGACTGCGTGAACAAAACGAAACGATGACGCCGCAAAATTATGAGCGGGTGTTTTGTTTTGAAGCCAAACGCCACGGCGTTTTGGTCGAGGATTGCAA
Organism: Campylobacterota bacterium; assembly: GCA_051746505.1. Classification (GTDB taxonomy): domain Bacteria; phylum Campylobacterota; class Campylobacteria; order Campylobacterales; family Sulfurovaceae; genus TCS-49. The sequence continues at coordinate 17,312 of JBNJFE010000015.1, forward strand.
CAGGGTTGATAAATTTATCCAAAAGCTGGCACCCAAGTACCAAAAAGAGTTGTATCGAAGAAATATCCATACGCTTGATGAACTCTTTACCTTTTTAACAACGGTGCTCAACCGTCTGGACAAAGAAGAAAGCGCAGCCGTGATCAAATCCTTTACGCTGCTGCTTCGGCGCGTGGTGCAGGCGGCTATGCTGCATAAAGACAACAGCTTGCAAACCCTGGGAAAAGAATCGCTCAAGCAGATCGATACGCATATGAGTTTGAGCGAACTGGAAGCCCTGCGGGAAAAGTGGAATGATTTTGTCATGGGATATGATGATTCCTATCTTGACAGATTGCAAAAATATCTGCCCGTTGACAAGATGGAACATAAAGATTTCATAGAAAAACTGGAAGAGCTGCTGATCAAGCAGCCTGATGCCAAAGAAGGGTTTGAAAAGATCGCGGAAGTGCTCGTGGCGGCCATGACTCCTTCGATTGCTTCGCAGACTAATGAGGAGATCGCAGATATTTCCCAGGCGCTTTTGAAAAATCCGCAAAGCCTGGGAACCAAGGCGATGCTGGAAGATATCAAGGCGATGGTTAAAGTCCGCATCGCTATTGACAAATCCCAGATCACGTCGCAGATTCAAAAGCTCAATGATATTATCGAAACACTTTCTACCAAGCTGCTGCAGCTTCGTCAAAGCAGCCATGTCAACAGCGACAAGCTCAGAGGGATCAAAGGGCAGCTGCAGGAGGTTGAGCTCAATCCGGAAAACTTTGAGAAACTGCATGAAAAACTGCTGTTTATCGTGGATTCGTTAGAAAGTGACACGCAAACCTTTCACCACGATATCCAATCCAAAGAGGAAGAGGTGCATAATCTCAAAAACCGAGTACAGCTGCTGGAAAAAGCCCTGCGGATCGAAAAGCAGCGAAGCAATACCGACCAGTTGACAAAACTGCCCAACAGACGCGCTATCGATAATAAGCTTGCAGACCTTGACGCGGCGTATACAAGATATGACCAGGAGTTTGCGATCGTTGTGTTTGATATTGATAAGTTTAAACTGATCAATGATGATTACGGGCATGACGCGGGGGACGTGATCCTGGCGTCGCTTGCGAAAGTGCTGCAAAAAGATAAAAGGCAAAATGATCTGATCGGTCGTATGGGCGGTGAAGAGTTTATCGCCGTGCTTCCTTTTACCAACAGGGAGGAAGCCCTGGCGTTTGCGGATAAAATCCGGCGTATTGTACAGGAGACCAAGTTTATGTACAAAGGCAGGCGTATGGCTGTAACGGTCAGCGGGGGTGTTGCTCAAAGAAGCGATCACAAAGATATCCAGCCAATGCTTAAAACCGCCGATAAACTGCTGTACAAAGCAAAACACAACGGAAGAAACAATATACAGTCGTGAAAAATTTCCAAGCCTTTATCCAAAACAAAGAAGAGTTTTATAAAGCATTTGAATTTGCAAGCGTCAAAAACGCGTATGCCATCATAAAGCCGCACCTGCGCAAAAAAACCGTTATCCAGATCGTAGGAACCAACGGCAAGGGCAGTACGGGCAGGGCGCTGGCGCAAATGCTGCACAAAAGCGGTCAAAGGGTCGCCCATTACAGTTCGCCTCATATCAACTCTTTACAGGAACGCTTTTGGCTGCGGGGAGAAAACGCGGACGCACAGCAGTTGCAGGCATCGCATGAAAAGCTGATCAATATCCTTGGCCCCAGGGCGGAGGATTTGAGTTATTTTGAGTATTTGACGCTTTTGTTTTTCCTGTTAAGTGACGGGTGTGATTATATCGTGCTTGAAGCGGGGCTGGGCGGAGAGTTTGACGCGACAAACGTGATAGAAAACGATCTGTGTATCGTTACGGCGGTGGGCTTTGATCACTGCGATATTTTAGGAAACAGTATCGAAGAGATTGCCGCGACAAAGATGCGGGCATGCGATAATGCCCTGTTGCTGGCAAAGCAGCCCTACAGCCGCACCTATGAAGTGGCCAAAGAGCTTTTTGGTCATTACAGTATTGCCGGGAAGGCGCAGACAGCGGGCTTTGCAACTGTTTTGCAAGACAATATCCAAACGGCAGTCACCGCGTTTGAAATGCTTGGCTTTACGTATGATCCGGGGCTGCTTGCGGGGTTGGAGTTTAAAGGCCGAATGCAGCGGGTCGGGCCAAATATCACGGTTGATGTGGGACACAACCTGCTTGCCGCGCGTGCTTTGTCCCAGCATATACACCCAGGCAGCGTGCTGATTTACAACAGCTTTGATGATAAGGATATCGAGGGCGTTTTGCGGGTGTTGGCGCCAAAGTGCAAAAAACTGGTGTACCTGCCTATTGCAAACCGCCGCAGTGCGGCTAAAAGCAGGGTACAGAGAGCGTGTGAAAAAGAGGGCCTTGCTTTTGAGGAATTTGACACAATCGATCCGGCAGATAATTATCTTGTTTTTGGATCGTTTTTGACCGTGCAGGCGTTTTTACAACAAACCGGAGTGAAACTGTAATGGCAAAACGAAAAAGAAGTTTTGAGAAAAAAGACCGCTTTACCATAACCATCAACAGCGCAAAGGGGATACGACAGCTTACCCTCGGGCAGCTGGCAAAACGCTTTTTTGTCTCCTTTGCCCTTGTTTTGGTACTGACGCTTTTAACCGGCGGTTTTGTGATCAATTATCTATACAAAGAGTTTACCTATCTCTCCCAGATCAAAACGCAGATGGATAAGCAAAACAGGCAGGCCAGGCAGGATTTGCAGCATCTGCAGGGGATTTTGGAGGATAAAAGCCACGAATTGGCAGAAGTCGAGACAAAACTCAGCGATATCGAAATGATGGTGGGTATCCGTCCCGATCATGATCAGGAGATTACCAAACGCGTGGATGTGGCGGCGATAAGTATCGCCCAGAAGCGCTTTATGCTTGAAAACATTCCAAGCGGCGCGCCGCTTGAAAAGATGCACGTGACAAGCAGTTACGGCACCAGAACCCACCCGGTTTTAAAGCGAAAAGAGTTTCATACCGGGATCGACCTGCGGGGAAAAACGGGGACACCGGTACAGGCTACGGCCAACGGTATCGTGGAATACGCGGGCTTTCATGAAAGCAGCGGTTTTGGCAATCTGCTGATTATCCACCACGGGTTTGGGTTTAAATCGATGTATGCCCATCTGAGTTCCATCGAAGTCGAACCCGGCGATTTTATAAAAAAAGGTGATCTTGTAGCCAAGGTGGGGTCTACGGGATTAAGCAGCGGCGCGCATCTGCATTATGAGATCAGGTATATTCAACGAACGGTCAATCCAAGGCGGTTTATCGATTGGTCCATGACCAACTTTGAACCAATTTTTGAAAAACAAAGGAGGATAAATTGGGATTCTTTACAAAAAGCGGCAAAAAGTGTGATGAAAACAGCACAACTATCATCACAGTCGGAACAAAAATTCGAGGGGAAATAGAACAAGAGTGCAAAATGCACATCGACGGCGCTTTTGAGGGCCAGATGCGCAGCCAGTCGGAAGTAGTTATCGGCCATAACGGCAAGGTTGAGGGCGAAATTCAGGCGCATAAAGTGATCATCAGCGGCGAGATCAACGGTACGGTCAAAGCCGATACGGTCGATATCCTGCCAGGGGGCAAACTGTTTGGCGAAGTAGAAGCCCTGAATCTGATTATTGAACCAAAAGGTATTTTTGAGGGTAACAGCAAAGTCATGCGCGAAGTCGTTGCAACAGAGGAAGAGGACATTGCAGATACAGAGTAAAATATATGAATACTTTTTAAGCAACCACGCCGATATCGTTACCGTAAATGACGACAAAGAGGCGCTGGAAGCCGCCGACGCGCTCAGGCTGGCGGGTAAAAAGGGCGTTGTTATGCCTGATTTTAGAGCAAATTACGGTGATGACCTGCGCAGTTTCAGACAGGAACTGCACCAGATTAATACCGCGCTTCACAGCTATTATACGGCTAAAGACGCCGTGCTTGTGGCTCCATTTGCCGCGCTTAGCTACCCGCTGCCCAAACCGGAATTTTTGCAGTCGATGAAACTGGAGTTTGCGGGCAGTTACGAACTTGAGCAGCTAAAAGACAATCTGTATGCCTACGGGTATGATTTTGTCGATATCGTTGAAGGCGAGGGGGAAGTCTCTATCCGGGGTGATATTGTGGATATTTTTACGCCGGGGCAATCTGCACCTTACCGTTTGAGTTTTTTTGACGATGAGTTGGAATCAATCCGTACTTTTGACGTGCAAAGCCAAAAAAGCGGGCAGGAGGAGTTGGAGCAAATCTTTGTGCTGCCTTCTTTTTTGTCCTTGGATGCCAGGCAGTTTGCACAGCTGGAAGAAAAAGTAAAAAGCAGCTCGTTTGATGTGTTTTATAAAGATGTCGATTCGCTTGGCTTTTGGTATATGGGTGATTTTGGCCACAACCTGCTTGCAGGTGCTAACGCCTTCAATGCTTCCGTGAGCGCTGAAGCGGTAGAAGAACACTACGATTTTCATGACAGTCTCATCGATAAAAAAAGCTTCGATCTGCCGCCGCTGCCCCAGGCCAAAGAGTATAAGCCCGTAGAAGTCGCCGACCTGAGGGCGCTGCTTGAACTGCATAAAGACAAAAAGATTACGCTGATTGGCAAAAACGAAACGATCTTTCGGCGCAGTGAAATCGCCGGCAATACAGCGTACAACTACCTCTACAGTGACGTGATCGTCAATCTGGTTTCAAGTAAAGAACTTATTATTTCTTTAAATGCCAGATCCAAGCCCAAAAAGCGCAAAAAACCCTCTATCATGCTTGATGAACTCAATATCGGCGATTTTGTCGTGCATGAGGATTACGGCGTGGGCAAGTTTCAAGCCGTTGAGAAACGCTCCATCATGGGCGCGACCAAAGAGTTTGTCGTTCTTGAGTATCAAAACAGCGATCAGCTGCTGGTACCCGTGGAGAGTCTGAACCTGCTTGATCGCTACGTGGCCGGCGGCGGCGTGCTGCCGGTGATGGACAAGCTTGGCAAAAACAGCTTCAAGCGCGTCAAGGATAAGGTCAAGCAAAAACTCTTTGCCATCGCCGATGAACTTATCAAACGTGCCGCGCAGCGGATGATGCAAAAAGCGGCGGTGCTGAAAACGGATGAGCTGGATCTGTTTCAAGCCAGTGCGGGCTTTGAATACACCGACGATCAAAAAAGAGCGTGCGATGAGATCGCAAATGATCTGGCTGACGGCCACGCGATGGATAGGCTGCTAAGCGGGGACGTGGGCTTTGGCAAAACCGAAGTGGCGATGAATGCGATCTTTATCGCAGTCCGCGGCGGCGCGCAAAGCGTAATGGTCGTACCTACCACGCTGCTTGCCCACCAGCACTTTCTGGGGATCAAAGAGCGGCTTAAAGCCTTTGGTATCAGTGTGGCCAAGGTTGACCGCTTTGTTTCGACAAAGAAAAAAGAGCAGATCAAAAAGCAGCTTAAAGAGGGTGAAATCGATCTGCTCATCGGTACGCACGCGGTCATGGGGATGGAATTTGAAAACCTGGGGCTGGTGATCGTGGATGAGGAGCATAAATTCGGCGTCAAACAAAAAGAAAAGCTCAAAGCCCTGGCGCAAAACACCCACCTGCTGAGTATGAGTGCCACACCGATCCCAAGGAGTCTGAATCTGGCGTTAAGCAAGGTCAAAACCTTCAGCGAACTCTTTACGCCCCCAAGCGAGCGAAAAGGGGTGCGAACCTTTGTCAAAAGCTATGATCAAAAACTGGTCAAAGAGATCATTCTGCGCGAACTCAGACGGGGCGGACAACTGTTTTATATCTACAACTCTATCGCGGGAATTGAGCAAAAGAAGGTACAGATTGAAAATATTTTGCCAAATCTTCGCATAGCGGTGCTGCATTCAAAGGTCCCGCAAGCCAAAACCGAACGGATTATGGTGGATTTTGAAGCGGGCAAATATGATCTGCTTTTAAGTACCACCGTCGTTGAAAGCGGTATCCATCTGCCCAAGGTCAACTCCATCATCGTTGACGGAGCCGATAACTTCGGCATCGCGGACCTGCACCAGCTAAGAGGCCGTGTGGGCCGGGGCAGCAAAGAGGGGTTTGCGTACTTTCTGGTTGAAAACAAAGACGCGCTGAGCGAACAATCGCAAAAACGTCTTATCGCGCTGGAAACGCATTCGCACCTTGGCAGCGGCGCGGTACTGGCGATGCATGACCTTGAGATCAGAGGCGGGGGCAACATCATCGGCGAAGCCCAAAGCGGCAATATTAAGCATATCGGCTACGGGCTGTATCTGAAGATGCTGGAAGACGCGATCCGGATTTTAAACGATGAGGATATGCAAGAAGGCAAAGAGGTCGAGATCAAGCTCAGTGTCACGGCGTTTTTAAACGAAGACTTGATCAGCCAGGACCGCATCCGGCTGGAACTGTACAGAAGGCTGACCCATTGTGAAAGCGTCAGTGAAATTTATGACATAGAAGAAGAGATCGTGGATCGGTTTGGCAAACTTGACAGTTACAGCAGGCAGTTTCTGGATCTGATGGTAATCAAACTGCTTGCAAAGCAAAAAAAGGTGGCCAAGCTGAGCAATTACGGCCAGAATATCACTGCCACGTTTGAAAGCGGTCAAAAAGAATACCTTAAATCCTACAGCAAGGATGATGACGATATCGTCAAGACGGTACTGGAGTTTTTGCGAAATTATAGATTTTAATAAACTTTGTTGTATTATTGCCCCATCATTATAATACAACAGTTTACATAACTATAAGTTTGATTTATGGTTGTATAAGCAGTTTGGGAAGGACTTTTTTGCAACGCTCATACGCTATGCGCGGAGATGTTTTTGGAGGGATCACCGCTGCGGTGGTCGCTTTGCCGCTGGGGCTGGCTTTTGGTGTAGCCAGTGGATTAGGAGCTGCCGCCGGTTTGTACGGCGCTATTATTATCGGATTTTTTGCTTCTTTGTTTGGAGGGACGAAAACACAGATTTCGGGACCGACCGGTCCAATGACCGTGGTCATGGCGTCATCGGTGGTCGCATTAGACGGCGAGCCCGCGCTTATCGCGGCGGTGGTGCTGCTTTCTGGCGTGTTTCAAATCGCTTTTTCCTTCGCGCGCATCGGCAAATATGTCCGCTACATTCCCTACCCGGTGATTTCGGGTTTCATGAGCGGCATCGGTGTGATCATTATCCTTTTGCAGATCAATCCGTTTTTGGGCCTGCAAGGCAGCAGTGATACCGTAGAGATCATAAAAAATCTGCCCCATGCCTTCGCAAACGCGCAGCTTGATGCGGCTTTGCTTGCCCTGGCGACACTTGGCATTATGTTTTTTACGCCCGCAAAGATCGCTAAACTGATCCCGACACCGCTGATTGCCCTGCTGATTTTGACACCGGCGGGGGTGTATATGGGGCTTGATATCGCCACTATCGGTGCCATTCCTACCGGGTTGCCCGATTTTGTCCTCCCCTCGCTGGACGCGCAGCATTATAAAACGATCATTACGCTTGCGCTTACTCTGGCGCTGCTTGGTTCTATCGATACCCTGCTTACCTCCCTAGTCGCTGATTCGATGACACAGACCAAACATGATTCCGACAGGGAACTCTTCGGCCAGGGCATAGGCAATGCTTTGTGTTCTTTTGCCGGAGCCATTCCCGGGGCAGGGGCAACGATGCGTACGGTAGTTAACATTAAAAGCGGCGGCAGAAGCAAAGCTTCGGGAATGATACACGCGGTGACGCTTTTGCTCATTGTTGTCTTTTTTGCTCCTTTTGCAGCGCAGATACCTTTAGCCGTATTGGCCGGGATTTTAGTAAAAGTCGGGTTGGATATCTTGGATTATAAATTTTTAAAAGTGATCAAAACCGCTCCAAGAAATGATCTGCTGGTTATGCTGAGCGTATTTTTTGTCACGGTATTTATCGATCTCATCACCGCCGTGGGAGTGGGGATCGTATTGGCTTCGCTGCTGATTGTGTACCGTATCACCAGGCAGACAAAGATTACGACTACAAGTACGCAGGAAAGACAGGATGTTCATATCAATGATCCGCATACCCATATCGTCACGATCGACGGGGCGTTTTTCTTTGGTTCTGCTACCGCATTTGAACGCGAAATCCACTCCATCTTGGACACCAAAAAGGTTGTCATCGACTGTCTGCGCGTTCCTTTTATCGATATTACGGCTATTTTTACACTGCAGGAATTGATCGAGCGTTTTCATGAGAGCGGGATCGAAGTGGTTTTGCTTGCCAAGCT
>JBNJFE010000016.1:0-24852 GCA_051746505.1 Campylobacterota bacterium
AAAGACCTTCAGGGAGCTAATAATGCCAAGAGTTTATATCAATCAAATTGAAGCTTTTTTACCCAATGAAAAAGTCGATAACGATGCTATCGAATCGGTCCTGGGAAAGATCGACGACAAACCCTCAAAAGCCAAAAAGATAGTCCTGCGCAGCAACGGTATCAAAAGCCGCTATTATGTCCTGGACAAAACGGGCAGTCCCGTGTTCACAAACGCCCAGATAACAGCCGGCGCCGTAAGAAAGTTACATGATTTTCATGATTGTGAAATTTTGGCGTGTGCGACAACCATACCCGACCAGATAATGCCCAACCACACACTGATGGTACAGGGGGAGCTTGGAATAGACGAAATAGAAACGCTCAGCGCCTCCGGTATCTGTTTAAGCGGTATTAACGCACTGAAATACTGCTATTACGCCATAAAAAGCAAAGAGGTCAATCATGCCGTATCAACGGCTTCTGAAGCGGTTTCACCGCTGCTGCACGCATCTAACTTTGACAAAGAAAGCGACACACAGGCTTTAGAAAAAAATCCCGGGATCGCGTTTGAGAAAGACTTTCTGCGCTGGATGCTTTCTGACGGGGCCGGCGCGATGAAACTGGCTTCTTCTCCAAACCCCAGTGCCACGAGTTTGGAAATTGCGTGGATCGATATGATCAGCTACGCAGGAAGTATGCCCACATGTATGTATTGCGGCTGTTATTTTGAAAACGGGCAGATTGTTTCATGGAAAGAACTCTCACCCCGCCAAAGGCAACAAAACAATATCTTTGCCATCACCCAGGATGTCAAACTCTTAAACAAAGAGATCATTCACTATACCGTCACCAAACCCATGAAACAGATCGCGCAAAAAAGAGACCTGCACCCCGGCCAGATCAGCTATTTTCTTCCCCACTACTCCTCCACCTACTTTAGGGACAAGGTGTATGCGGGAATGCAGGAAGCGGGCATGGAAATCACCTATGACAAGTGGTTTACGAACCTGAGGACAAAAGGCAACACCGGATCGGCGTCTATCTATATCATGCTTGAAGAACTCGTCAAAACAAAACCCCTGCGCTCAGGGGAGCAAATCCTGTGCTACATTCCAGAAAGCGGCAGGTTTTCTACCGCATTTATGCTGCTAAAGGTTGTATAATGGCAAAAATCACCGTCCCCGATGAGGAAAACAGTATTTTAGAAGGCCACAAAAAGGTTATGTACACGATACAAGATGATACGTTTTGTACGGTAAGCTACGGCAGCAAAGCCGAGGAATACGCCACGCAGGTAGCTGTAGAAGAGTTTGAAGCTCTCAGCAAAGATGCTTTGCAAAGGTGGAAAGTATCCAAGGCTTCGCCGCTGGAGTTTTTCATCTACTCCAACAGACTGGATCTGGTAACCGTGGCAAAAGCAACGGGTTTTTTTCAATTTCAAATCAAAAGACATTGCAAACCAAAGATTTTTGCCAAACTCTCGGAAAGAAAACTCCAAAAATACGCTGAACTTTTTGGAATCTCCCCGGATACGCTAAGGAATTTTGATGGAACAGTTTGACCACAAACAGTTTGCGCATTGTGAAAGCGGGGCTATCTCCTCTCTTTTTACGCAAAACGGATTTGCGATGAGCGAGCCGATGGCTTTTGGATTAACAGGCACGCTTTCGTTTGTTTATTTCCCCTTTGTCACCATGGCCAACATGCCCCTGATTGCGTACAGGCAGTTGCCAAAAAATATCATCAACACCGTATCCAAGCGCCTGGACGTCACAATCGTGACACAAAAATTCAGCAACAAAGAGGATGCGACAGAAGCGCTGGACGCGCTTTTGGCCCGGGATAAGATCGTGGGACTGCAAACCTCGGTATTTTTTCTTCCCTATTTTCCCCAAAATATGCGTTTTCATTTTAACGCCCACAATTTAATCGTTTTTGATAAAACCGGCGACACCTACTCTATCAGCGATCCGGTTTTTGAAACCCCCGTACAATGCACAACACAGCAACTCAACAACGCCCGCTTTGCCAAGGGTATCTTCGCACCCAAAGGGTTTTTGTATTATATCGATACGCTTGATCAAGCTTCCATAGATGCGGGCACGCTTAAAAAAGCGATCGTCAAAAACGCCAAATCGATGCTGACGCCGTTTTGGTATGCCGGAATCAAGGGGATGGAAAAATTGGCAAGAGATATCAGCAGGCTTGATAAAAAAAGCGATAAATACAAAAAAAACTTTTTAACCCACATCGTTCGGATGCAAGAAGAGATAGGCACGGGCGGCGGCGGTTTCAGATACCTGTACGCGGCTTTTTTGAATGAAGCAAAAGAGTACGGAATCGACAACGCAAAGCTTGAGGAGGCAACCGGCCTGATCGTTGATTCGGGCAACAGTCTGCGGGAGTTTGCCCTGCTGTGCGTTCAGGCAGGCAAAAACCCCGATACGTTTGATGCTACAACCGTTTCGGACAAACTCCTTGAAGCAAGCGGCTATGAAAAAAAAGCTTTTCAAATCTTAAAGACTCTGTAAAGAATGAAAAAGATTCTTTTTTGCTGTATTTTTTGCGCGCAGCTGGCGTGGGCCGAATCTTTTTTTTATACCGACGATGAAGTGTTTGAAAGCGACGTCTTTATCCAAACCCACGGCGATAAAAACAACCCCGCCCTCCTTTTGGTTCACGGACTTGGAGACAACGCTTCTAGAGACTGGGCCGGCACAGTCCAAAGGTTGCAAGAAGAGTTTTATATTCTTACCTTCGACCTGCCCGGTTTTGGCAAATCCCGGCGTTCAGATAAACTGTATTCTCCCAGAAACTATGCACGGCTGATCGATAATATGGCAGAAAAATTTATTCAAAAAAAATTCCACCTTGCGGGCCACTCGATGGGCGCGGCGGTGGCCTTAAAATACGCCCAGCTGCATGAAAACAACGTTATAAGCCTCGCCCTGATCGACGCGGCGGGCATACTGCACCGGTCTGCTTACGGAAAGTTTTTGATCCAAACGGGCGTCAAGGATTTTTTACAGCCCCAAAACGGTACGCTCCAAGATATAATGGAATCAAAAACGGTGCATAATTTTATCAACAGCGTCACCAATACCGCCGATGAAGCCCTCGGCTTTGATAGCAAGACCGTTGTCAATAACAGCCTCCTGCGAAAAACAATCCTGCAGGGCGATCCCGCCACCATCGCCGCTTTAGCCCTTTTGCAGGCAGATTTTGAAGGTATAGACAATATAAAAACACCAACGCTGCTGCTTTGGGGGCAAAAAGATGACATCGCCCCGCTACAGACGGGATACGCCCTGGATACCATGCTGCCCCGATCACGGCTTACGACCCTGCCCCAAAGCGGACATGTGCCGATGAAAACGGATTTTGAACAATATATACGCATTTTGCGCGATCATTTGAAAAACCCTGCAGCTTTCCAAAAGCGCTCAAATGCGGATGCGAAGCAGCCACAAAAGATCGTTTTCAACGGGGCAAAAGACCAAACCGTTCGCGGCACCATCGAAGAGCTCATTATTACAGACAGTCATAATATCACCGTAGAAGATGCAACCATCAAGCAGATGCAAATCCGTGATTCCCACGTCGGGATACGAAATTCAGAGCTTACAGACACCGGCACCTTTTCAGTAAGCAACACGACCCTGGATATAAGCGGCTGCCATATACGAACGCGGCTTAAAAGCCAAAACAGTACGATAAAGATCGCGGGCTGCTATCTCTACACAGATCACGATTCCGCGATCGTTGCCCTGTCAAAAACGACCGTTATCTACTCTATCTCGATGCACAACGGTATCTTTTTGCACCAACAAAACGTTAGAACCAACAGGAGTTTGCCATGAATCCATTTGAAGACAATGACAGCAACAGCGCATTGCAGGCGCAGTATGAAGCGTTAAAAATAGCCTTTGCCCCCGTCATTTTCCAAGCAGCGCGGAGTATGCGGGATCTGGGGGTGTTGCAAGAGTTGTACGAACACCGTAAACCGCTGTGTGCAGGCGAGCTTGCGGCAAAGCTGCAGCTGTCTGAGTACGCGGTGACGGTTTTGCTGGAAACGGGCCTGAGCGCGGATATTGTCAAACAGGATAAAGATTACAGATACAGTTTGACAAAAACGGGGTATTTTCTTTTAAACGACACTATGGTCAATATCAATATGGATTTTAACCATTACGTCAACTACAAAGGATTGTACGAATTAGACCAAGCCCTGCAAAACCAAAAACCGGAAGGATTAAAACACTTTAGTGAAAGCAAAACAATTTATCCTGTTTTGTCAAAGCTTCCTCCAAAAGCCAAACAGAGTTGGTTTGCCTTTGACCATTATTACTCCGATACCGCGTTTACACAAGCGGTGAACCTCATTTTGCGGCAACATCCTCAAAACATCCTGGATATCGGCGGCAATACGGGAAAATTCGCCCTTGCGCTGACCAAAGAAGACCCAGACGTCAACGTAACGCTTTTTGACCTGCCCCAGCAGCTGGAATTGGCAAAAGAAAATATCGGCGACAGGATAAAGGGGTCGCGGCTGCGAATGATCCCGGCTGATATTTTAAACCCTGCCACCGTGATCCCTTCCGGATATGACACCATTTGGATGAGCCAGTTTCTGGATTGTTTCAGCCGGGAGCAAATTATTGCTATTTTGCAAAAAATCAAAGCTTCCATGGGACCGGAGACGACCCTGTGCATTATGGAACCCTTTTGGGACCGGCAGCGTTTTGCTGCATCGGCTTACTCGATCATCAATACATCGCCGTATTTTACCGCCATGGCCAACGGTTACAGTAAAATGTACCACTCTGACACCTTTACGGAATTTATTGAAAAAGCGGGCTTGTCCATTCTTGATATCCAGGACAATATCGGCGTGTGCCAAAGTATTATCACGGCGGGGCAAAGCCGCTAAAGCGCGCTGCTTTTGCTCTCTGGCTCCTGAGCGCACTGGAGTGCGAAGCAGTGGAAACTGCCGTTTTGGGCTTTTGCGATAAAAAAAGCCGATTGCTGCCTGCGGGCTGAATGCACAAGTTCGCACGCGCTTTTGACAGCCTTTTGCTCTGCGGGTACGCCAAGTTCCCGCTGAAGCATCGCCGCAAGCGCCCTGTCCTCTGAGGCGGCCTGGTTGAACTTGATATTTGTATGATTTGTACCCTGCAGATACGCTGCCAGGGCATCCACACCGGAAAACTCTCCCAAATCCCTCAACCGCCCCAGAGCGTTGCGGCTGTCGCTGTCGATATAGATCCAGCAGCTTATATCATACGCTTTAAACTCGGTGTTGCGCAGCGCCGTATCTGCCTGCAATTCTTCCATTGCCGTATCCACGGCTCCTATTAAAAGCGAATCGACTCTGTTGATTGCAAAATCAAAGGCCGCAGTCTGCAGCGCTTTTTCAAAGCTGACATCTTCAGAGGAGGAGATGACCATGTTTTTGCCCGCAGCATCCAATGCCTTGGCGACATAAAAACTGACGTTGTTGCTGTTGACGTTTAAAAAATCAAAAGGCATGATGGGCAGATTTTTCTGCCGGTCGGTTTTTTGCAGGATTTCGGCGACATCCTTGCTGCAGGCGTAATCGGTTGCGATATAAATCCCCAGGTTTCTGCCGGCGACCTGCCGGGGGCTTATACACTCCATAGCGCCAAGAACGGCAAGCAGATTATACTTGCTTGAACGCCGCAGGTTCAAAGGCGTTTTGTTTTTTAACTCCCGTCGGTAAATGGCGGCGTCTGCGCTTTCGCGCTGCAGGCGATACGTTGCTTTAATATACATTACACGCCTTTGTTGCTGATAACAAGCGAGCTGCTGCTGCCGCCAAAGCCGACATAATTATTGACTATCGTCGCGCGGGCGATACTTTTTTGCTCTTGCAACGGCACAAGATCAATCCCCTCAAGCGGGGCGGCAAAGCCAAGCGTCCGGGGTAAAAAGCCCGCTTTTACCGCTTCCATCATTAATACCAGTTCATTGGTGCCGCTTGCGCCAAGCGTATGGCCCAGAAGCGGTTTCAGCGCGGTGACGGGGCAGCTGTGCCCGAAAGATTCAAAAACACTGCATATCGCCCGTGCCTCGGAGCGGTTGTTGTTTTCACTGCCGGTGGCGTGGGCTTTGATACAATCAACATCTTCAAAAGCAGTGCCGGCGTTTTGCAGCGCTTTATGTATTGTCTGGGCGACGATCCTGCCATCAGGAGCGGTCGTTGTTTCAGAGTAGGTGTCGTTTTGCGTATACCCGCCCAGGACTTCAAAACTGCCGCTTTTGCGCTGCCGGTCGATCACAAGTGCCGAACACCCCTCTCCCAGGATAATTCCGTCACTGTTTTGGTCAAAGGGTTTGTATTGTTTGCTTTTTGAAATAAGCATTAAGGATTCAAAACCCTTGTAGGTAATATAATTATACAGTTCAAAGCCCAGGATAAGCGCTTTGTCGATTTTTTCATGCTTTATCATCTCCGCCGCCGTTATCAAAGCGTTTGCCGAGGAGGTACATGCGGTTGAAAATACGACGGGGGTAAACCCGCTGCCCGCTATTTCCTGGACCATATCGGCGATATACCCGTATCCCATATTTTTCAGTTTCTGCCTGCCGTGTTCAAAAAAGTCTTCATTTTGGGCCATATTCATCGAGGTAGAACCGATAAATATCCGCAGCTCTTTTCGCTGGGTTCTGTCGTAGCCGGCATCTTTGATAGCATCATCAATCACATTAAAAAGCATACGGTAAATTTTTTCATCGGCGTTTGCATAGCTGCGGCGTACGAAGTATCCGCCCTCATCCCCTACTCTGCGCAAAAACGCGTCATATCCGCTGCTGTTTAACGTATGCATCTGCTGGGTACATTCCTGTTTATTCTCCCCCAGATAGCAGTGCAGGGAAGAACCGTTGATATAAACGCTGTGGGGCATTATTGCTTATTGTCTGCGATATACTCAGCAAGCGTCTCTATGGAATACATCACTTTTTTCAAACTCTTACTGTCGGTTATTGAAATTCCGTAATCACGCTGAATAGCCATAGACACCTGCAATGAATCCATCGAATCAAGTTCAAGGTCACTGTTTTCAAACAGCGGCTCATCATTTTGTATACTGCCCGGGTCAATATCTTTAGCGCATTCGGTTACGATCAACGTTTTCAATTCTGACTGCAAATCACCCACCGCTCATACTCCTCTTTTGTAATAAATAAAACGCAATAATAAAATTGATTATACCAAAAAGAATTAAATATAAAATATTATCCGCGACCGCGCTTAAAGATCCCGCCTGCAAAATAAACTCCAAAAATCCCTCCAGCGCCCAGGACATCGGCGAAAGCTGGGAAAGTTCGCGCATAACCTCCGGCATGACAAAAGAAGGTACCATAACGCCTCCAAGCGCTGCAAGGATAATATTGCTCACTCCCCCAAGCGTCGTGGCTTCTTCGGTTGTTTTTGCGATATTGGCAATCAAAAGCCCGAAACTGATCGCGCCCAGAGATACGGCCGCAGAGATCATAAAAACCCCGGCCATACTGCCTTCAACGACCAGGGCCTGCGCCCCTAAAAGCGGCAGGAGAAAAAAGCCCACCAGCAGCATGATCACCACCTGTATCTGGTTGATCACGAAATAAGGTACGAACTTTCCTATCATCACGGGCAAAAGCGATACCCCCGTTGAGCGGATCCGCTTGAGTGTTTGCTCTTTTTTTTCTGCGATGAAGGTATTGGAAATGGGGATGAGAATAAAAAACATAGAAAACACCAGCCACGCCGGAACACTGTGCTGCGCAGACGTGGGGCGTTGCTGCTGCTGTCCCTGCCTGTTGACAAACGTGTAGGTAACCTTGTCGCGCAGGTTGTGATCGGTTTGCTGCACGCCCAGAGAATGCAGGACATCATTGAGCATAACCTTGAGGATACTGCTGCTGACAACGGCTTCCAGCGCTTTGATCTGGGCCACCTTCATCCCCGGCCTGGTAACAATCTCCATCGAAAAGGCAGCGGGATCGTTTTGTATCTTTTGCAAAAAATTATCAGGCAGCAAAACGATAAAATCATACCCCTTTTGATACAACAATGCATCATCCTTTGCCGGTTCTGCCACGACCGTGTACACCGTATTGTTTTTCATATGTTTTTGCAGCCGTTTATGTGCCCCGGATTGCTCTGATCCCACAAGGGCAACGGTGTATTTCTGGGTCATAGTCCCCTCAAAACTGTCCTGCAAAGCCAGCGACATGATGATGATAAATAAAACCGGCATAACAAAAAGTACCAGCAGTGCGTGAATATCGCGAAAAATCAGTAAAAACTCTTTTTTGACTATAGCTTTAAACATATACGCTCACCTGTGGTTTTTCACCGTTTGTAAAAACAGTTTTTCTAAATCCTGACCAAATTCACCCTGCGTGTTTTTGGCAGCGGAGTAGATAAGATCCCCCCGGTCAATGATAGCGATGCGGTTGCATAAAAACGCAACTTCCTGCATATAATGGGATGTATAGACAACGGTAATACCCTCTTTTGCGTTTAACTCTTTGATGATGGCAAGAATCCGGTTTCGTGACTGCGGATCGATCCCGACGGTGGGTTCGTCCAGATAGATCACTTTCGGGGCGTTGAGTAACCCGATGGCGATATTCAACCTTCTTTGCAAACCTCCCGAATAGGTATACGCTTTTGCATACGCGACCTCCTCCAAACCGGTAACGGCGATAGCGTACTGCACCCGCCGTGACAAATCCCGGCCGCTTACTCCATACAGGCCTGCAAAAAACTCCAGGTTCTCAACAGCGCTCAAACGTTTGTAAAAGGCTAAAGACTGGGGGACAAGACTGCTTATCGCCTGAATGCGGCGGCAGTTTGCGCGCATATCCATCGCATCGATACACACCCTGCCCTCATATCCTTTCAGCAGTCCCGTAAGGATGGAAACAAGGGTTGTCTTTCCCGCCGCGTTTGGCCCCAGCAATCCAAAAACACTGCCTTTTGGTATATGAAGATCGATACCGTTTAATACCGTTTTATCCCCGTACCCGTAACGCAGATTTTGTATATCAATCATCACGCATCTTTGAGTACCATTTTTTTACCCGTCTGGGTAAGGGGAATCTTGTCGACGTAAACGATATCCAGAGAAAACTGTATATTGCTCAAACTGTTTTTGATCACCTTTTTGATCTGCCTTTTGGTGTATCTCACCTTCCCTTCAATAAAAATTTGCAGCTTTTCCCCGCGAAGCGTATCTGTATCCTGCGTTGTCTGCACAAGTACCCGCGTGATCCCCTCAAGAGATTCGAGTATATATTCTATATCCTCGGTGCTATAGCGTTTGCCCGCAATTTTAATGATCTTACTATCCCTGCCCACCAGTTGAAATTTCGCGCCGTGCATTTGAATGTAATCAAACGTTTTAAACGGTTTGGCTACTTCCCGTATTCCCTCTTTATAAATATTTTGGGATACAAAGGGAGAGTTGACTTCAAGCAGTCCTTTTTCGTTTCTACTAACCTCCACGCCCTCAAACGGCGTCCACAATACCTCATCGTCCTGTTTATACGCGATCCCCCCGGTTTCTGTGGAGCCAAAAACCTGATACAGGTTTGCCTTGAAGCGTTTGGTAAACGCCTTGGCACTTTGCCCGCCAAGAGGTGCGGTAGAGGAAACAAAGGTCGCCCCGGCGATCTCATGGTCTTCTTGCAGCTGCAAAAGCGATTTGATATACAGCGGCGTCGTAACGACCATCGTATGTTTATCCACAAGGCGTAACAGATCGTGGGGCAGAAAGTGCTGCTTGAGAACAATCCGGGCACGCAGGGCTCTGGGCAGCAGCAGACCGAATAAAATACCGTAGATATGAATAAAGGGTACCGTTACGATGACTTTTTTGATCTTTTTTTCCGCAAACAGCGCAAGCAGGGAAGCCACCTCCTTGTCCAGATGCGTTTTGTTTTTAAACACCCCCGTTGCCCTCCCGCTGCTGCCGGAGGTATACAGCATCGTAAAAAAGTCAAGCCGGGCCAATGCGTGTTTGTCAAGTTTTTTGGCCTGCTGCAGGGTCTGCTTGTTATACGCGTCTAAAAGGATGAGTTTTTGGTCATTGAAATATGCCTGCAAAAACGTTTTTGCCTGCTGCAGCTTGCACGTAGTGGGGCTTATTACCAGAGGCTGGGGCTTATTAAGAACAAACGATTCCTGCCTCAGCGGCAGAGACTGCGTACTTTTATCATCATCTATAAACGTTAACAAAACACTCCCTTATTTGATTAATACAGCCACAATAAAACACTGATCGCACCTATCCCCAAAACGGCGATGATCCCCAGGGAAAAAACGGCTTGCACCGAACTGAGAATCAACACCCCAAAACCGGCGAAGGTGGTTATCAATGAATATATTATAGCTTTTTTTGTACTGCTTTTTGAAGAGTTGGCCACATAAATACCGTAATCTATCGACAGCGCCAGGATAGCAAATGCCGCTACCGCCATCATGATATTGATTTCAAATACCGCCGTATACAGCGCGATACAGGCAAGCGGGAAAGCGATATACAGCAGCGAAAGCATCCTGTGCCGGCTAAAAAGCAGTACCAGCACCAGGCTTATGCATAGCACAAGCGCCCCCTGACGTATCAGGGAATCATATACGTGATCCAGCCCCTTTTGAAAAAGGGTGTCAAAATTGATATTGACCGCCCCCAGCTGCTCCAGCCGCTCAATCTCGTCGGTACCGTCTTGAAAAAGATAATAATAGGCTCCTCTTTTTTGTACCAGATCAAATCCCATCGCATCCAAATCAGCAACCCCTACAGCACGGTAATCTTCCCGCATCGCCTTGTACGTATACGCGTTTTCAAAATATCCGGGCCGAAAACCGCGCTGGCGCGCCAGTTTGTTGATTTCGGTGTTAAGCTCTTTGAAATACGCACTTTGCAAAGCCCTGTCTCTTTGTCGGTACTCCTGCCTGGACAATACGTTGGACAGCGTAGTGGCATACCCGTTTTTTTCAAGCCGCCAAATTTTTTGCAGCAATCGCTCAATGCTGCCCGCACGTATCACAAAGGAGGTGGCATCCTGTCTGTTTAAGGAATCAAACACCTCCTTTTCAAGCCCTTTGAGCTTTTTATTGTCATAATCAAGCTGCGAAATCTTCGCGTTAAAATCAATAAAGGGCCATGAAGCGGCGATAACGGCAATGGATATAAGAAACAGACTTTGCTTAAAACCGACGTTTTTGCTAGCAATGACAGGCTGCAATCTGTTTTTTGGCTCGGCAAAGCCGATACGGGGATACAGAAAAGAAAAAACGATATAAGAGTATAATAAAGACAGAGCGCTAAAAGCAGCAATCTGGGCAATGAGCGTATAATCATTGAAACTCAGCACCCCCAGGGTTATAAAAGTGGTTATAAAACCAAAAAAGACATCCCTGTTTACTCCCTTTTTCTGACGGTAATACCCGTGCAGGTAGTGGTGGAACATATAATCAACACCGACAGCGCACAGGATAACGCCAAATACGATAACAAAAACCGAAAGTGAGCTGTAAAAAAAAGACAGTACGCTCAAGGCAAACAGCACACTGCCCAAAAGCGTCATGACGGTGTTTGCCAACAGTTGCACATTGCCGATCATATAAATATATAAAAGCAGCAGCAATGCCGTTGAAATCATAACGATCGTATTGATATCGGCTTTGATCAGTTTTGGGTTTTCGTAATGGTAAAACCGGGGTGAAAATATGACCGAATCCAGCGAATCTTTCTGAGCGTAGAGTTTTGGCATCGAAACTTCGCCAAGCTGCAAAAAGGAGAAATATTCATTGCCTATTTTTACAACATGATCGGCTTCAAGCGTGTAACCAGGGGACAGGGCGGGCTGTTGAAAAAGTCCCAGAGGATCGGTAGCATCCAAAGAAAGCCCAAAAGGTTCGCGCATCATGCGTTCATGCAGTTGTACAAACCGCTCTCTGACCTCTTTGGGGCTCAGTTTTTCATATTCATTTATATAAAAGCGGTACGTACGGATATAATCTCTGAGCGCGGCATTTGCCAAAGGCAGGGCTTTTGGTTCTATACCCGGATACGACAGCAGTGCATCCCTGCTCGCAATCGCCTTTTTTTTTGCATCGCTGCGCACGATGAGAATGTTTTGCAGTTCAAAATCTGAGGCGAGTTGGTATAATTGGCGGCTTTGGTCGGTTGGAAGCAGGCTTTGTACCGATGCTTTGAAATCCAGCTGTACAAACCCCCAGTACCCGACCAGCAGCAGCACAAACAAAGCAAGGTTATAAAGTCGATTCAATCCTGATCCTGTCTTTACTCTCCATAAAAATCTCTATTTGCAGGTGCCGTGTTGTTTTTTGTACCCGTATCTTTTCAAAAAGCTCTTGAACTCTTTCTCTGGGATACAAAATCCGCACACCGTTTTTTTCTTCGATAGTAAAATCCGGCCGCAGTTTGCTGTAATTGTCATGATAAACAGCCTGGGTCAACAGGTATATATACAAAAACTGCGGATGGTTTTCGTACCGTTTTGTTTGCACGGTCGTCGTATCTGAAAGCTGCTGCATTTTGATGCGCACGCGGTCTGAATAAAAGTGCAGCCGCTTTTTTCGGGGTTTGGAATATTCCATGATGATCTCTTGGTCTTTAAACTCCATTTCCCCCTTGGCCTGCATATGCGTATCCAGCGAATAGATATACCTGTCTTCCGTAAAAGAAGCCCCGTGCAGATACAGGGCCGCACATATCAGTAATACAATTTTCAAACTCGACTCCTTAAAGCTGCGGACACGTTAGCGTACCATGCCTCCGTTTACGTTGATTACGGCACCGTTTATATATGTCGCCCCGTTGCCTAAAAAATAAACGACTTCGGAAACTTCCTGCGGTGTTCCCATTCTGCCGGCGGGAATATGGCTTTTGAGTTTTTTCATATCCAACTCTTTTGTCATTTCCGATTCAATAATACCGGGGGCTACCGCGTTGACACGGATTCCGTACCGTGCCACCTCCGCGCTCAGCGCTTTGCCAAAAGCCACAACCCCGCCCTTGGCCGCGCTGTAGTTGGTTTGCCCGGCATTGCCAGTAACGGCCGAAACGGAGGTGACATTCACAATCGAACCGGACTTGTTGGCAATCATTTTGCCGGCTATGGCTTTTGTGACATGAAACATCCCGTTTAAATCAACGCTGATCACATCCTCCCACTCTTGATCACTCATGAAAAAAAACAGGTTATCCCGAATGATCGCGGCATTATTGACCAGTACGTCAACGTCTATATCGCGCAGTGCTTCTTTGATCGCGGTTTTATCACCCATGTCAAACGTTATTATTTGACCGTAAGAAATCTCTTGCTGCAACTGTTTTGCTTTGTGCTCGTTTTTGCCGTAATGTATGTAGACAAAGTACCCGTTGTGGGCAAACTCCCGCACGATTGCTTCGCCGATATCACCCGTGGCTCCCGTTACCAATACTTTTTTCACTGCAACTCTCCCGCTGTAATCAGAGTATATACCTTTTGTATATCAATATCAAGTCTTCTGTCTTCATGCAAAGGGGCTACCAACTGTCGTATTTTTTCATAATTATGTCTTAAAAACGCAGAA
Source organism: Campylobacterota bacterium (assembly GCA_051746505.1). GTDB lineage: Bacteria > Campylobacterota > Campylobacteria > Campylobacterales > Sulfurovaceae > TCS-49. The sequence continues at coordinate 13,597 of JBNJFE010000016.1, forward strand.
GCGTTTGCTTCGCCTCGAATATCGACCCCCTGGGCGATACCGATAAACCCGATTGAGAGCATATTGGTCAAATCCGGCATCATTTTCGCAAAATCCAGCGCGGCGGTCGTACCCATACTGACTTTGTCCTGGTTCAGCGACTCGGTAGGCCGCGAATGCACCGAGGCGGCCGTGGTGTTTTTGATCACGTCCGCGCTCAAAGAACTCATCGAAATCTGCATCGCTTTAAAGCCGTGGTAATAGGGTTGCCTGCTTAGCTTCAGATTTTCCCCCAGACCTCTGTTGAATTTATGATCAACCAGCAAAGCAAACTCTTTATCAAGCAGATCGGCCAGGTTTGCCGCTGCGATTTTCATCGTATCCATAGCGTGGGCTATAAAACCGCCGTAAAAATTTCCCGATGTATAAATCAATCTGTTTTCCCCGTCTATGAGCGGGTTGTCGTTGGTGGCGTTGATCTCGGTTTGAATCCACTGCCTGGCAATTGCCATATTATCACGTACCACACCCAAAACCTGCGGCGCGCACCGAAGAGAATAATTATCCTGAATATTGAGATCATTGTCGGCAAAAAACTTATCATACCGGTCATCCCTGCCGTGGGTCAAAGACGATCCCTGTATTTTTTGGTAAATATTCTTTGCCGTTTCTACCTGCCCCGCAAACGGTTTGGCTTCATGCACAAAAGGAGCCAGGGGGGTATCATCGCACAAAAGCAGTTCATACATCGCCGCGACATAGCTTTCAGTACTTGCCATCAGCGTTTCAAACGTTTCCATACTCTCAAGGGCGATCGCACTCATTGTTGCGGTACCGTTCATGACCGCCAGGGCTTCTTTGGGTTTGAAGGTATAGGCTGTGATTCCTAATTGTTTATACACTTGCCCCGCCGGAAGGATTTTGCCTTTGTAGTATACTTCGCGTTCGCCTGCTATTACCGCGGCGATATAGGAAAGAGGCGTCAAATCACCGCTGGCTCCGACAGATCCCTGCGAAGGGACAACGGGGATAATATCTTCTTGCAGCAGTAATTCAAATCGTTTCAAAAGTTCGTAAGAAACCCCCGATTTTCCCTTGCTCAGTGAAACCAAACGGATAATAAGCATATACCTGCATACGGTATATGAAAGGTTTTGGCCGATCCCGCATCCGTGGAAGCGGAAAAGGTTTTGCTGCAGGGTTTGCACATCCTGTGCATCGATAAAATTTTTACCGCTTGCGCCGTAGCCGGTGGTGATCCCGTAGATGGGGCGGCCGTTTTCTATCTCATCCATTAAAAACGTATGAGACTTGCCGACTTTTTCTGTAAACGCGGCGCTGTCGCTCAGTCTTACGTTTGTGGCGTGTATGATATCATGACAATCCACGTCTTCATTACTGATAACTAATTCCATCTTGCCTCCAAAAATCATAAAAATTAAACCATTGATTCGGATATCGTTTTATATAATATTTTAAAAAAGAAACATATTCGCCTAACGCTTTTCTGACCGCTTCCTCTTCCCCTAACTCTTTATCCAGTGTGATAATTCTGGAAAATGTTTCATACCGGTTGGGTTCTTGTAAAGCAAACAGATACGCAACGACCGGTTTATCCGCTTTGTAGGCTATGGAAAAAGGGCTTTTGTTGAAATATGCTTCTTTTTTAAAAAATGTATGCGCTATAAGATCTCGTTGCCTGTACGCACGGTCTGCCATCATGGCTACGCACTCGTTATGCAGCAAAGCGTTCGCAATCTGCAGCGACCCCTGCATCCCTTTTGAAATATCAATGATTTCTACAAGTTCCTCATTGTTTTTATCAAGCGATTTGTAAAAATTCTGCGTCTGCTGCAGCATCGATTCGTTCATCACCGCATGGACTTTGATATCATCATATGAAAAATGGTTTGTCGCGGCCGCCCAGCCGCCAAAATGGGTGCTTGCTATGATCGCGCCCTGTTTCATCACCGTGGTATTTAGACCCCGCTGGAAATTTTCAAAACGGTACAGGTGCGGATGCGTTTTGGAGATAAAACGGTCGCTCATTGTTACCGCGTAGAGAAAAAGATGGCGAAAATAAATCCTGTTGTTGAAAGGTTCTTCGATATTTTCATAAAATATCTTGAGCGCCTTTTTTACGTCTTTGGCAAAAAGAAAATAATACGCCACGACAGGATAAAGCGAAAAATACACCGCTTTATAGCCAAGCAGTTGAAACATACGATACAATATTCTCACGACAAAACCGCTTACTCGCTGCTTCGCAAACATTTACCCCTCTTTATAACCCGTGATTTTTCGCAGAAAAAACCGCCCGTGCAGTTTGAACAAAGCGATCGTATCCTTATAATTATCAAAGTGGCTTACCCGCTCCTGAGGAAGAGGATAATAACAAGCAACGCTTGTCTGGGTCACGGCACCCTGCCTGTACAAATGTTTCATCAACACTTCGATTTCAAAATCAAAACCCTTTTGCCGCAGAGGCAGGCGCAAAATATCCACAGGATAAAGCCGAAATCCGCTCAGGGAGTCTTTGATTTTAAAGCCGCTGTTGAGATAGATACAGACGTTGTGCACATATTTGCCCAGTTTGGACTTGATCGGAATATTTTCAATAGCGAAATTGCGCACACCGATGACGATACACCCCTGCGATGTCTGGGCCTGCAGCAGTTTGTCGATCTCTGCGGCTAAATGCTGCCCGTCGGCATCCATGCTCACAAACTGCGTGTAGCCAAGCTCTTTCGCCTTTTTGGCGCCGCTTACGATCGCCTGGCCTTTGCCCCTGTTATGCGCATGGCGTACGGTAACGACTGTTTCATCGGCGTTTAATACGTTTTGTACCGCCGGAGTGCTTCCGTCATCAACCACAATCGGCTGCATCCCCCGGGACAGGACCGAATCGACGATATCCTGGATGGTTTGCTGGTTATTGTAGGTGGGAATAACGACGGCGGTATCAGGCAATGGAAAACTCCGCGCATTTACTGTTGTCTTTATATGTGGTTACGAAAAACCGTTTTGCTTTTTCCTTGATAACAAACACGACCTCATCCCGGGGAAAAATGGGCTTGCTGAATTTTGCGTAATGGATGGTCGCAATCTCTTGCTGCAGCAGATGCGCGGCGATATCTATCTGTAAATACCCGGGCAAAAGCGGGTAAGAGGGAAAATGGGCTTGAAAAACCGGATGTGATGCATCAGCAAACGCAAGCGTATATTCGTTGTTATTGTCCTGTTGCTGTTTATGCATTATCTGATATATCGTTTTCAAACCCCGCCGCTCCTAATTTTTAACGCAATTATAACACAAAGGTTTTAGATTAAAAGTAAATTCATTATATAATACCGTTACCACAACAACTTAAAGGTATCTTTATGACACAAACTGATGTTTTGATAATAGGCGGGGGACCCAGCGGATCGGTAGCGGCTTCTTCTTTGCGGCAAAAGGGGTATGACGTTGTCGTTTTGGAAAAAGAGCATTTCCCCCGTTTTGTTATCGGCGAATCCCTGCTGCCTATGTGCAACCGGGTCTTAGAGGAAAACAATCTTCTTGAAACCGTGCAAAAACAAGGGTACATGGTCAAAGGCGGCGCTTTTTTTATCACCCCCGACAAAGAAGAGATCAAGGTGGATTTTCAAAAAAACCTGGGACAGAAACACGGAACCACCTTTCAAGTCAAAAGAGAAGAGTTTGATACGGTTTTGCTTGACAAAGCGCGTGAACTCGGGGCTGATGTCCGCCACGGCATCACCGTTACCGGATACGACCAGGATGAAAATATCGTTACGGCCCAAGATGAAAACGGCGACACCGTGCATTACCAGGCAGGATTTGTTCTGGATGCAAGCGGTTACGGCAGGGTACTGCCAAGGCTGCTTCATTTAGATGCCCCTTCTGATTTACGACACAGAAATGCGATTTTTACCCGTGTATCAGGAGAGTTTCGAAGAGAGGGGTTTGAAGAGGGGTTTATTGATATCGTTATCGGAGATAAGAACAAGGTTTGGCTGTGGGTGATTCCCTTTAGTGATAACACGACCTCCTTTGGCGTCGTGTGCGAGGATGAAGATTTTAAAGCTTCGGGGCTAAGCCAGGAAGCTTTTTTAGATCGTATCGTGGCCAACCATCCCTATCTCAAGGAAAAATTCGCAAAAGCGGAAAAATTAAACAGCGTCCAGCGAATCGATGGATACTCCAGCGGGATAAAGCAGCTGTATGGCAAAGGTTACGCCCTGTGCGGAAACGCTACGGAGTTTTTGGATCCTGTGTTTTCTTCGGGTGTCACGCTTGCCCTGGAATCTTCAAACGTAGTGGCCAAGATGATCGATTTGCAACTGCAGGGAAAAAATCCAAACTGGCAGAAAGATTATGAAGAATATATGCTCAAAGGTATCGAAGTGTTCCGCCAGTTTGTCTACGCCTGGTATGACGGCAGACTGCAAAAAATCTTTTTTTCCAAAAAGAAGCAAGACACCGTTGAACGGTCAATAGCCAGTATCCTGTCGGGATATGTATGGGATGAGCAAAACTATTTTGTCAAAGACCCAAAAGACAAGATCGATACCCTGGTATCTCTTATCGACGCGAGCCCGCAAGCCTAGCGCTTACTCTTTGTACACGGTAAACAAGCCCCCTGCCACGGGTTTGGCCCCCGGCGTGTGTTCATGAAAAAACAAAAACTCAAATTGCGCCGTCTTGCCCGTATTAACCAGTACGCGCAGCATAACATCCAGCTTGGAACTTTCAATATCTGCTGTAATACAGGCATCCCTGACCTGGATCAAAAACCCTTTTTGGTTTTTCTCTTCACTGAAACCGGCGCTGGCCTGTGCCGCGGCTTCTGTCAACTCTGCAATTTGCGCAATCCCGTTGAATTCGCAGGACACGACGATACAGTCATCATCAACAACCTTTTTGACCTCTTTGGCAAACCGGACCGGAGGCAGATGGGGGATATCGATCACAGCAGCACCTCAAAGGTTTTTTTCCCTTGTTCAAACTGACGGGCCAGAAAGAACATTTTTCGCAGCGAAGGGATAAACTCTTTCCAATCTTTAGCGGCGTACTCATCCCAGTCAATATCACTTTTTTCACTGCTTGCCCGCACCCGCAGCGCCACGGCGCTTTGCAGGTAGGAAGTACAGGTATTTCGTGTTTCAATTCCTTCGATATTGATCGCTTCTGCCCCCAAAAGCAGGATTTCGTCCCCGTCAAGCGCTTTTGTTCCCCCCACGTGCAAAATTGCATCCGAAGTCTCATCTCCGCTTGAAACGGTGACAAGTTCTTCTCTGTTTTGCTGCAGCAGGGAGAGGTAGGAAATTGCCGTATTGTATACCGAATTTTGAAAATCGGTGGGACTCATCGCATTGTGGGCATACATATCATTGAGCATCCTGGCCGTAGGCGCAAGTTCCCCGTACGCGCTGCCGTATACGATCCTTCCCCCCGTAAAACCGACCGCATCGCACAGCGCGACACTCAATTTTGCCAAATCCGTCAAACGCCGCCGCAGCAGCATTTTGGGCACCAACTGTTTCATGTTGAGATCACCGGGAGTATCCTGTGCGTATATCTTTGCAGCGTCAATAATTGTTACGTTAACTTTCATCGCCGAGTCCTAATACGAGGCTGGTATTATTGCCGCCAAAAGCAAACGAATTGCTCATGGCGTATTGAAAGCGGCTGCCGTACTGCCGCGTGGGCAGATGCAGCGTTTGGTGCTGGGGCTGCCGAAGGTGGGTATTGGGCAAAATAAGCTGGGCGCGCAAAGCTTCTAGCGTAATAATCGCTTCCAAGGCGCCCGCCGCACCGAGGCTGTGTCCGGTTACGGACTTGGTTGAACTTACCGGGGTTTTTGCAAACATCTTGGCTATCGCTTTTGCTTCCGAAGCGTCGTTTGCCAGCGTTCCCGTTCCGTGGGCGTTGATATAACCTATATCAGCAGCCTGAATCCCGGCTTGATCCAGGGCGTTTCGCATCGCTTTCACCGCTCCTTTGCCCTCGGGGTGGGGATGGGTGATATGGTGGGCGTCACTGCTGTACCCCACCCCGCAAAGCCGTTTGTCGCCGCAACGGTTTGAAAGATGTAAAACCGCCACCGCTTCACTGACATTCATACCCGTACGCTCACGGTCAAACGGCAGGCAGGTACGCCCGGACAAAACCCCCAGTGCGGCAAAACCGTTGACGGTTGTATGCGAAATCGCATCCGCCCCCAGAACGACCACGTCCTCATAAATCCCCTTGGCGATCACCTCATGCGCGTATCCCAGTGCATTCGCGCTGGAGGTACACGCCGTTGAAAAGGAGATAGAGCGTTTAAAATTATAATTTTGAGCGACCATATTGGACAGGGTTTGGATGTGGTGCATCTGCGGGTCGATGTTGTCATAGGAGCCGTCTTTGAAAAAGGTTGATTCGCTGATATAAATCCCGCCGACCGAAGAGCCGATCACCAAAAGCGTATTGTCTGCTGTAAGCCTGTCTTTGACCATCACCTCATCCAGCGCATCAAGCATATTGCGTCGGAAGCTTTTTTCATTATCGATCAATCCGATAGCAGCTTTTTGCCCATAAGCGTACCGTGTATCTGTTGCAATGGGACTGTCGTGGCTGCGTATGGCATCAAGGAGCCCGTCGCAGCTGAGTCCGCCTGCGGCTACGCAGGAATAGGAGTGGACATATACCCTATTTTTTATGTGCATTAATATACTCTAGCAGGCTTTCAATGGAAGCAAAAATAGTATCATACTCCTTTGAATCATTGATCTTTACACCGTATTCCTTATCGATAGCCAATACCAACTCGATTGAATCGACCGAATCCAACCCCAATCCCTCATCACCGAACAAAGGATCTTTATCGCCGATTTCTTCGGGTTCTATATCTTCCAATCGTAAACTTTTTATCAAAAATGATTTAAAGTTATTGCTATCAATCATATCGTCCCTTTATTTTTTTTTAATTTTACAGTATTTAAACTTTTTTATTAATTAAAATTTCTCACGCCCTTTATACAAAACCTGCTTCAAATCAAGAATAAAACGGCTGCCCCGACCCTCTCGGGAATCGATATGAATCGAAATTTTGTGTTTATCACAAAACGCCTTGACAACCGCAAGCCCCATGCCAAAACCTTTGGCGCTGCTGTCTTCCTGGTAGTAACTGTCAAATACGACAAACAGGTTTTTGGTATCGATCCCCCTGCCGGTGTCGCTGACTGTGAGTTTACTGCCCTCCATGGCAAATACGACGCTGCCTGCGGACGTGTTGTACTTGATCGCGTTTGAGAGCAGATTGTCAATAACCTGGGCAAAGCCCTGTTTATCCGTTTGCAGATAGCTGTGCCTGGATATTTCGTTGAAGATACGGATATCTCCCCTGACATCGGCAAACCTTTCAATGCTTTGATCCACAATGTCACACAGGTCAAAATGTTCTGTCTCCACCGATTGCACCTGCTTTTTGATCGCGTATTCCATCTGGTCATACAATCCCAGCAGATCGCTGCTTGCCTGCTGGATACGGCCCAGCTTTTGCAGACTCTTGTCATCATCAAGCTTTCGTCCCAGCATCTTGGCATTAATCTGGATGGTGGAGACGGGTGTGTTGAGTTCATGCAGGGTTTTTTGCAGCATCTGTTTGAGATTGCCCTCGCCCTCATACATATGTTCAAACACGCTTAAAGATAAAAACCAGAACAGACTCAGTCCAAACAGCAGCAAAAACGCGGTAATAAAGATAAAGTTTTGCTGGGTAAAACCAAAGCGCGTGACCAGAAAATAGTTGACAAAAAGCACGGCCAGGATCACTACCGCCACGATCAGCAGCAGCAAGCCCATATAAAAATTACGTCCCTTCTGCAAAACGGTATCCCACCCCTTTGATGTTTTCGATACTGCCTTCTGGCAGCAGTTTTTTCAGTTTGTTGACATACACGCGAAGCGAACCTTCGCTAAAGTCTTCCCCGTCCCACAGGCGGCTGCTGATCATCTCTTTGGTCACGATGACGCCTTTGTTGTCCAAAAACAGATCCAAAAGCCCCAATACCTTGCTTGGCAGCTGCAACTGCCTGTTATCCTGAAAAATCAACTGTTTTTGTGTGTCATAAACCACGCCCTCACAAAGCGTAATCCTCTCGGCTGAGAGCCGGCCGCTTCGTTTGAGCACCGCTTCGATACGAAGCAGCAGTTCATCCAGGTCCACGGGCTTTTTTATATAATCATCTCCGCCGCAGACAAAGGCTTGCTGCAGCATTTCTTTATCTTTGTACGAAGTCAGAAAGATCGCGGGCGTATCGTCGCCCGCGCCGCGAAGTTCTTTTAGCAGGCTGCTGCCCTGGCAGTCAGGCAGGTTGATATCAAGCAGGTACAGATCAAAATGCCCGGCAAAGGTAATATCAAGCAGCTTTTGCCCGGTAGCGGCGTGGGTAACACTAAAGCCCGCATCTTCCAAAAACTCTTGTAAACTCCCGGCAAAGAGCGTATCATCTTCCAAAAACGCTATGGTGATCTCATTCATGGCAGTTTAAAATCGTCTTTGTATCGTCAAAAAAGTATTCAATCCCCTCATACCCCGTATACACCCCGTATCCGATCACGGCGATGGCGGCGAGTTTAACCATGACGCTTCGAAAGCTGCTTTTGTTAAACCAGCCCACAAAAAAGCCAAGCGAAAAAAGGGCGGGAATGGTGCTGAGACCAAAAATGACCATCACCACAGCTCCCCACAAAGGGCTGGCCGTACTGGCGGCGGTAATGGCAAAAAAGTAGACAAAGCCACACGGCAGCAAGCCGTTTAACATGCCAAGCAGGAAAAAAGAAAACAGTGAATTGGAATGCAGCAGCTTTTTAAAGTTTCGCTGGTACCACGCGTTTTTGGAAAACGAGTGTTCAATGGCGGTTAAAAACTTGATCTTACCAGCAAGCGACAGCCCCGCTAAGATCATCGCTAGCGCAGCAAGGATCAAAAGCGTTCCGCTGGCTTCGCGGCTAAGAGTAGCCACGCCTCCCAAAAAGCCAAAGATCGCACCCAAAAAACCATACGTCACCACCCGGCCAAGAGAGTACAGCAGGTGAGCGACGCTTTGAGCGGTTTTATTCCACTTTGACTGCACCTTGGTACTGGAATACGCGATCACGATCCCCCCGCACATGCCGATACAGTGACCAAAAGAACCTAAAAACGCAATAGTGATGATTGAGACAAGATTAATCGCTTCCAAGCAGCTGCCTTTTTACTTTGGGATTGTTCAGAGTCCGCCCCTGCAGCATCCGCCGCTGCATCGTTGCAAAATCGACAAACCCTTCTTGTTTGTGTTCATACGCGCCAAAGCCGTAATTCATCGGCGTATCGTCAGTAAGCGAGTACCACGCCTCTTTTCCGTCTATCCAGCGCTTTGTATCTTTGGTATAAACCCAGATAACCGCATCTTTTGCAAACTCTTTGTTTTCCAGCCAGTGGGCCATGCCGCCGTGGTCGTGAAAAAACCAGGTCCGCCCGCCCGGGGCTATGACTTGCGATGCGTAGGTCAAATCTTCAATGATCATCCCGCAGTCGCTGTCTTGATAACTGCCCAGCTTAATCGGCAGCGGTTTTTGGGCGGTATTGCCCTCTTTGGTCACCACCATCTGCTGTTTTTGGGCCATGGAAATGACGATGAGACCGATCACGGCAAGCAGCAGACCTACGGTAACAACCTGCAATATTATTTTTTTCATATTATAAAAACACTCCGTTGATAATATAATATGATACCACAAAATAGCTGCAAAGCAGCGTAAAAGCCAGCGTCAGCAGCGCGGCGGCCCTGTAAAGTCTGCGGGGCTTTTGGCCGGTAAAAAGCTGCAAAACCCACGTACCAAGCGCGCTGAAAACAGCCGCAAAAAGCGTACCCCAGATAAGATAGCCGATAGAGTGATACTCCTTTTGGAGCATACAAAAGGGGCATTTGTGCGTGGGTTCCTGGTAGATATAGGTGCCAAAAAACTGCACTACCGAGTAATAGCTAAAAACCAAAAACAGTGTCCCGGCCATAAATAGCACCGGCGCGTTTTTTTGCATGGATGCGGCCACGGTCAGCACCGCCGATAAATAAAACCCGATCAACAGCGAGCGCACATCCATCCCAAAAGGCAGATCACTGCTTCCGCTGGCACCGTAGATATCGGTGCAGCACGAAACCGGTTCGGCCGTACTCAGCGAAGAAAAAAACGCAAGATCAAACCCGCCCTCAACAAGCACCACCGCGGCAAAAAACACAAACAGCGCGCTTTTTTGTCGCATCAGCGGATAATCGCGACGGCTGAGGTCATAGCGGTTAAACACGATCCACAATCCCCCAAGCAGGAGACTGAACAGTTTGATAGCCAGCAGCACTCGGGCACGGTCATACGATTCTATTACCCCGGCAGCACACATCGCGCCCGGAATCAGTGCCGAAAGCCCGTTGATCGTATACGCGAAAAAAACATACGAAACCAGTTTGAGCAAGACGATAAAAACAATCACCGCACCAAGCAGATAGGAGCGCTTTTCAAGACCGTACTGGCGCTGCGACGTTTGCGAAAAATCCCAGAAGCGCACAATCTTCAGCGCAAAAAACAGTGCGTATACGGTAGCAACCACCATAAGGCCCTGTAAAAAAAGGTAAATTAAAACATTATTGTCAGCCAGTATCTTTGCTTCAATCATTACCGTTTCAGCCTTCCTGAATCCATGGCAAAGATGCTGTCAACAGCGTCACACTTACCAAAGAGCGGATCATGCGTGGCTACCAGGATTGTTTTACCCCGGTTTTTAAGCCTTTGCAGCAGTTGTAGCAAAACAAGCGAATTTGCATGGTCCAGGTTGGCCGTGGGTTCGTCACAGATAATAATTTCGGGGTCATTGACCAGCGCCCGCGCGATGGCGCAGCGCTGTTTCTCGCCGCCTGAGAGGTTTTTGACAAGCTCTTTGGCCTTATGATCGATCCCCGCGCTTTGCATCGCCTCTGCGATACGCTTTTGGCCCTGAGCGTAGCTGCCCGGATACACCACGGTGGGGGTAAAAACGTTGTCATAAACAGTGAGATCTTCAAAGAGTTCATACGCTTGAAAAACAAAACCGATATGGGCGTTTCGCAGCCTGCTTTGGTGCAGATCGGGCAGCTTTGAGATAGGATCATCTGCGATATACACCGCCCCGCTGCTTGGTTTTTCAAATCCCGCAATCAGTGCAAGAAGGGTTGATTTCCCGCTGCCGCTGACGCCTTGCAGCAGTGCAAACT